>CAYJJA010000082.1:0-11338 GCA_964370355.1 uncultured Akkermansia sp. | reverse complement strand
TTCGGATAATTAGCAAATTATGGAGTAGTTTAGTATTTTTAACGGGACACTAGTGACATACAGTATAAAAACACTAAAGCACTTATCATGATTGCTGCTCAATAGGTCAATATCTCGTTAACCCCATAAAGCGAATCCCTAGGCTGGTATCTCGACTTAGCTTGAGAGCAAGATTACACGAGCCTATTTATGCTCGGTGCAACCCACGATCTCGTGCATCACGACTGCGGAACAGCAACGGATTTTCACCGTTTTTCCCATCTATTTCTTGCGATTACATCGCCTCCTAAAGACTGCGAAGCTCTACGAAGAGCTTCGTGTCCGCGGAGTCTAACATTTTTACTTTTTTGTCAAGCACAATTTCAACTAGCGCTTCATATGAGCTATATTATTACTTTGGCAAGAGCTAATGAAGAAACCACGGCCTGCGTAGCAACAACAGAGATGCTCTTATGTCATCATGATTGCATCGCAACCATGTCTTAGCTATTACAAATCTTTGCGACACTGCATATGTAGCTCTCCCCATTGGCGCAGTGCATACATGAGAGGCACAAGGGACTGCGCATACTCCGTAAGGCTGTATTCTACCTTGGGGGGTACTTGCGCATAGACTTTTCTATGTACAATGCCATCCTCTTCAAGCTCCCGTAGCTGGCTGGTAAGCATGCGCTGGCTTACCTTGGGTATGCTTTTTTGCAGCTCGCCAAAGCGCATGATTTGAGAGTTGATGAGGTGAAAAATAATCACCGCTTTCCATCGCCCTCCGATGACGGCAAGAGCCGCCTCAACTGAGCATCCGTAGGGTTTTTGGTATTCTCGTGCCATCGCTCTTGATTTGTTAGTTACTTTTTTGTACCTATAGCAGTTAATTGTGCCTACTTGCTTTTTTGTACGTTAGAGACTATGATATCAGAGATTCCACTTTTCGCAAGATGAAAACAATACTCATTACAGGCTTGAGCGATGGTCTAGGCCTTGCTACAGCCAAGATGCTTGGCCACGCTGGGCACCGCGTCATCCTCCATGGACACTCGGAGAGCAAGCTTCACGCGACAAGCCGCCGTGATGGATGACATCATCTCACACCACACAATAGAATACTCATATGATTGAATACAAAGGCAAAATTTACCGCCCATAGATGGAGGCTGACAGTCTTCTCATCCAAGTAACTTATTGATGCTCGCACAGCAGCTGCACCTTTTGCACGATGTTTGATGACAAAAAATTTGGCGTGCGCAAGCTCTCGGCTATCTATCGCGATATAGAGCACGCGGGTGAGCATTATCACGGCGTGCGATCCGTCTTCCTCACCGATGGCAATGTACTGGTGTTGAGCAGCTCTAAATTACTCAAAATTTTGCAACACATCAAAACACACCTCCCCACCTGCCAGCGCGTCGCTATGTATGCCTCCTTTACCGATCTACGTAAGAAAAGCGTGGATGAACTGCGAGCTTTATGCCAAGCGGGGCTTGACATCGTCTACGTCGGGCTCGAATCAGGCGATGCAGACATCCTGCGACGTGTGAAAAAACACCTCACACCAGCCGAAGCTCTTGAGGGCATGGCGCATGCCAAAGCCGCCGGTCTAGCCGTGCACTGCTCGCTCATCTTTGGACTAGGCGGCAGAGAGCACACAAAGACACATATTGAGGCCACCGCCGCCCTACTAAATGATCTGAAGCCAGAGGAGATCTCCTGCCTCAGCCTCAGCGTGCAACCCTGTAGTGAGCTCGAACAGGAGGTGCTAGATGGCAGCTTTACCCCCGTCAGCGCCCTCCAGCTCTTGCAAGAAGAGCTCTACCTCCTAGAGCACATAGCCTTCCCCACCCTCTACTGGGGCGACCATGCCAACAATCTTGTATCCAAGCGTGGCTTCCTACCAGAGAGACAAGAGGAATTCATCCAAATCCTTACCCACGCCATTGAGCATCACCCCCTAAGTAAAGCAGATAGCTACTCACCCCGCCCATGGTAAAACCATCATGGACCCCCCCCACACACACATCATATGAATATACACGACGTCATTCACCAACGATACGCAACCAAGAAATTTCAAGCCCAGCGCGAGCTCAGCTCCCAACAGCTTGATCAGCTCAAGGAGATGCTGCAAATGTCCGCCTCCTCCACCAATGCACAGCCATGGCATTTTATCCTCGCCACCACGAGCGAGGGCAAGCAACGCATAGCCCAGTCCACACAAGGGGATTACGCTTTTAATACGCCCCGCATCCTCGATGCCTCAGCCGTCGTCGTCTTTGCGGCGCGCCACGACATCAACGATGCCTACCTAGAGCAGGTGCTAGAGCAAGAAAACAAAGACGGTCGCTACGCGAATGCCGAGCAAATGCAGGCTATGGACGATGGTCGCAAGTACTTTGTCAATCTACACCGCCATGATCAGCGCGATCTCACCCATTGGGCAGAAAAGCAGCTCTATCTCAACCTTGGCAGTTTTTTAATAGGAGTAGCCGCGATGGGGCTGGATGCCGTGCCCATGGAGGGCTTTGATAGCGCCATGCTCAATGCTGAGTTTGACCTCAGCGAGAGCGGCTTTGGCGCGGCTGCTCTCGTAGCCGTAGGCTACCATGATGAGGGTGACTTCAACGCCCATTTACCCAAATCTCGCCTCCCTCTCAGCGAGCTGATCACCCCTTGCTAAACATTCGCACCACGAGCTGTTCCTTCCCCACAGGAGCAGCTCGTTGGCGGATGATATTTTTCTAATTTTTTTGGGATATAACAGCTAGCCTCCTTTGCTTTTTAAGACGCCTAGCAATGAGGAGGCGTCTTAAAAAGCAAAGGAGGCTAGCTGCTATCTCATCTAGACTCACCTCCTCCCCCAGCGCGCTACGAGAGCATAGCAAAAGGGGTTAAAGAAGATACAGATAAAGGCCGCGGCACACATCCCGCCAACGACGCAGATCCCCACGGCATGTCTCGATGCGGCCCCAGCCCCAGTGGCAAAGACCAGCGGCAAGCATCCGCAGATAAACGCAAGGCTCGTCATCAAAATAGGACGCAAGCGTACCCGTGCCGCGAGCATCGTCGCCTGAATAATACCCAAGCCCTCAGCACGCCGATTCTGGGCGAACTCAACCACAAGAATAGCATTCTTCGCCGCAAGCCCTATCAGCATGATGAGACCAATCTCCGTATAGAGATTCAAGCTCTGCCCCGCCATCCACAGCACACCCAGCGCACCTAGAATAGCCACAGGGATACTCATGAGCACCGCCAGAGGCAAGACCCAGCTCTCGTAGAGCGAGGCAAGCAAGAGATAAGCGACCAATCCCGAGAGCGCAAAGATCATCGTGAGACTCACCCCCTGCTGCGCCTTCTGCTCCTGATAGCTCATGCCTGTATAAGAGTAGCCCATGTCACTAGGCATATGCTCGCGAAAGCTGCGCTCCAGCGCGGCCATGAGCTGCTCCTGCGTGTATCCCGGCTTGCCGACAATATCGAGCATACTCGCATTGTACATATTTTGCCGCACGAGGTAGTCGGGACCAGACTTCTTCTCTACATCCACGATGGAGCTCAAGGGCACCTGCACGCCATTCTTACCCGAGAGGTAGAATCGCTCCAACCCCGCCCTATCCATACGTGCAGACTGCTCCGCCTGCATGTACACCTGCCATTGGTAGCCAAAGCGATTAAAATAATTTACAAAGACGCTGCCGAGGTAGCATTGCAGAGTCAAGTAGGCCTCTTCGAGATCCACGCCCTGCGAAAGGGCTTTTTTGACATTAAGTTTTAGATAGATCTGAGGTGTGCTACTCGCCATGAGGTTTTGCACCATCATGATCTCGGGACAGGCCTCTGCGGCTTTGATGAAGGCTGCGGTTTGCTGACGTAGATACTCCTCTCCCCTCCCCGCCCTGTCCTCGATCATCATGCTGACATCAGACGAGACACCGAGGCTGGGAATAGCTGGCGGTGTGAAGGAGAATCCGAGACCTCCCGTATTGAGCCTATTCATCCCCTGAGAAAAACCCGCAGAAATCAGCTGCGCATTCTGAGTCTCCGCATTGCGCTTATCCCACTCCTTGAGATCGACAAAGAAAAAAGCCTGATTCGGACTCTCCACCCCCGTGAGGAGATTAAAGCCATTGACCGCCACGACATCCTGAATCGCCTCATTCTCCATCGCCATCTGAGACACCTGCGTACTCGCTTTCTGCGTGACCTCGCGCGAAACACCATAGGGCAGCTCCAACAATCCAAAGAAATACCCCTCGTCCTCATTGGGGAGGAATCCCGCAGGAATTTTCATACTGATAGGATAGATACCCGCGATGGCGGCGAGCAGCAGCAAGGCTGTCAAGACACCACGACGGATGAAAAATCCCGACACACGCACATAGCGCAAGCGCAGCGAGCTAAAAAGGCGATTAAATCTCACCCCCGCCCTCGCGAGCACACTGCGCGGCGGTGTCTTGGCTCGCAAGAGAATAGCAGCCAAGGCTGGACTCAGACTCAGTGCATTAAAGGCAGATAGTACGATGGCCACCCCTATCGTGATAGAGAACTGCGCAACGAGCGCCCCCGTGATACCCGGAAGCAACATACAGGGGAAGAACACCGCCGCAAGCACAAGAGCTGTCGTGACGATGGGACTAGCCACCTCCCGCATCGCCGCCTCCGTCGCGGCAATAGGCTCCATGCCCTCATCAAGTCGCGTCTGCACCGCCTCGACCACAACAATAGCATCATCCACCACAAGACCAATGGCAAGCACCATGCCCATGAGACATATCGTATTGATCGTCATCCCAAAGAGCGGAAAGAATAGAAATGAGCCCACAATGCTCACTGGCACGACAGCCAGCGCAATGACAGAGGCACGCCATCCCTGCAAGAAGATAAAAATCACGAGCATCACCAGCAGCAGAGCTAGGATAAGTGTCTCTATAATATCTCTGATACCGAGTCTCACGCTCGTGGTCGTGTTGAGCACCTCGTCTAGCTGCATACCACTGGGGAGGGGATGGGCGGCGAGCGTCTCTCGTACTGCTTTCACCGTCTCTAGAGCATTGCTATCAGGACTCTGCGAGATAGCGATGAGAGCGCAGGGCGAGCCGTTGTTCGTCGCGGTGACATCATAATTCTGCGCCCCTAGCTCGACGCGTGCGACATCCTTGAGGTAGACGAGCTCATTGCCTTGGGCTCGCACGATGATGTTTTCGAACTCCTCGGCACTCGTCAGACGCCCCTGACTGCGCACCGTGTAGGTGCTTGCCTGATCGGCAGGTGCGGGATTGGCCCCGAGATTGCCCACGGGGTTGATGCTATTCTGCGCGTCTATAGCAGCCTTGATCTCAGAGACGGTCATACCGAGAGCCGCCATGCGATCGGGACGCAGCCAGATACGCATGGCGTACGAGCCTGCGCCAAAGATCTGCACATTTCCAACTCCCTTGGTGCGTAGCAGGGGATTGATGAGATTGATACGAGCGTAGTTCGCCATCCATGAGGCTTGATAGAGCTCATCCTTTGAGTTCAGTGCAAAGACGAGCATAGGCACCCCAGTGGTCGCCTGTAGATCCACGCCCATCTCCTGCGCCTCGGTGGGTAGCTGAGCGCTCGCCTCCGCGTAGCGCAGGTAAGCGTGCACCTCATCCATGTCCACATCACTGCCTATCTCAAAATATATATTAAGGGTGTAGGCTCCCGAGTTCGTCGAAAAGGAGGTCATATAATCCATGTCCTCCACACCACTCATCTGCTGCTCAATAGGAGAGGCTATCGAGTCAGCAATAGTCGAACAGTCTGCCCCGGGGAGACTGCTCGATATGACAATCTGCGGGGGCACCACATTGGGATACTGGGTGATAGGGAGTGATAGAGCCGTGATCAGACCGCCGATAAAGATAAGCAGCGAGATACAGATGGCTACGATAGGACGTCGAATGAAGAAGGAATACATGCCATTAGATCTGACATGAGACGCGTGCCTAGCGTCGCATATATTTTATTTTTTATGATTTGCCTCTGCGATATGCAGAGAGCAGCGCCCCGCCGCGGCCATCATGCCCTGCTGAGTCCCATTGGTGATGATGCGTGTACTTGGCGTGATCCCCTTGGTCTCAATGACAACGCGCGCTCCCTCACTCATACCCAGCTCGACTGGGATCATGCTGACCTTCCCCCCCTCGGGGTAGCTCAGTACAAAGCTCATCCCCTGAAGGCTCGCGATGGCACTCAGGGGTACCCAGAGCACATCCTTTTGCAGCTCGGTGAGCGCGCGTACCTTCGCAAACATCCCTGGGCGCAAGAGCCCTTGCGGGTTGCTCACATGCGCGTCGAGCATGAGACTACCCGTGGCGGTATTAACCTTATTGTCCACGCCCTCGATGATCGCTTTCAGAGGGTAAGCCTCACCATCGGCGAGGAGGATCTCGACTTGCTTTCCTGGGCTGAGTGCTCCCTTATCCCCACCTTGAGTGAGCCACTCTTGCTCCGTGATGGCAAAGTTGATTCGTATAGGGTCGAGGCGTGTGACCTCCACGAGCGCACTCCCATTGGGCGAGACGTAAGCCCCTGCATAGGACTGGGCAAAGCCCACAACACCCGAGATAGGAGATCTCAAGGTGCAGTAGCTGAGATTGATCTGCGCCTGCTGCGCTGCGGCACGCGCGGCCTCTAGGGCGGCCTCAGATTCTTTGACAACCTGCTCCGCATCCGTGTAAGACTGCCGTGAGACGGCTTCTTTCCCGATGAGAGCGGCGTAATAGTCGAGATTCTGCTTAGCCTTGTCGAGGGCGGCTTGTTTCTGCGCGACACCTTGCTGGGCTTGCCTCAAAGCCTGCTGGTAGAACTGAGAGTCAATTAGATAGAGAATATCGCCTTTCTTGACTATCTGACCATTCTTAAATTTGCGCTCCGTGATGTATCCGCTGATTTGCGGAAGAATAGAGGCCTTCTGCATGCTTGTAACTTCACCTATCCACTCACGATAGAGCTGCGCATCACCTCGCTGGGGATAGCCAACACTGACGGTGAATTCGGGAAGACTAGGGGCTTGTTCTTGATTTTCTGTACAAGAAACAAGCATGAGTAGGGTCAAGAGGTAAAAGTATCGCTTCACAGAGCGTGAGACATTTTTGTGTAGCCCCACATTCGATACCTGTTACAGAATTATAGTAATTGATCTGCTCGAGAAGGCAGCGTCGCGGCAATAATTGCATTACAGCTAAGGACAGTGTAAAAAACTGTGACTCCTACCCTAGTGGACATCTCCTCCTTTGGTTTCACAAATTTTTCTCGCCAGACTCAAGTAGAGCTGCTATAGTGCGGACATATTAAGCAAATCGTTATGAATACCAAACGCCATTTTGTACGAGATCTCCTACGCCGCAGCACTCCATGCGAGGAGCTCATCCTAGAGGGATGGGTGCGCACGCGCCGAGATTCCAAGAGTTTTTCCTTCCTTGAGATCAATGACGGCTCCTGTATCGCCTCCATGCAGGTGATTGCCGATGCGGGTATCAGTGGTTATGATCAGATCAAGGAGATGAGCACGGGTGCCTCGGTGCGCATCAAGGGGAGCCTCGTGGCAAGCCCTGGAAAGCAGGCGTGGGAGATGCAGGCGAGCAGTCTTGAGCTGCTCGGGGGGGTGACAGATAGCTACCCCTTGCAAAAGAAGGGACATAGTCCTGAGTTCTTACGCTCAATTTTGCATCTACGCCCGCGTACGAATCTCTTTAGCGCGGTTTTCCGCACGCGCTCACGCATGGCGGCCGCGGTGCATCGCTTTTTTGATGAGCGTGGCTTTATCTGGGTGCATACGCCCATCATCACGGCCTCAGATTGTGAGGGAGCGGGCGAGATGTTTCACGTGACCACCCTTGATCCCCTCCATGGGGGCAAGCAGTCTTATGAGAAAGATTTCTTTGGCAAGCCGACCTCGCTGACCGTATCTGGACAGCTGGAGGGGGAGTGCTTTGCCTGCGCTCTGGGCAATATTTACACCTTTGGGCCCACCTTCCGCGCGGAGAATAGCAACACGACGCGCCATGCAGCGGAGTTTTGGATGATTGAGCCCGAGATGGCTTTTTGTGATCTGGAGGGCGATATGGATGTTGCCGAGGCCTTTGTGAAATTCCTCGTAGAGGCGATGCTCGCTGATGAGGATGGGGATTTGGATTTCTTTAACAAGTTTGTCGATAAAGGGCTGCGTGAGCGACTCGAGCATGTGAGTGCCTCGCCCTTCATACGCTGCTCCTACACGGAGGCTATTGAGATCATGCAAGGCTCAGGTCATGCGTTTGAATACGCGCCTGAGTGGGGCATGGATTTGCAGACGGAGCATGAGCGCTACCTCACGGAGCAGCACTTTAAGTGTCCTGTCATTGTCTACAACTACCCCAAGGATATCAAACCCTTTTACATGCGACGCAATGATGATAACAAGACGGTGACGGCGATGGATGTACTCGTACCGAGTGTAGGCGAGCTCATCGGTGGCAGTCAGCGCGAAGAGCGTCTCGATGTACTAGAGGCGAATATGGAGGCCTCGGGCATGAATCTTGAGGATTATAGCTGGTATGCAGATTTGCGCCGCTATGGGACGGTGCCACACGCGGGATTTGGGCTAGGATTTGAGCGTCTGCTCATGTTTGTCACCGGTGTACAGAATATACGGGACGTATTACCCTTCCCCAGAACGCCAAAGAACTGCGCTCCTTGATTTTTTTCTTGCCATAGCGCACTTATCATGGTAGTACTAGACGCCATAGCAACGCAACACGCACATCAACTATGAACATCCAAGCACAATTCACACCCACACTCGATCCGAACTTCGTGGCTCCTGTCCTCTGGAATAAGGCATACGCCCAAAAAGTAGCCGAGACTCCCGACTCCATTAGCATTGATATTGCACTGTCTCGTCTGGATGGTACCTGCTTTCGCTGGTCCTCTCAGATCCTGCCTCATGAGGGTGACAACATTGCTCTGAACAATCTCTACATCGAACGCACAGTCAAATTCCTCCTCTGGATGAAGGGTGGCTGCACGATCCACGTCGCAGGCTGCGATGCGATCGCCGATATGCTCGCTGAGACCTACTGCGCAGGCGGTGCTCGCGAATTTGACTGGGACTTTATAGGTAAGCGTATCTATGATCAGCCTATCGCTGTGACAAAGTGCTGCCGCTGCGCTCTGCCCGCAGAGTCCTCATCCTCTATGCCTCTAGGGCGCAATCTTGATGGCTACCGCATCGGCTTTGACCTCGGTGGCTCCGATCGCAAGTGCGCGGCGGTGGTGAATGGTGAGGTGGTCTACTCTGAAGAGGTGGTCTGGGATCCCTATCACCAAAAAGACCCTAACTACCAAGTTGAAGGCGTGCAAGACTCCCTTGAGCGTGCGGCCAAGCATATGCCTCAAGTCGATGCTATCGGTGGCTCGGCAGCGGGTGTTTATGTGAATAGCGAGCCTCGCGTCGGCTCACTTTTCCGCGGCATTTCCGTTGAGGATTTTGAGCAGGTGATTCGCCCCATGTTCCGCAATTTGCAAGCGGTCTGGTCGGAGAAGATGGGCAAGAATGTTCCTTTTGAGGTGGTCAATGATGGTGAAGTCACGGCTCTCGCAGGTGCTATGGGTATGGAGGATGATGCCGTCCTCGGTATTGCCATGGGTACTTCACTTGCGTCTGGATATGTAGACCCAGAGGGTCACATCATGCCTTGGCTCAATGAGCTCGCCTTCGTCCCTGTCGATTATCAAGTAGAGGGCGGAGTCGATGAATGGTCGGGTGACAAGGGCTGCGGTGCTCTCTACTTCTCTCAGCAGGCAGTTGCACGCCTCGCCCCTCGCGCGGGATTTGAGTTCGGAGCTATGCCCTTCCCTGAGCAGCTCAAGAAGGTACAAGCTGCGATGGTGGATCAGGACGAGCGCGCTCGCAAGATCTATGATACCATCGGTGTACAGTTTGGCTACACGGTGGCTCACTTCGCCGAATTCTACAATGTGCGCAATCTCCTCTTCCTCGGTCGCGTCGCGACGGGTGAGGGTGGTCAGATCATCATCGACAAGGCCAACGAGGTGCTTGCCGCTGAGTTCCCCGAGCTCAAGATCACACTCTGCGTCCCAGATGAAAAGACCAAGCGTCACGGTCAGGCTGTAGCTGCAGCTTCTCTTCCCAAGATTGGCTAATCATCATCTTTCAAAGATTTTTGACACGAGAGAGAGGGGACTGCTGTCCACTCTCTCTTGTTCTTCTTGCGATCCTGTCTTACTTGTCGCGGCACGATTCTGGCACGCTGGCGATTTTTCTCGACGAATAAAGAGTGCTGTCCTATAATGCATGTGCCCCCTCGCTCCTCATTTTGATTCTATGTCATTCACTCACCTTCACGTTCATACAGAATATTCACTCCTAGATGGTATGATCCACACAAAGGATCTTATCAAATACTGCACCGAGCTCGGGATGAATAGTGTTGCCATCACCGATCACGGCAATGTCTACGCCGCCATTGAGTTCATGATGAATGTGAAGAAACACAATGGCGACATCCTCAAGTGGAACAAGCAAAACCCCGAGCAAAAGAAGCCCGTCTTCAAGCCCATCCTCGGCTGTGAGGTCTACCTCGCCCCCACGGAGCGCAGCCTGCGCAAGCAAATACCTGGGCGACGCCGCGCCACCCATCTCGTGCTGCTCTGTGAGAACAACATAGGCTGGGAGAATCTCGTCCACCTCGTCTCTCACTCCCACCTCGAGGGCTTCTACTACAAGCCCCGCGTCGACTGGGAGCTGCTGCGCAAGTACTCCGAAGGGCTCATCTGCCTGACTGCCTGCGTCGCAGGCCCCATCCAAGAATGGCTCCTCCAAGATGAGCCCGAAAAGGCCGAGCAAGTCCTGCTCGACCTCATTGACATCTATGGGAAAAACAACGTCTTTGTCGAGCTCCAAGACCACGGTATTGATGTTGAGAAGCAAGTCCTGCCCGAGCTCGTACGCCTCGCGCGCAAGCATGATGTCGGTCTCGTCGCCACCAATGACGCGCACTTTCTCAAGGAGAGCGACTATGAGGCACACGACCTACTCATCTGCGTGGGCACAGGGCACAAGCAGCAAGACCCCAACCGCATGCGCTACCCGACTAGCGCCTACTTCAAGAGTGAGCAGGAGATGCGTGAGCTCTTTGCCGACTACCCCGAGGCCTGCGACAACACTGCCCTCATCGCCGAGCGTTGCAATGTCTCTATCATGCTCGACTCGACCTCCTCGGCACGCTACCCCGAGTTCGACCCGCCAGATGGCACGCCACGCGATGAGTACATGCGCAAGATCTGCATCGAGGGGCTCATCAAGCGCTACGGT
>CAYJJA010000081.1:6227-11598 GCA_964370355.1 uncultured Akkermansia sp. | reverse complement strand
CGCGCCACAGGCATCAGACGCGATACGCTCATCGAGCTGCTCAACCTCCTCAACCGCGACGTCGCCGACATCGAGCGCATCCTCTTCGAACTGCGCTGACCATCACACCATCCTCCAGAGCGCGCAGCAAGACCCGCTGCGCGCTCTCACTTATGGGGTTCAATACGTGCTCTTTCATCCAAGGGGCGAGAAAGTTAGCACTATATCTCTACGCACGTAAAACTACCCCCAATGTAGAATCTCGCCGCACGTATCGCGATACCTGCTTTGAATGAATCTGCCTAAACTCACTTTGATATTGAAATAGCTCGCTCTTTGCACTATACTCGCGCGGAAGAAAGCCTAACTATGAGTCACCCTCCATTCACAGAAATGACACGCGTTCAAATGCCAGCCCTCGTGCATTTGAGCCGATTAGGCTACAGCTACCTTGGCAAAATACGCAAGAAAAGCAACAAAGAAGACTCCGAGCTCGACCGCGACACCAATATCCACAAAGAAATCTTCAAAGAACGCTTCCGCGCCCTCAACCCACAGCACGCCTCAGAGGCAGAGCGCGTCCTCCAAGACATCAGACAGGAGCTCGACAACGACGACCTAGGACGAGGATTCTACAAACGCCTCACCAGCGTCTCCCCCGTACGCCTCATCGACTTTGAGAACATAGACAACAACACCTTCCACTTCACCGCAGAGCTCACCTGTGAACGCGATGAAGAAAACTTCCGTCCCGACATCACCCTCTTTGTCAATGGACTCCCTCTCGTATTCATCGAAGTCAAACGCCCCAAGAACCAAGGCGGCATGGTCGCCGAGAGCGAGAGAATGAACCGCGAACGATTCCCCAAGAAGAAATTCCGACGCTTCATCAACATCACCCAATTCATGATCTTCTCCAACAACATGGAGTACGACACCGTAGGCGGCATCGTCCCTATCCAAGGTGCGTTCTACAGCACCATTGCGCGCGATCACGCCCCCTTCAACTGCTTCCGAGAGGAGAATCCCAGCAGCCTCGCCGTCGCCCCCTACCACAAGGACTACCCCTACCGCGACATTGATCCCGCGCTAGAAAAGCGCATCCTCAGCGACTTCAACTGCCAAGTCATCTACCACGCCCCCGAGTACAAGACCAACCTCAACCCCATCAGCCCCACCAACAGGGTCATCACCTCCATGTGCTCCCCCGAGCGCCTGCTCTTCCTGCTACGCTACAGCTTCGCCTACGTCAAGATGGAGCGAGAGGTCGATGGCAAGATAGAATCCAGCGACCAGAAGCACATGATGCGCTACCAGCAGCTCTTTGCCTCCTACGCCCTGCTCCGAAAGATCAAGCAAGGCGTGACATCAGGCGTCATCTGGCACACACAGGGAAGCGGGAAAACCGCACTCGCCTACTACCTTAACCCCATCCTCACCCACCATCTAGCACGAGAAAACAAAGTAGCCAAGTTCTACTTCATCGTCGATAGACTCGACCTGCTAGAGCAAGCATCCCAAGAATTCGAAGCACGCGGCCTCGTCGTCAAAACGGCAAACAGCCGCGCCGAGCTCATGGCACAATTCCGAGACAACAGCGCCCAAGGCGGAGTCACAGGAGCCGCAGAAATCACCGTCGTCAACATCCAACGCTTCGCCGAGGATAAAGCGAAAATCGAGCTCCCCGCCTACGCCACCAACCTACAGCGCATCTTCATCATCGACGAAGCCCACCGAGGCTACAAGCCCGAAGGCTCCTTCCTCGCGAACCTCTTTGACGCCGACCCGAACGCCATCAAAATAGCCCTCACAGGCACCCCCTTGCTCCGCAGCGAGCAAGCCTCATGGAAAGTCTTTGGCCACTACCTCCACACCTACTACTACGACAAATCCATCCAAGACGGCTACACCCTCAAAATCATCCGCGAAGACATCGAGACCTCCTACAGAGAAAAGCTCACCGACATCTACTCCAAGCTCGATGAGATGATCGAGAAAAAAGACGTCAAAAAGCATCTCATCATCGAGCACGAGAACTACGTCAAAGAGCTCCTACGCTACATCATCACCGACCTCACACGCTTCCGCCAGATCCATGCAGACCCGAGCCTCGGCGGCATGATCATCTGTGAGACCAGCGAACAAGCCCGCAAGCTCCACGAACACTTCCACGAGATCCAAGCCGAGCTCCAGATCAAGCAGCCCCTGCGCGCAGGACTCATCCACCACGACAGCGAGGACAAGGAAACACGCAAGCAAATCGTCAAGGACTTCAAGAAGAACCACACAGTCGACCTCCTCATCGTCTACAACATGCTGCTCACAGGCTTTGACGCCCCACGCCTAAAGAGACTCTACTTTGGCCGCAAGCTCAAAGACCACAGCCTCCTCCAAGCCCTCACACGCGTCAACCGCCCCTACAAGAACAACCGCTACGGCTACGTCATCGACTTCGCCGACATCAAGCAAAACTTTGAGCAGACCAACGAAGCCTACCTCCAAGAGCTCACCCGCTTCAACGATACAGAGCAAGAAGGCAGCAACGCCATACTCGACACCTTCAGCCACGTCATCGAAGACAAAGAAGCCCTCATCGCCCAGATGCGCGAGGTCAAAGAAGTCCTCTTCCACTACACCACAGACAATCTAGAAGAATTCAGCTCCGAGCTCGCCACCATCGAGGACAAAGCCGAGCTGCTCAAGCTCAAAAAAGTACTCTGTGCCGCCCGCGACTGCTGCAACATCGTGCGCACCTTCGGCGATGACGCGCTCAAAGCTGCCTTCCAACGCCTCGACCTGCCAGCCCTCCCCGACATGATCGCCGAGGTGCAGCGCAGCATCAACAACATCAACCAGAAAGAATTCTTCAACACAGAAAACGATCTCACGATGATGATCAACGACGCCATGATCGACATCCAATTCAGCTTCAACGTCATCGGCAAAGAAGAGCTCCAGCTCATAGGCGGAGGCGTCGAGCTCACCGAGAAATGGCGCCAGACCATACGCCGCTTCACCGCGAACATCGACCCCGATGACCCAGAGTTCATCACCCTACGCGACGCCTTCAGACAGCGCTTCAAGGAGCATGGCTTCGTCGTGGACAGCATCGCCATGTTCAACGAACACGCCAAATCCCTCGACGAAGTGCTCAAAAAACTCACCGAGCTCCAAAAGCGCAACAACACCCTCGTGCGCAAGTACAAGGGAGATGTGAAATTCGCCCGCGTCCACAAGCGCATACGCGAGGAGAACACAACACGCAAGAGCAACAACACGCGCCTCATCATCTCCTCCTACGACGAGGATATCTTCAGCGTGCTGACCACCATCAAAACACAGGTCGATCAAAAGGTCTACGACAGAAACGACATCCTCAAGAAAGACGCCTTCTTTGAGAAAACCGTCATGCAAGAAATAGCACAGGGACTCGACAGCCTCCAGCTCACCAGCGAGCGCGCCGACCGCGCCTTTGTCCAAAAGCGCATCGCCAAGCAATACCTTGACCAATACCACGCCACCTTCGAAACCACCATTCTAAGCGAATGAATAGCATCAAAGAACAAACAACCGCCCTCATCGACAGTCTCAAAGCCACCTGCGCTGCCTACGGCATGGGCAACGATGGAAACGAGTACAAGATCATCACCCAAGTCTTCCTCTACAAGTTCCTCAACGACAAATTCGGCTACCAGGTGAAGCAAATATCCCCCGCGCTCAGACAGGCGGAGAAATGGGAAGAGACCTTTGCCGCCATGAGTGAGAGCGAGCGTGAGGATCTCTTCGACAGACTCGATCCGAGCACCCCCATGCTCCAGCCCGAGCACCTCATTGCCAATCTCTGGAATCAGCAGGGCAAAGGAGATTTTGATGTTATATTCGATGCCGTCATGCTCGCCATTGCCGATACAAATAGCGACATCTTCTCCACGCTCTCCAGCGACAACACCAAGATACGCCTCTTTGAAAAGCTCACGAACTTCGTCACCGACGAGGGGAAGCGCGCCGACTTCGCCCGCGCCCTCGTGGACAAGCTCACCAACTTCTCCTTTGAAGAAGCCTTCGGCGAGCACTACGACTTCTTCGCCTCCATCTTCGAATACCTCATCAAGGACTACAACACCGCAGGAGGCGGCAAATATGCCGAGTACTACACCCCCAACGCCATCGCCACCATCATGGCACGCCTCCTCGTGGGTACAGACAAAGACCTTCATAATATCGAGTGCTACGACCCCTCCGCTGGCACAGGTACGCTGCTCATGGCACTCAGTCACCAGATAGGCGAGGACAAGTGCACCATCTTTGCACAAGACATCTCGCAAAAGAGTAACAAGATGCTCAAGCTCAATCTCATCTTGAATGGCCTCGTCTCCTCCCTCGATCACGCCATCCAAGGCGACACCCTCGCCACGCCCTACCACAAGAGCGATAGAGGCGATGAGCTGCGCCAATTCGACTACGTGGTCTCCAATCCCCCCTTCAAGATGGACTTCGCCGACACGCGAGAAAAGCTCGCGGCCATGCCCGCCCGCTTCTGGGCAGGAGTACCCAAGGTACCCGCGAAGAAGAAAGAGAGTATGGCTATCTACACGCTCTTCATTCAGCATGTCATCAATTCCCTGAAAAAGAAGGGCAAGGGCGCCATCGTCGTCCCTACAGGCTTTGTCACCGCCAAAAGCGGCGTGGAGAACAAGATCCTCAAGCACCTCGTCGATGAGCGCATCATCTACGGCGTCATCTCCATGCCCTCCAACGTCTTCGCCACCACAGGCACGAATGTCTCTGTACTCTTCTTTGACAACTCCAAGACATGCGAAAAAGTGCTGCTCATAGACGCTTCCAAAATGGGCGAAGACTACCAAGACGGCAACAACAAGAGACGCCGCCTCCGCGCCGACGAAATCGAGCAAATCGTCGAGACTTTTCTCAAGCGAGAAAGTGTCGATGAGTTCGCCGTAGCTGTGAGCTATGAGGAAATCAAAGAGAAAAAGTATTCGCTCAACGCAGGACAGTATTTTGATATTAAGATCGAGTACATCGACATCACAGCCGAAGAATTCGATGCTAAGATGAAGGGGATTCAGGACAATCTAGCCAAGCTCTTCCAAGAAGGCGACAGGTTGCAAAAAGAAATCACCGAGCAGCTGGAAAGGGTGAGGTATGAGTAAGGCAATAAAAGATATAGCCTTAAAAATAGCTAGTGGCATTACCCCATCAAGAAAAATCCCATCATACTGGAGCAATGCTTGCTATCCATGGCTTAAAACAGAGCAGTTAGGCGAGTTTCTTATAGAAGACACAAACGAGTATATATCGCAAGAGGCGTTAACCTGTACTTCTATTAATCTATGGCCACCTAATACCATTGCAGTCGCTATGTATGGTGAAG
>CAYJJA010000081.1:4776-6217 GCA_964370355.1 uncultured Akkermansia sp. | reverse complement strand
TAAAACAATGGCAACCAATCAGGCGTGCTGCAATATAATTGTTAATCCAGAATTAGCAGATTATCGATTCGTTTTTTACTGGCTGAAAAATAATTATTTGCAGCTACGCGATATATCATCAGGCATTAGAAATAATCTTAACTCAGACGATATAAAAAATTTCCAATTTAGGGATTTCGAAATTCAAAAGCAACAAGATATTGCAGATATATTATGGTCTCTTGACCAAAAAATCCAAAACAACAAGAAAATCATCGCCGAACTGGAAGCCATGGCACAAACCCTGTATGACTACTGGTTCGTCCAATTCGATTTCCCCGATGCACAGGGCAAACCCTACAAATCCAGCGGCGGCAAAATGGTCTACAACACCCAACTCAAACGCGAAATCCCCGACGGCTGGGAGGTATTGCAAATTAATCAAATATTGCAATCTGCTAATAAAGCTGAAAAAATAGAAAAAAAGAATTACCTTAATAGAGGAAAAATTCCCATAATTGATCAAAGTCAAAAATTGATAGCTGGATACACCAATGAAATTAAATCCGTTATAAAAAACAAAAACGGCATGATAATATTTGGTGATCATACGAGAATTGTGAAATTCACTTTTGATGATTTCGCAAGAGGTGCAGACGGTACACAAGTTCTTCTTTCTAATGACCAGTTGCGGCTACCACAGCTATTGTTCTACCAGATGGTATTCAATATTGACTTATCAAACTATGGTTATGCAAGACACTTTAAATTTTTAAAAGAACAATATATCATAGCACCAAAATGTATAATATCTTCGAAATATGTAGAGGTTGTAAATTCTTTATTTTTAGATATAAATTACAATTTGCGACTAAACCACGAATTAATTAATCTTCGCAACTGGCTTCTCCCCATGTTGATGAATGGCCAAGTTACGGTAAGATAATATGTACTAGAATCATGGCAAAGAAAATATCAAGCCCCAAGAGTACGGGAGGCGGTGGTTATCAGTTTGAGCACAATATCCAAGCTTGCTTCCTTGTCCTGATGATGACAGAAGGTAGTGCACCTGGTTTTGCTAGGCATCGCATCAAGCAGCTCGATTTTCAAACAAGACGCTTAGGATATTCTAGCGATGATTTATTGGTGGAGGTGAGCCCCTTTGATTCAGAAACAAGAGCTAAGCTACTCGTGCAGTGCAAATCATCCTTTTCTCTCACAGATTGCGATCAAGCAGCGCGAGAATCATTTCAAGGAGCATGGGAAGATTTTTGTAATGAGCAGCTGTTTTCGAGAAATCAAGACCGAATAGCTATTATCAGCGAGCATATACCCGATGCGAGCGCAAAGCCGCTGCAATTTATTTTAGAACAAGCACACAGCTGCTTATCTTACGCTGATTTCATTTCAAAAATAAAGCTAGCCAAGTTCTCGCCTTCTGGTACATATAAGAAATTTAGTA
>CAYJJA010000081.1:2419-4766 GCA_964370355.1 uncultured Akkermansia sp. | reverse complement strand
TATGTTCAAGTTCTAGGGGAGAACTCAGTCACAGATGATGAGTTTTTCTTATTTCTAACACACCTCTTTTGGTTCAATTCAGATATCTGTGCAGAGTTCGCCTTTTCCCGAGCCCTCATCAATTCGCATATAAGGTTATTTAGCCAAAATAACGAAAACAGATTATCACATTGGGGTAGACTGTGTTCCTATGCTCGCGATATGAACCCCATCGCCGCCAGCGTAACGAAAGAGTCTGTACCAGCGGATATACAGGAAATATTCGCAGAGAGAAAGGTAAATCATTTCCCCAAAGAGTTGCTACCTCAAGTAAGAGTAGAACTAAATGCTGATGAAGTAGAGGCAAATAACATACTAGCAAAATTTGTATTGATAGGTTCTATAAACGAAAATAGCGAACAAGACTGGCCAGCAGTAGAAGAATACTTCGAACTCCCCAAAAAAGAAATCTTAAAAACGATACGTACCTGCCATTACAACAAACGCGTACCTATTGCTTATCAAAATGGGCTTTGGGAAATCAGAGATAAGCGCGAATGCTGGAAAAATCTTGCCTCTTTTTTCTATGACTGTGATTTGGGGGCGTTTCAAGCACTAGCTATAAAAGTTCTGCAAAGCTGTAGAGATGAGCACAATTATTTAGCAGAAGCGTATTCTCACGAGCTAAACCGCGGAGTGGCAGAAGGGACCGTTATCATCGCCCACTCAGCGCATCTATGCGTGAATACGACTCGAATCAAGCTAGCAGACGCTCCTACATGTATACACCGAGCTATTTTTGCTTCAAACACGATGGAAACGTGGCATAAACTCAATAGTTTATTGCCGATCATCGCAAAAATTGCACCGGGAGTTTATTTATCAAAACTTGATGAGTTACTTATCCATACGAATTCTAGACAGGTGAAAGTCGATACTTGTTACTTTTATTCGAATCTCGTTAAATCACTAGAGGTGCTAGCATGGCATCCTGATTATTTCTTGCGTGCTTGTGAGATCATTGCTAAGCTTCCTCTATACTTAGAAGAAGATGATTATAAAAAATCTTCAGATTCTTTAGCAGAGACTCTATTGCCATGGGCACCTCAGACATTTGCTAATAGCATATTGAGAAAAAGCGTAGTTGACGTTATAAAGGAAGCGAACAGAGATGTTCTAAAACCTCTCCTCATAAAATTATTACCAAACAAAATACAATTCTCTATGCGGCGCAATATTCCTGAATGGTTGCTTGATGAAGAGTACACAGAGGAAATAACAGTTAATAGAGAGGAATATGTAGAAAATATCTCATATTACGCTAAATACTTGATAGATAATTGTTTTGAAAATTTTCAAGATTGTAATAAAATAATACAAGAGCTAAAAAATATACCAGCTGATGCCCTGCCTAAGTTATGCAATCGTATTTCAAGCGTCGCGTTCAACGAATTTTCAAATGATGAACGCGCGATAATAGTTGATTCTATCAAAAAGGAATTAATGTCACATCGACGCTACAGGAAAGCTAACTGGGCATTTAGTAATGAGGAAATACAGATATTAGAAGAATTGTGTAATTCGATTAGACCTGATGATTTATTTCTCCAGTTAAGGCAATCATTGATGACTTATGGACATCAGTACTATAATGGTGAAAATAATTTAAAAGAGTGCGAAGCAAAAGCTCATGAGGAGAAACTACACTTCCTTGGTCAGTTATTTGAACATTATGGGAAATCGAAAACTATTGAATTGATATCTAGCCTGCCAGAATGCAAGCTAGTTGCTTGTGCATTGTCAGATATGAATGATTCAGATCTAGACAGCATTATTTTAAACGATTATTTAGGAGCTAGCGAAAAGAGTAAAAATGTGCTAGCTACTAGCTATACAGCCTTTAGATTCCGTGATGATGGAGAGGTTTGGGTTATGCAAGTCTTTAATACATACTGGACGAACCGTCAGAAAGGTCAGTTTCTTACAGCTTTGCCTTTTGACACTCATACGTGGCATTTGGCAGAAAAATATTTAGGAACTAGCGATAGTGAATATTGGATGCATGTTTGGCCTTATAGCGGCAGCTTGAAGAACTTTGACGAGTATCCCATAAGAAAGTTTCTTCAATATTCGAAGTATAAGGAAGCGCTTGAATGTCTATATAGCATGTATGAAGTATGCGTAGAAAAGTCTATTACAGTCGATTTTAAGGTAATAATTGAATTACTGCTAGAAATGCGTGAAAACTCATCGGTGCTTGATTGCTGTTATACTGAACAACTTATAAAATGGATTCAGGAGAACTGCACAGATACCGAGCATCGTCTTGCGGATCTTGAATTCGCTTTTATAGTTCCGTTTTCTTGTG
>CAYJJA010000081.1:0-2409 GCA_964370355.1 uncultured Akkermansia sp. | reverse complement strand
TTAAGAGGTTAGCGAATGATGCAGTATATTTCCATAAGATGATTTGTACAGCATACAAGGGCGATAGAGATGAAATTAGCGAAATATCCGAAGAAGTAGCATTAAAGGTATCGAGTATCCTTGACAGCTGGGACGTTGTACCTGGTGTTGTAGAAGATGGCACATTCAATTCTAGCTTCTTCGAGACTTGGATGAATTTAGTCAAACAGCTCTGCGAGTCTACTGGACATATAGAAATTGCACAATCATTAATCGGAGCATTACTTGTACATGCCCCTGACGACACAGATCTTTGGATACATAAAGCGATAGCCAGGGAGTTGAACATAGAAGAGAACTCTTCTATGCGGTCGGCTTATTCTTCTGAGCTATACAACTCCCGCGGAGCATACATTGTCGATCCGACAGGAGCTCCTGAAACGGCCTTGGCGAGGGGGTATAGGAACAAAGCAAAACAATTGGATGAGCATGGATTCTCTCGGTTAGCTGCGACTTTAAGAATGCTTGCAGACTCATATGAGAGAGAAATCCTAATGAGGTAGAGTTATATCTTTCCCAAGAGTGCTATCAGATCGTAATATGAAAATTGGATTTGAAACAAAGAACTCTTAAAGCTCCCGTAATTATGCAAGAAATAAATATCAACTACGACGAGTATATCAGGCAAGGTGAGCCGCATGCACGCGAGCGCGGGCTTGCGTGGCGCACGGCTATAGGTTTGCAGCAGGTTGATGGATTGACGACATCGGAATACCTGCGTGAAACGGCTATCGCGCATATCGAAGGCGATATCACCATCGAAGAAGCCAAAGCGCAAATTGATAGTTACTACCAGAGCCTAGATCTACGCACTGCTGATCCAAGCAGAACGGAGGAAGCCGACAAGGTCTCTGCACGGATAGCTGAGATACTGTCGGAAAGTGCCTTTAATTTCTCAGTCGTCGAGTACCTCAGCCTGCACAAGCGACTCTTTGAGGGCATCTATTCGCATGCGGGCAAAATCCGTGAGTACAACATCACAAAAAAGGAGTGGGTGCTGGATAGCGAGAGTGTCGTCTATGGAAATGCAATGAATCTCAAAGAGACCATAGAATACGACCTGAGCCAAGAAAAGAAGTTCAACTATCAGAATCTCTCACCCACCGAGATTGTCGCGCATCTAGCAAAGTTCACCTCCGATTTATGGCAGATTCACCCTTTCGAGGAGGGGAACACGCGTACAACCGCTCTCTTTGTCATCAAGTATCTGAGAACATTGGGATTCGCTGTGAGCAACGACGCCTTTGCTACGCACTCGTGGTACTTCAGAAATGCACTGGTGCGAGCCAATTATCAAAATATCCAGAAAGGAGTTTTTGCGACGCCTCACTACAATGAGCTATTCTTTAGAAACGTGCTGCTTGGAGAGCAAAATGAGCTGAAAAACCGCTACTTGCATATTTCTTCCCCCAGCATTGCCACAAGTGACACTGTAAACGAGACTGTAAGCAATACTGTAAATGACACTGTAAACATCATTCTCGAATCCATGAGAGCGAATCACAACATTACGATGGATCAATTGGGCACTCTCTGTAAGAAATCTCGTGCAACCGTAGCAAGAACGATCAAACAGCTCAAAGAAAAGGGGCAAATACGCCGCATCGGTTCTGATAAAACAGGATACTGGGAAGTGCTTGATCTATAGAATCAGCACTGCCACCTTTCAGGATCATTCAAACAAGCTATGCTGGTTCGCTTGAGTCGACACTTAGTAGAACATCTATGGTGTGGAGGCAGTCGCGTATTAACCTGTGGCAATACTTTTGGATGATGGAGTAGAGGATTGCTTCTAGCTCGTTGCCCTCAGCTTCTCTTCTGCTATAGATGCTCGGTCTTATATAGACTCGATCTGGCGTCGTATACACATTCATCTGCGCCCTTCTTACCTTGCTTGGAAGTATAAAAGAATGATTATTATCCTGTTGTATTGATCGCATTGGGCACATGTACTCCAATATACAAGTGCTGTGCATTTGAAATCGGTGAAAATCGTCATTTTTCCACCTTTTTGAGCTCTCGGGAGCTTTGTTTGATGGGTCTTGAAGAGTTTCGTGCCTCGCATAAAGGATAGGCTCTATGCGAGGCTCGAATAAAGAGCTTTGTAAAAGTGTGCAAAATGAGAGATTTTAATGATTGATTAGAAGTATTTTACAATCTGGCTGTGTACACCGTTTGCTCTGACGTAAAGCTAGTGTATTGGGTTACGCATGAAAGTTCGAATTGAGTTTTGCTTGAGTACTGATCGAGGCTCGAAAATCTAATGGGGTAGCTTTAGGAGAGGCTCGAAACGCTAAATTTGAGAATTCTTCGCCCACGATTTTATTAGTTGTACATAGCGAGTGCTTTATGATGTTTGAATCCCTAAAG
>CAYJJA010000080.1:7278-11673 GCA_964370355.1 uncultured Akkermansia sp. | reverse complement strand
ACTTACACCTACTCTATGAAAAAACAGTTGCCTGTTATTTAAGAATAACCAGAATTGTATCTGGGTATCATTAATACGTGCTCTAAGGGTAGATTCTTTCATCTTTTTTCATCTTTTTTTAAAATTTTCTTTAAAATGATTTCATTACATAACATAACAAACTCTTATTTATATCCTTAAGAAATTTCACATAAAATTTCAAACAAGGGGATAATTGCAGCCCTAAGCTTGCTTTTTTTGGGGATTGCTTCTTTCCTGTGTCTGGGCAGCTCTGGAGTGAGAGTAGGCGCATCCTTTGCTTCATTTGAAGGGGGGGATGGTAGAGGTGATTCGCACAGACGTCATCATGGACTAAACACTCTTGATTCTTCCCATGAGCTCTGCTATAATGGGTGCATGGATTTGTCTCTTTTTCGAGAGGAGTATTTAAAAGATACCTTGCGTCGCAAGGATATGGCCGCCACCCCCGTGGAGCAATTTGATATCTGGTTCAAACAAGCTCTAGAATCAGGAATAGCCGAGCCCAATGCAATGAGTGTCGCAACGGCAACACAAAGAGGGCGTCCTAGCATACGTACTGTACTGCTAAAGTATTACGATGCGCGTGGCTTTGTCTTTTTCACAAATTACACGAGTCGTAAGGCTCAAGAGATTAAGGAGAATCCCCAAGTCAGTCTCATGCTCCCATGGGTGCAGCTAGAGCGCCAAGTGATCGTCTATGGACGTGCCGAGCAGATCAGCCGCGCGGAGACGCTGAAGTACTTTCTCACCCGCCCGCGCGAGTCTCAGCTCGGTGCTTGGGTCTCTCATCAGAGTCAGACTGTTTCTGCCCGCAAGCTCCTGATGACCAAACTTGCAGAGATGAAGCACAAGTTCGCCCAAGGCGAGGTGCCCCTCCCCGACTTCTGGGGTGGCTACCGCGTTGTTGCGCAAGAAGTAGAGTTCTGGCAAGGGGGACCAGGGCGCGTGCATGATCGCATCCTCTATTCACTGCATGCGAATGGTGCATGGGAGCTTTCGCGATTGCAGCCCTAACAATTCCTGAATCTCGTGCTTGTCAAGGTAGCAATACTTTGTTATAATAGGGGTCACATGAAGTTGTTCTGTCTTATCATTAGCTCTCTCATTCTACTCTCAGGCTGTAGTATCAAAAAGATGCTTTCAGAGACGGGTGACGGTCTTCAGAACAAATTTCGCACCATCAAGCAATGGGAAGAACTCCCCCTGCGACGCATCTCGTGGAATCAGGCTCTCGCTATGATTCTTGAGAACAATCGCGAGATGCGCCGTGCGGATACCAATATTGATGCTGCGAATCGTAGCGTGCGCAGTGTTTACACCGACCTGATTCCCTCTTTCGCTTATTACAGCAGTTTTTCTAATTCTATCTCTGGCATTATTGAGGCTACGGGTGGCAGCTCCACTTATAATGTTCAGGTGGGATTTTCCCTGCCTTCGCTGACCCAAGTACCCTACCGTGTGTATTCTGCTCAGGCCTCTGCCTATGCTGCGGTGAAGACTCGCGAGGGGAAGATACGCGAGCTGACCTCACAGCTCTATAAGAATATACGAACGCGCGAGATCTACCTACGCACACAACAACTCGAGCAGAAAGATCCCAACGCACGACCCAAGAGCGTGCAGGAAGAGCATGCAGATTATGATCAGAGCAGTCAATTCTGGCAGCAAATGGCCAACCTGCTCGGTGATAACTCGGCACGCTGGACGGTCATCCCCGAAACGATGCCGCGTGTGCGATGGTCAGATTACCGCAGCCGCCTTGATACGCTCGACGAGCTCGTCGTCGTGCAGCTAGCGATGCGTATCGAGCAGGCTCGCCTACAGCAGTATAGCGTAGCGTTGAACTACCTACCTACACTCAATGCGAATCTCTATAGCCCGTCTCTCTTTAGCTCGACAGCAGGTGTCTTTGATGGTGCCTTCTTGAGCAGTGAGGACACGACGCTCAATCTGAGTATCAGCTATTCTCTCGACACACGCCTGCGCAACTGGAATAGCTACAAGACAAATAAGGAGAATTATCAAATCATCTGTCAAGAGGTCGTCGATGAGCTCATCACGCGTCGTGGCAAGCTGCGCACACTCAAGAATAGCTACGATGAGTACAGCGTTTGGAAGAGCTACATGGAGAAGAAAATTGCCTTTATCAAGAGCTCGCCACCTACGACAGCGGAGGAGTATATCGCACTCAACAAGCTCATCATCGACATGGAGCGCGAGCTACTCAATCAAGAAAAGCGCTCCCTAGACACCGAGGCGACGATGTTGCTCGAGTACGGCTTCCACGGTGAGGTGAAGAGAAAATCCTCCATCATCACAGCCGCTCCCAAGAAAAAGGTGGCTCATATGGATTGAAAGCTTGGCTGCCCTCAAAGCCCCAGCAAGCAACGTAGGATAAAGCGAATCTTCCCTTTCGGATGCGCAGGTGTAAGAATCTGCGCCCTGCCTTGCCAGACTTCGCGCAAGGAGGCAGAGGGATTGACAAGCACCGCCTTGTCACTGATCTCAAGCATGGGGGTATCCGCCGCGCTATCGGTGTAGCATATTGCTGCGTGAGTGATGCCTAGCTCATCGCGCAGGCGCTCTACCTTATGATGTCCCTTATTGTTGCCAGGCGCGACGATACGGGGCATGAGTGGGACTGGATCGCTATCCTCAACAGCTGTCCCCATGCTGTGAGTAAAGCCTAGAGCCTCACCCACGCAGCGTGTCCACCAGTGAGGGGAGGCCGAGCAGAGCACGGTGCTATCGCCTGCCTGCTGGTGTTGCCTGATGGTCTCTACGAGCTCGGGGTAGAGCGCGGGGATGAGCTCTTCTCGGCAGAAGGCTTGACACTCGACCTCGAGCTCTCGGCGAGGCATGCGCCAGAGGTAGGCGAGGAAGAGACGCTTCATCTGCTCTGTATTGAGCACGCGACAGGCTCGTAAGACTCCCGCTGGAAGAATGAGGGCGAGATAGAGCCGTCGCCATGCGTAGCGCCTGAGTATCCAACGCGCAAAGCGCAGCTGAGAGTCACCCCAAAAGAGGGTGCCATCCATGTCGTAGAGAGCTATCATGGGAGCGAAATCCTACCAGCGACGGTATTTCTTACGATCAAGCACACGTAGGATGAGCATCACGATAGCGCCCATGATGATGCCACCGAGATGCCCTGCCTCACCGCCCGCGTTGGGTCCCTTCATAAAGATGGTGAGTGAGGCAATCCCAATGACGATCAAGGCAAAGGTGCGTATACTCAGGGTGACGGGAGGGAAAAGAAGGCTCAGCTGAGCATGGGGGAAGAGAAAGACCGCCGCGACGAGCACGCCATAGATCGAGGCTGAGGCACCCACGAGGGGGATGATCTGCCAGGCTTGTAGTGTGAGATCTCCATGACCCGCGAGGTTGGCGACGAGCATCGTCTCCAAGGGCGAGAGCTGGGGGATAAAGAACTGCAAGGCACCCAGCAGCGAGCAAAAGAGCGCTCCACCCACCCCGCAAACGAGGTAAAAGGCCAGAAAGCGCCGCGGCCCCATGCTATGTTCCACAGCTGTGCCGAAGAAGTAGAGAGCCCACATATTAAAGACGAGATGCCCCAGCGAGCCGTGGAGGAACTGGTAGCTGAGAATGCGCCAGACCTGCCCATCGGTGAAGGCTGTCAACCAAGAATAAGCTCCCCAGACCTCAAAGATAGAAGTACTAGGTCCCCCATCATACGGGATGCAATAGACGGCATCCTGACGACTCATCATGCCAGCGAGAAAGATAACGACATTGATGATGATGAGTGAGAGCGTGACGCTGATCTGGGGGCGACGTGTGTACGAATAGGCTGACATGGCGGAGGGCGGAAGGTGCTATGATTGAGAGGCTAGTTTTTTATGCGGTGTTGAAATTCGGTCAAGGAATCTGCTAAATACGGTAATTTCATTGTCATTGAGTTGATGCTCCATATGACAGGCGATTTCTGCTGCGCGTTCCTTGTCGAATCCCACGTACTGTTGGAAAAAGTCTGAGAGCATCTCGTGGATAAAGATCACCTTATCGGCGTAGACCTCGCCCATCTCCGTGAGCTTGACAGGCGCGTAGCTCTTGTACTCAACGAGGCCGAGCTCGGAGAGATGGCGGATGGCCGCGGTCACGCTGGGTTTTTTCACACCGAGAGCAAGGGCGATTTCGCTGACCTGAGCCTGACCGTTTGCGCGGCAGAGCTTGCCTATCACTTCGAGATAATCCTCGGCACTCGCGGTGAGCTGGGGCAGTGAGATTTTTGGCTTGATGACGTGAGGGGGCAGAAAGGAGGGCAGCTTCTCCAGAGTGACGACACATTCTAGGTGCTTGGTCTGGGGGAAAAGGTCAAAGGGCTGCACCTCGATGACCGTATAGCCCGCGCGG
>CAYJJA010000080.1:0-7268 GCA_964370355.1 uncultured Akkermansia sp. | reverse complement strand
CTGGATTGCAAGAGACATAGACGACGCGCTTGGGTCCAAAGGCAAAAAGCTGCTTCAAGAAGAGCTCATCGCAGCCCTTGCGCGGAGGGTCGATCACGACGGCCGTTTCCTCTGCGGGGAAGTCCACCTGCTCAAAAATCGCCTCCGCACTCGCCGCTAAGAAGCTCGCGTGCTCAATATTGTTGAGTCGCGCATTGGCTCGAGCCCAGTCAGCACTCGTCTCACTGACCTCCACGCCGAGTACCTTTTCAAAGTGACTCGCCAGCGAAAGGGCAAAAAGCCCGCTGCCACAGTAGGCGTCCACGAGAAAGCGTGCGCCAGCCTGACAGGCTTGCTTGGCGACATAGTCGGTGAAGGCGGGGAGAATGAAGGGATTGTTCTGGAAGAAATCACCAGCTAAGAAGTTGAAGCTCAGGTCTCCTATATTTTCAGTACAGACGGCATTATTATTTGTAATGACCTGACCTTCGCTCACACGCATGAGGATGGTAGCACCCTTCTTGTATTGAGCGGCATTGTCATGGACGGATTTGCGCACGACGGGGAGAGCCTCATTGATCTCTTCCATGGCGATAGGACAGTTCTGAATATCGCATATCTCGGAGCGCGTTCCCGCGCGAAGGAAGCCGATTTGGGAAATCTTTGCATCTTTGGGGCGCTGAAAATGGGGCGTGATCTTGGAGCGGTAGCCATAAGTGACAGGCGATGGTGTCGCAGGGAGCACAGGAAGCTCAAGACCGGCCTGAAGGCGCAGGAGATCTTCGACTTGCTGGGTCTTCCACTTGAGCTGCTCTTCATAGCTGAGATGCTGATATTGGCAGCCGCCACAGCGTCCGTAAGCAGGGCATTCAGGGGTGACTCGATCGGGAGAGGGCTCAAGTACCTCGACGAGATCGGCATGGGAGCAGTTCTTTTCATTGCGATAAATGCGCGCCTTGACTCGCTCACCGGGGAGGCTGGCGGGGACAAAGATCACCCAGCCGTCGATGCGCCCGACGCCGACGGCTTGATTGGATAGTGAGTCGATCACCAGCTCGACTTCTTCGTGATATTGAAAGGGATGGGGTACAAATTTTCTAGGAACGTGGCTCATATGGATGATAATGAAAAAATCTTAAAGTCTGTGGTTGTCTTGAGCCGTCGCATTATTCGTGTGGAAGGGGGACTGTGCTCTTGAGCTTAGGAGCTCGCAGTCCGCGCAGCTCCGCCTTATTGGGGCGAGGTGCGAGCTCGCGCGAGGTGCTCGCTTTTTCCTCCTCTGGCATATTGACCCCAGGGGTTTTGGGGTGGCGCATGGAGGAGATGAGGACAGGGGAATGGTCGGAAGCCGCCCCAGAGAGGGGATCTGGGATGGGAGTAGTCCCTCCACCAGCGACTCCGCCGCCCAGCCATGCGCTTTGCTTGCTTCCTGTAGAGACACGTACCGCTGTATCAGCAGGAACAATGGGATCCAGACTTTCTACAATGGATTGCTGTCTGACGCTATCCACGCTAGAAGGTGCCGCAAGACGGGGCGTTGTACTGACGGGGGCTGCCGCAAGAGCTGCCGGTGCTGCCGGTGAGGAGACCGCCTGGAAAGGGACGGCTGTACGAGCCGCTGTCGCTGCGGTCATATTCGCCACACGAGTTTCACCTTTGGGGAGCATGGAGAGCTGGTGATTGCTCGGGTTGACCGTCAGCTCACGCGCCCCCGATGTGGGGTAGCCGCTGATGAGCGCCTGTTGCGGAGGGCTAGATGCTGCCTGCTCGCTGGTCTGAGAAGTCCGCTTTGCTGCCTGCTCAGACGCTTGCTCTATTGTCGTATCGCTCTTCTGAAGAAATTGGCAGGAAGAGAGGAGCATTGATAGGAAAAAGAATACGATTCCAAGGCGCTGACGGTAGAGCATGCGAATAGTATATCAGAGCTAAGGCAATAGTTCAAGGGCGAAAATAGAAGAGGGCTTCTAAAATATCGCGTTGTCAGTCTGAGCAGATTTAGAACAAGCCTAGACAAATGCGTATCATTTGTGATATAAAGTGGATGTGCAGTACCCACTCCGCCATATTCGAGCCCTCGCGCTCTGTGCGATAATCGCGCCTCTCGCCCTCTCGGTCATGCCTTTAGCGGCAAAGCAGGGTCACTTGTCCGCCCAGCGTGCCGAGGATATGTACGTGCTGGCTCGTACTCTGTTGATTGACGAGTCTGTGAGCGATATTTCCTCTGTACCCCGACTGCTGGAGCAGTCGGCGGAGGCTGGTTTTATCCCTGCACGACTCCTGCTGCTTGATGTCTGGGAGGGCAAATTTCGCGGCCTCGCGGCCCAGCGTGATAAGGCCTATACACTCGCCGATGAGATGTCACGTGTGCAGCTCTCACCCGACGCGAGTCCTGATGAAAAAGCGGCTAAAATTGAGGCTATGCTACGCCTCGCGGGCTATCTCGAAGACTCCGTCTTCATCGCAGGCGCACAGCGACAGGCCTTTCACTGGATGCGCGAGGCTGCACGCCTCAACTCGCCTCGTGCGCGTGCTGAGCTTGCCCGCTATTACTTCAAGGGCATAGGCTGCACCCCCGATCCCGTGGAGGCCATCAAGCTACTCAAAGCACTCACGAAGCAATCTCCCACTACGGAGAATATCTACTTCTACCTCGGCTACATCTGCCAGCGCGGTCTAGGACTCAGCAGTCCTATGTACAGCAATGCAGCTCATTATTATCAACAAGGTATGGAGCTAGGCGATGCGCGCGCCACCAACAACCTCGCCACCCTCTACGCAAAGGGGCTCGGGGTCAAGAAAGACGAGCAGCAAGCACTGCTTTACTACCGTCGCGCCGCCACGATGGGCGATAAAACCGCCGCCAACAATATGCGCAAGCTGCTCTTCAAGCTGGGTCAACAGGAGGAAGATATCGCGCGGCTCAACTACGCCCAGCGATTCTCCAACGCCCTCCAGCACGTCCTACGCTACCTCCCCGACATCAGCCCATGGAGGTAGGGGGCGACCAGCAAACGGGGCTTGCGCACGCTGCACGCGACGCCATCGGCGAGCTCGCCACCCAGCTCGGCTTTTCACGCTGGGGTATATGCGATCCCTTTACCAGCCAAGGTGAGCTGCTGCGCCACTGGCTAGAGTCTGGAGCCCACGCCGGTATGAGCTGGATGGAGCGCCACCTTGAGGCGCGTCTCCATCCAGAGTGCGTCCTCCCCGATGTCGCCTCCATCATCATGCTCAGCTATCCCTATGCGAGCAGCGATGCACGCGTGGAGCTCGGACGCATCGCTCGCTACGCGCAGGGAGAGGATTATCACCTCCTGCTCAAGCCGAAGCTAAACGATCTTGATGAGTGTTTGCAGCTTTATGGCGGTGTGCAGCGTTGCTTCTCGGACTCAGGCCCGGTAAGCGAGCGATTCTTTGCGCAACAAGCAGGGCTGGGCTGGATTGGCAAAAATGGCATGCTCATCCACGCAGAGGATGGCTCTTATAGCGTGCTCTGCTGCATTCTCACTACCCTGCTACTCCCCTACGACTCCCCTACCCCTTCACGCTGCGGAAGCTGCCAACGCTGCCTCAAAGCCTGCCCGACAGGCGCACTCAATGGTAGCAGCTGTGACGCGCGTCGCTGCCTCTCCTACTGGACCATAGAGGCTCAAGAGGCCATGCCCCCAGACATAGCCGAGGCAGTTGCCGTCAACCAACGCCTCTTTGGCTGCGATCTCTGTCAGCAAGCCTGCCCATGGAATAGTACACGCCGCCTGAGCAATCGCAAGGCTCCCGACGCACGCCTAGTCATGCCCTACAAGCTGCGTCATCTCAGTCCCAATGCGCTGCTCGCCCTCGATGCTCAGCTGGATGCCCCCCTGCTGCACGGCTCTGCGCTACGCCGCGCGGGGATAACAGGACTGCAAAAAAACATGCGATTAATACTTGAGAAGCAGAAAGAAGTCAAGGGGGGCAACGAGCCAGATTTTTGAGTAGGACAGCGTGGCTATTTTTCACCAGAGGGGGCTTTTGTGATTGTAGCTATGACCTTGGCAGTAGCCAATGAGTCAGACAAGGTCTGCGAGCTGGATTAACAGGAAGCTTGAGAATGGAATACCTCCTTGTGCTCGCTCGTAAAAGGAGCAATGCGTAGTCTGCATCATAGTTTCTAATCTTTTTCATTGCCAATCAAGCCCAGCAGCCGTACAATAGCACTGGTAGATCTAGCTCACACACTCCTATACAAAGCCCCCCTTATGTCCTCCTCCATCCTCATCGTCATTCCTGCTCGCTATCAGTCCAGCCGCTTACCTGGGAAGCCTCTTATCCCCATTGCAGGCATCCCCATGATCCAGCGCGTTGCCGCCATCGCACAGAAGGTCTGTCAGCAAAATGAACATTGCCACTACATCGTCGCTACAGACGATGAGCGTATCCTCGCCCACTGCGCCAAGGTGAATATCCCTGCCCGCATGACCTCGGAGAGCTGCCGCAGCGGAACCGAGCGTTGCTGGGATATAGTAGAACAAGAGAGCAAGGGTGCCGCTGACTTCATCATCAATCTCCAAGGAGATAACCCTCTCTGCCCGCCTTGGGTCATTCAGGATCTTATTGATAGCTGGAAGAGCACTGAGGGCGATGTCTACACCCCCTTTATCCATCTGAGCTGGGAGGAATACGATAGCCTCGTGGAGGCAAAGAAGAGCACCCCCTACAGCGGCACCTGCGTGCTGGTGGATAAGCATGATTATGCACTCGCCTTTTCCAAAAATACCATCCCCGCTGTGCGCAAGCCAGAGAAGGCTCGCCAGCAGCTTGTCAAGAGCCCTGTGCGTCGTCATATCGGACTCTACGCCTACACCTATCAGGCCTTGAAGCGTTACTTTGAACTCCCCGAGTCCGACTACGAACTAGGCTGCATCGAGGGGCTAGAACAGATGCGCTATCTCTATCACGGCATGCGCATCAAGATGGTGCCCGTTGACTACCGAGGGCGCAAGACGAGCAGTGGAGTGGACTCCCCCGAGGACATCGCTCGAGTCGAGGCCATTATCGAAGAATTTGGAGAATTAATTCCCTAATCAATCGCACCTCCCCTCGCATCACTATGAAGATACCCCAACATATAGCCATCATCATGGATGGCAATGGTCGCTGGGCGAAGAAGCGCTTTCTCCCTCGTGCCACAGGGCATGAGCGCGGAGGCAAGACTGTCGAGCGCGTCATTGATCTCTGCCTTGAAAAGGGGGTGCAATGGCTCACACTCTACGCCTTCTCGACTGAAAACTGGGGGCGCAGCGAGAGCGAAATCGCCAGCCTCATGAATCTGCTAGGGCGTTTTCTCAAAGAACGGCGCAAGGACATGATGGAGAAAAACACGCGCCTTCATGCCATAGGAGAGCTCTACATGCTCCCCGAGCCTATCCAGCAGCAGCTGCGCGAGTGCATCGAGGAGACTCAGCAGAATACAGGGGTGAATCTCGTACTCGCACTCTCCTACGGCAGTCGCCAAGAGATCACGGCAGCTGTGCGCCAGCTCGCCCAGCAAGTAGCCGAAGGACGACTTGATTGGCAAAGTATTAGCCCCGATATTTTCGCGCAGCAGCTCTACACCGCAGCAATGCCCGACCCAGACCTGCTCATACGCACCTCAGGCGAGATGAGACTTTCCAATTATCTACTCTGGCAACTAAGTTATAGTGAGATCTATGTCACAGAGACATTATGGCCTGACTTTGGCCGCAAGGACTTTGAGCACGCGCTGGAGAGCTACGCCAAGCGCGAGCGGCGATTTGGCAAACGCTAAGTCAAAAAGAGAGCTCCCCCATTTAGGGGGAGTTTTTTTCTGACTTCGACAGACGAGGCAATCTGAATATAGCCGTGAATAGTACGAGTATAAACTCGTTATCAATAGAATCAAAATTTTGTATAAATTCTTGACGCGGACAAGGAGAGAGAGTAAGATCTAGCTCACATGAGTTCTCAATCCGTTAAGAGCACACCACTGTGCGAAAAACACGTCGGTCTCGGGGCAAAAATGGTGCCCTTTGCAGGATGGAATATGCCTGTCCAGTACACAGGCATTTTAGATGAACACAAGGCTGTACGTGAAGCTTGCGGAGTGTTTGACATCTCACATATGGGACAGTTCTTTGTCTCTGGTGAAGGTGCCACAGACTGGCTCAACACCATGTTTACCAACAACCTCAACAAACTCGTTGACGGAATGGGGCAGTACTCCATCATGCTCAACGAGCGAGGTGGAGTCATTGACGACCTCATCATCTACCGCCGCGCCCAAGACGACTACCTCATCGTCGTCAACGCCTCTATGATAGAAGAAGACGAGGCATGGCTACTCGCCCGCAAGCCCGCGAACATACAATTTGAAAATAAGAGCGAAGACTACGTCGGTCTCGCTATCCAAGGGCCTCTCTCCCCTGAGGTCTTCTCGCGCCTCTGCCCTAGTGTCCCCCTCCCAGGGCGTAATGGAGTACTCGAGTTTGAATGCGACGGCGATGCCCTCATCGTCTGCCGCACAGGCTACACAGGCGAAGACGGCTATGAGTTTTTCTGCCCAGCGGAGCGCGGCGTCTACTGGCTCGACAAGGTCATCGCCAGCGGTGCCAAGCCCTGCGGACTCGGCGCTCGCGATAGCCTGCGTCTTGAAATGTGCTATTCGCTCAATGGCGCTGACCTCTCCCCCGACAAGACCCCTCTAGAGGCAGGTCTCTCTTGGTGCTGTGATCTAAACAAAGAATTCATCGGTGTCGATGTCCTGAGAGCCCAAAAAGAAGCAGGTCGCCCCACCGCCCTCGTCGCTATTGAGTACTTGGGCAAGGGAGCTCCACCACGCCATGGCTACATGGTACAAACCCCCGATGGCACCCCCCTCGGCGAGCTCACCAGTGGAGTGCTCTCTCCCTCACTCAGCAAGGGAATAGGACTGGTCTATGTCCCCACCGAGTATTCCAAAATTGGCACGGAGCTGCAAGTCGTCGTCCGTGGCAAAGCCTCACCTGCCATCATCGTCAAAAAACCCTTCCTCAAGAAGTAAGCCCCTCCTCCACAAATAATTTCAATTATATAGAACATCTCATACCATGAGAGTAAACCCCACAGAATACACATATTCACGCGAGCACGAATGGGTCAGCCCCCTCGTTGACGGCATCATCACCCTAGGCATCACCGATCACGCCCAAGCCGAGCTCGGTGAGGTCGTCTACGTCGATCTCCCCGAGGTAGGCAGCACGATCGCCGCAGGCGACAGCCTCGGCGCTGTCGAGTCTACCAAGGCAGGCTCC
>CAYJJA010000079.1:10148-11689 GCA_964370355.1 uncultured Akkermansia sp. | reverse complement strand
AGGATATCCCAACACGCCCAGCAGCACCGCCAAGCATCTTTGCGGTGCTGCTGGGCACGGGCTGGCGCAAGCTTTTTTGGCTCTTTGTGGTCCTCGCGGTGCTCGGGTACCAAGGGGTGAAGCGCTACGGTCAGTGGGAGGCGCAGCAGATGGAGGTCTCGCGCGACTATTTTGCCGTCGAGGCCTTCCGCGATCTGGGGAGCTTTCGCATCGCCTACATTGCGGATATACACGAGAATCGCGCTCTCCTGGCCGAGTCTATTGATGTCCTAGAGACAGCCAAGCCTGATCTCATCCTGCTCGGTGTAGATCTCGTAATTCTCCGAAACCTAAAAAAAAACACGCGTCAGCTCATCGGGCTGCTACGCCAGCTCAGTGACATCGCTCCCACGTACAGCATCTTGGGCAATCAAGATATGGAGCGACTGCCTGAGACGCAGCGCGTCCTCGAAGAATCTGGCATTACGATCCTGCGCAACGCACGTGTCAACTGGAAAACGCCCAGTGGCAAGCCTCTGACCATCATCGGTCTGGGTGAATGGAACGAGGGCGATATGAAGCCTAGTCTCTGCATGATGACCCCCGGTAGCGAGCTCAACCCCGTCTTGCTACTCTCGCACGACCCCGAGAGTCGCTGGGAGCTCAGTGCCTACGACTGGGACTTCATGCTCAGTGGGCATACGCATGGTGGGCAGCTGGGCAATCCGCTGACGGGGGAGTACATCTCCTTTCGCTCCTCCATGTCTGCGGGCTTGTATGACTTTGGCGAGCATCAGCAGGTCTTTGTCTCGCGCGGGCTCGGCTCTATCTGGGGCATGCGCTTCTTTTGCAAACCTGAGATCCACATTATTGACTTTGTCGCCGCGCGCTCCTAGCATGGTCAAATCAATGTAAAAAGAAGCCTGTGACGCATAATCGTGTCACAGGCTTCTTGCTCTTAGAAAAATAAACTTATTAAGCCAAGGTGAAGCTATCCTTGCAGGGGCAATCAGCCATGCTCATCGCAGCTACGCCACTGGAGGCGAGGTGCACGAGTGCGTGGTAGCAGTCCTCAGCGTCCGCATCCAGCATGCTCGCTAGCTGCTCGGCGGTGAGGGGTGTGTCAGAGAGCTTGCTGCTCACCTCGCTGAGCAGCTGGAGGAAGACATTCGCCGCGAGCTTGCCCGCCTGCACACCGGGCTGGTGATAGGCGTTGATGTGCACGAGGCTTGCGTAGAAGCTCACGGCACGCTCAAAGAGCGCGATGAGCTGACCGAGCGTGTAGGCCGTTACCTCGGGGATGGAGATCGTGACACTGGCACGTCCATTTTCTGCCAGAGCCTTGCGCGTGCCACGTAAGAAGCCTTGGAGGTAGTTGCTGGAGCTAAATCCGGGCTCGACCTCGATGCCATCCGCCATCGACTGGCGCACCTCGATAAAGCAGACAAAGAAATTGTGAATGCCGTCGCGCAGCTGCTGCACATAGGCGTGCTGATCAGTCGAGCCCTTGTTGCCATAGACGGAGAGACCTTGGTAGACGGGATTGCCGTCGAGGTCGAGCT
>CAYJJA010000079.1:0-10138 GCA_964370355.1 uncultured Akkermansia sp. | reverse complement strand
GGAGAAGAGTACGAGGCTGTCCTTGTAGGGGAGCACGACCATGTCCTTGAGCCCCTTGCCCTCGCCAGCCTTGAACCACGAGAGTGCGAGCTTCATCGCGGCATTCTGTGCGGTGTCGCGGCTGCGTGTCTTGGCATCCATCTCGGCAGCTCCCTTGAGGAGCTGATCCACATTCACGCCTTGGAGGGCTGCGGGGATGAGACCGACCACGGAGGTCTCGGAGGTACGCCCACCGACCCAGTCCTCCATGGGGAAGCGGCTCATCCAGCCCTCTCTCACCGCGACCTCATCTAGAGTCGAGCCTACACCTGTGACGGCTACAGCCTGTGGGGCAAAGTCGATGCCCTGCTGGCGGTAATAGTGCTGCGCATAGACCATGCCATTGCGCGTCTCGGGTGTGCCACCGCTCTTGGAGATCACGACATTGAGCGTCTCGGTGAGGGGCAGCGTCGAGAGCACCTTGAGCATGCCGTCGGGGTCGGTGTTGTCGAGGAAGGCGAGCTTGAGCCCCGTATTGGGCAGAGCGTCGGCGACGAGCTCAGGACCGAGGGCGGAGCCACCGATGCCGATGATGAGGCAGGTGCTGTACTTCTTGCCCTGTGGCGTGCGAATCGTGCCGCTGAGGATATCTGCCGCAAAGGTCTTGAGCGCGGCCAGAGGCTCATCAATCTGAGCCTTGATCTCAGCGGTGGGCGCGAGCTCACTGTTGCGCAGCCAGTAGTGACCCACCATGCGATTCTCATCGGGATTGGCGATCACGCCTGATTCGAGGGCTTCTATTTCTTGGTAGGCGCGCTGGATACGCGCCTCCATGCTGGTCAAAAATTCGGGGTCTAAGGGGAGCTTGGAAAAGTCCAGCGATATCCCCATCTCGGGGTAGCGGACGAGCTGCTGAGCGTAGTCTTTCATGTGTGCGAGATTATAGGTCAGTCTCGCGCTTTTGGCAATTCCTTTTATGACACGGATTCATTCTCTTTTCCAGCCACGTTGAGAATGCGCTCAGCAAGACGCGTGGTCATCGTCGTATTTGCAGGATCTATGAAAAAGCCACGATGCACATCGAGGCGCAGCGAATGCTCACCCACGCGCAGACGCTCTATACTGGCAGCCTCAAGGCGTATCTCTGTGTAGCAAGCCGAACTCGGCATCCAGTAGGAGAGCTGGAGCTCTGCCCCGTGGGGGAGCGTCTCCCATGCCTCTTGGATAAAGCGATTGTAGGAGCGCATCACATCATAGGAAAAGACCACAAAGCTCATCTCCTCCCACTCGTAGTAGTCCATCTGCTCCGATCCCTCCCCGAGACGCTCTGCCGCCTCCCGCCACGCGGGGCAGAGCAGAGGAACTCCCTCATGGCGCGCGCCGAGGATAAAAAAGCTCGGAGGCTCGCTTTCTGCCTGACGACTCGGAGGCGCAGCAAGAGCCGCCCAAGTGAAGGCACTGCTACAATCCGCGAGTGCTCGCAGCGTGCATTCATGATCCAGATAGAGCCGCATCTGGGGCACAGGCACATGCTCATGGAGTAAGAAGTCGAACTCCGCGCTCGCATGAGAAGAGACGGAGCGTGCGAATTGCAGGGCATATCGTCTCATCTCGACGAGCATCTCCTGCCCACTCAAGCCCTCGCCCAGCGAGTAAAAGACGCGCTCCTCCTCGTCGTCCTCCACTTCGCAGTCGTCCTCCTCGTCGTCCTCTTCATAAGAAAGCGCGGGATAGCGTTGCTTCAAGCACGTGTCGATCGCCTGCACGTCAGCGGAACGACTATGGTAGAGGTAGAGATGGGCATTCGTCATGTCATCTTGCTCTTCGGGGACATACAGTTCTAGTTCGCAACGCGCCTTCACGCAGCGATTCAGCAGCTCTAGGGGGGGAGTCCAGAGAAAGCCATCTCCCAGCTCCATATGCAGCACGCAGCACCCCTCTCTCACCTGTGAGGCAATACCCAGAGCATCATCGAGCAGCTCCTCCCAGCGTGTGGGTGAGATCGCCTCCTCCACGTCATAGTCCTTGATCCAGAGATCGAGCACAGCCTGATTGCCTGTAGCCTCCAGCTCGGGATGCGGGCAGCACCTTGTCCCCTCGACGCGTAGAATCAGATTTGCTAGAATGATAGCTTGATAAGTGGCGGTCATTGTCCCATCTTACTGAAAATCTAGGGACAAGACAAGGAAAAAGGATACCCCTCACCACAAGGGGTACCCTTCTCTCTTTATCATTGATTCCAATCAATGCTTAACCAAAGAAAGTGCCGAAGACAAATCCCGAGATGGTCGCCATGATGATGACGAGCACGACGTAGACGGCTGTCTTTTTGGGGCCCATCACGCCGTTAATCACGAGCATATTGGGAAGGGAAAGGGAGGGACCAGCCAGCATGAGGGCGAGAGCGGGACCCTTGCCCATGCCCGAGGAGAGTAGCCCCTGAATGATGGGCACCTCGGTGAGGGTGGCGAAGTACATGAACGCACCCGCAAAGCTTGCAAAGAAGTTCGACAACAGGGAATTGCCCCCTACTGCCCACTCGACCCAGCTATTGGGGATGATACCCGCAATCGCGGTGTTGTCGTGCGTCGAGCCCAGCAGGAAGCCTGCGGTGACAACGCCGATGGCTAGCAGGGGCATGATCTGCTTGGCAAAGCCCCAGCTGGAGAGCGTCCATTCGCGATTCTGCTCGTTCTTCTTGTCAAGAAGAGTCATGAGCGAGAGGGCGGTGATGCCGACGAGCATGGGGACGAGGGGGGCGAGCTTGGGCTCAGGTACGTACATGGATGCCAGCCAAGCCGAGCCAGCGGTCGCCACCGCACCGAGGCTGACCCAGATCGCCTTGATCTTGAGAATGTTGATCAGCGAGAAGCAAAGCAGCAGGGAGAAACCAGCCGTGATGAGCCATTTATTCGCATAGATGCTATGCCAGATGCCTTCTTCTGAGCCGGGGGCGGGGGCCCCCCAGTTCGCAAAGACGAGGATGAAGACGAGGGTGAAGAAGTGGAAGGAAGTCTGCCACATGGGACGCTCCTCGGGGGGAGCCTCAATATTCATCTGGTCTTCCTTCTTCGCCTGCTCCTCCTTGCGGAAGATGAAGGACATGACGAGGCCGATGACGACGGAGAAGACGATCGCTCCCACCGTACGGGCGATGCCCAGCTCCGCGCCGAGGATACGGGCGGTGAGGATGATGGAGAGGATGCTGATAGCAGGACCTGAGTAGAGGAAGGCTACCGCAGGGCCAAGACCTGCTCCACGCTTGTAAATGCTGGTGAAGAGGGGCAGGATGGTGCAGGAGCACACCGCGAGGATGCCACCCGAGACGGCGGCGACGCTGTAGGAGACCCACTTTTTCGCATTCGCGCCAAAGTACTTGATGACCGCACCCTGACTGACAAAGATAGAGATGACCCCAGCGATGAAGAAGGCGGGCAGCAGGCAGAGCACGACATGCTCTTGGGCGTACCACTTGGCGAGGTCGAGCGTGGCATCGACGGCGGTCTTGAAGGCCGCATTGTCGATGGGCATGAAGAAGACCGCGCTGAAGATGACGACGAGCCAGAGGAGGAATTTGAATTCTTTTTTTGCTTCCATAAGAAGAGTTAGGCTAGGAGGATTTTATCGAAAATGAAGTAGACACCAATCGCGAGCAGGATGATGCCTGTGATCATGGTGATGGTGGACTGTGCCTTAGTAATGCTGCGCATGATGATTTGTGCATGGCGCACGCTAAAGACGAGGATGAGGGCGATGACGACGACGGGGAGGGCTGTACCTATGCCAAAGCTCACAATGCTCATGCCAAAGCCGAATGCGTCCATCTGCACGGCTTTGGGAAGCACGGTGAGGAAGAGGATGGCGGCGGAGGGCGGGCAGAGGGCGAGGGCGAAGAGGAAGCCCATGCCCAGTGAGCTCAGGCAGGTGCCGAGGAAGCCCGAGGACTGTTTATCAAAGCCTCCCGACTTCTTCCCAAAGGAGGGGAAGGGGATGATGCCCAGTAGGACGAGACCCGCGATGCAGAGCAGAGGTCCCATGTAGAGGGGCATTTCTGTCTGGAGGGTGTAGGAGAGACTAGGGACACTGCTGAGTCCCAGTCCGAGGATGAGGGCGATGCCCGCGTAGGCTCCTATTCTGCCTAGGGTGTAGAGCAGGGCGGAGATGGTGGCAGCCAAGGGGGAGTGTACCTGACGGGTCAGGTAGCTCACCGCAGCGATGTTGCCAGCTAGGGGGCAGGGCATCACCGCGCTGGTGATGCCGAGTCCTAGCATGGAGAGGAGTATCCAGTACATGGATAGAGGGGGCTTGATTTGAAGGGGGAGGCGTCTTAGAGCAGGCTCTTGATCTCGCCGGCGACGTAGGCCTTGAAGGCGGCTTCGTCACGGCTGTGTGACCAGATCTTGTCGGCGTTCTTCCAGCTCTTTTCGTTGTTGCCCTCGATCTTCTTGATGATGAGGCTCTTGGTGGAGAGCGCGTACTTGGCTACATCGTCTGCGCCCGCCTCGACGGACTTGAGAACGACAGCCCCGCTCTTGAGCTCATCGGCGAATTGCTGCTGGACGACCTCATTGATCCACTGCTCCATGCGCTTGCAGGTCACGCAGCGGGCGCCGAATTGGTAGTAGACGACTTCCACCCCATTGGCGATGGCGGGTTGTGTGGCGGTCGCAGCGGCGGCCGCGTCCTCCTTCTTGTCGCTGACAGCCTTGAAGATGGCGACACCGACGAGGATGAGCACGATCCAGAGGATGAGCTGCTTGACAATGCCAGCACCCGATCCACCACCGCAGCAGCCACCGCTGCCACAGCCGCAGCCCGTACTCTGCGCCTGCGCGCATTCTGCCTTTTGGGGCTCGTCGCAAGCGCAGCCACAGCCGCAGGCTTCTACAGGCTCAGCGGGAGCTTTTTCTTCTGGGGCGGCGCAAGCACCACCGCAGTCGCAGCCGCCCGTGGCGATGCCGCTGCCTTGGAGGATCTCGGTGAGCTGAGCGTGGCTGGGCACGCTGCCCTTGACGAGGATCTTACCATCCACCGCGAGGGAGGGAGTGGCAAAGACGCCATCGTTGGCCATGTCCATGGGGTCGGAGATTTTCTTGATTTCGCAGTCGAGCTTGAGCTCGGCGACGATCTGCTTGGTGAGGTCGGTGAGCTCGCTGCACTTCTTGCAGCCGGGTCCGTAGATTTTGATGATAGTCATATCAGTATTGTTGTTTTTTGGGTTAATTATTGGGGAAAGGGATCGTTCTCAACACAGGTGTCGAGGCACTTCAAGAGGGTGGGGAGACAGCAGATATTCAGGCTATAAAAGACCTGCTTGCCTACTTGGCGGCTCTTGATGACTTGGGCATTTCTCAGCACCTTGAGGTGGCTGGAGATGGTGGACATGTCGCGCTGCGAGTCCTCGTGGAGCGTGCATACGCAGCGTTCGCAGTCCATGAGCATGTGGACGATACGCAGGCGCATCGGATGACCGAGGGCCTTGAATATAGCGGCTTTGCGCTCCAGCATGACGGCATCGTAGACTGGGGCTGCCGTGCGTGGTTCTGGGGTGATGGTGTTGCTCATGGCTCTATCATATTGATATTTGTCCAAATGTCAATTTAAAATTCATCAATTTTTCTTGCTATGACAGAGGATCTTTCTTACACACTGGAGCGTTGACATGCCAATTATTCGCTGCTATAATTCTGCTCTGATGGAGAATCACCTAAGAACAAGGTGACAACACTCCATCATTATCTTCATTTTAAGATTGCTTTAGAGGATCTTTCACAAAGAAACACTTATTGACAATGATTCAAATTACACGCAAGGAAGAGTGCACGGGATGTGAAGCATGCTCTCAAATCTGCCCTAAAAAATGCATCGAAATACACGGCGATAATGAAGGATTCATCTACCCTTATGTAAGAGAGGTCGATTGTATCCATTGCAATCTCTGTGACGCTGTCTGCCCTGTCATCAACCAAGAGAGTGAATTAGATCCCCTTTGTCTTTACGGTGCGATAAACAAGGATAAAGATGTACGAATGCAGAGCTCATCAGGAGGGATTTTTACCTTATTAGCTGAGCACATATTAGAAAAAAAGGGTGTTGTTTTCGGTGTGAGCTTTGACTCAAACTATGAGACAGTTCATACCCACATAGAGAAAAAAGAAGAGCTTGCGCAATTTCGAGGGTCAAAGTATGTCCAGAGTCGGGTAGGTGACAGCTTCGTGCAAGTTGCCAAGTTTTTAAAGAAAGGACGCCACGTTCTCTTTAGCGGAACGCCCTGCCAGATTGCAGGTTTGAACAAGTACTTGAGACGCCCTTATAAAAACTTGCTCCTTATTGACTTTGTTTGTCATGGCGTACCTAGCCCCCTCGTTTGGAGAAAATACTTGCATGAGCTGCGCGAAAAGCGTGATTTCGCGACAATAGATGCCTTATCATTTCGAGACAAATCAAATAGCTGGAAGTACTATGACTTCAAAATTGAGGGTAGCACCTCTAAAGGTAAATTTTTCTCCTTTGCTGAGTTTTCCTATAACAACCTTTACATGAAAGGTTTTCTAAATGATTTATATTTACGACCTTCCTGTCACGAATGCCCTGCAAAGTCCGTCAAGAGCAGAAGTGATATCACTCTCGCCGACTTTTGGGGCGTAGAAAATACTCATCCTCATTTCAATGACGATAGGGGAGTGAGTCTATTGATCGTTAATAGTGAAAAAGGTGAAGAGTATCTACAATCCATCGACGCAGAATTAATCAAGGTGTCATCCAGTGAAATCCCCCACGGCTTTAAGCACTCTCCTTGCGCGCCGCCTCGGAGAGAGGCTTTCTTTACAGATTTGCAGACAAGTACTTCTGTGCTACATTTATTGAAGTGTTATACCATTGGTGGAAGAATGGCGAGAATTAAATTTTCTATACGCTCTTCGATAACACAACTATTAGGTCGATCCAGACTAGAAAAGATTAAATTAATTATAAAAAAATGAATATTCTCATCATTACCCACGCTCTGCATCAAAATTATGGTGGCTTACTCCAAGCCTATGCACTTCAATCAGTTTGCAAAAAGCTAGGTCACAGTGTGGTCACAGACAGAGACGGCTTTACATCGAGACGATTTCTAACTCTTTTGAAGCGCAATTTTATTCATTCTGAGCGTTTCATAGCTCTTAAAAAAATACTCGCAAAGCTCTACCCATCGGCGACACGAGGCTTACTTTATGCTTTGCAAAAAAAGGAGACCAGCCGCTTCACGAAGGAGTATATCAACACGATAGATTTTTTTGGTTCTCATGATCGCAATCTCGATCATTACGATGCCATTATTGTTGGTAGTGATCAGGTTTGGAGACCATCTTTTGTAAACGTCGCGAATTACTTTTGCCAATTTGCCAAGGACAATCAAATAAAGCGTATTTCCTACGCGGCTTCTTTTGGAGTGGACCACTGGGATGAGTTTTCAGATGAGCTTACTCACGAATGTAAGGAGCTCGCCCAGCTCTTTGATGGCATTTCCGTTCGTGAGAATTCAGGTGTCGAGCTCTGCCGCAAACACCTCGGGGTAGAAGCCGAACATGTTCTCGATCCTACCATGCTTATAGAAAAAGAGGAGTATCTATCCCTCATCGAGAAGGAAGACCTCAATGAATGTCAAGATGTGATGATGACCTACATACTCGATGAGAGCGATGAAAAACGCGTCATTGTCAAAGCCTTGTTAGAGAAGCTTAAACTACCTTGCCTTAAAATAGGACCTAAAGAAAGTTTAAATGCTGATATTACAAATTACAACAACTGCATTTATCCTTCTGTTTCCAAGTGGCTCAATGGGTTCAGAAACGCAAAGTTCGTCGTGACAGACTCCTTCCATGGGACGGTGTTTGCCCTTATCTTTAATGTGCCCTTTATAGTCATTGCGAATAATTACAGAGGTGTAGCGAGATTCCATTCTCTCCTTGATATTTATCAGTTGAGGCATCGCATCATCAGTAGTCTAGATGAGCTAGAGAGCAAGCAAATGGAGGACATCAATTTTGAGCAAGTCAATGCCATCAGATCATCATGGCAGCAAAAATCGCTTTCTTTTTTAACTTCGGCTCTTAGCAAATAAATTTGGCTTGCTTATCGTGGAAACTGCCGTATCATAGCCCTGTTCTATGAAGCGAGCCCTCTTGTATCTAGCTATTTTTCTGTTGCTTTCTGCGATCTTTTTCTTCTCGCGTCCCGTGTTTGCGGTGGTGCTCTTTGCGGGGCTTTTGCTGTACAGGCGTTTGATTGTGCCGATGAGATGGGGGCGCGTGGCATCGGGGATTCTCTGCGCGCTCATTCTGAGCTACTGTCTGTCTTTTATCGCCTACCAGAATTGGCGCAGCGTGGAGTGGCTGTGGTTTTTCCCGCTGACGCTGGCGGCGGCCTCTGCTATTGGTTTTCTGTCCTTCGGCTGTCTCTTCGCGCTGGTCAAGGATGTGCTGCTCTTGGTTCTGCGCAGGGGGAAGTCACGCTCTTGGCAGCGTGTGTCGGGGGCGGTGGTGCTGCTGCTGTCGCTTCTGTGTGTGGGCTATTGCATTCAGACGAATTTCACCCCTCGTGTGCAAGAGGTGGAGATCGAGCTCCCCGCTGAGGCGCGTGGGCTGGATGGTCTGCGCATCGTGCAGATCTCGGATCTCCACATCACGGTGGATAGACCCGAGGGCTGGCTTGAGGATATTGTCGCGCAGACGAATGCGCTCCAGCCCGATGTCATCGTGCTGACGGGGGATCTGGTGGAGATGGATTTGCCTGATCCTTCGGCTTGTTTGAAAGCTCTCTCGGGACTAAAAGCTCGCTACGGGGTCTATAGCGTGCTGGGGAATCACGATTATTTCCGCGCGTCATCGGATGAGGTGATCGCGTATTTTGAGGAGTCGGGGCGGGGCCCCGTGGGGAATTAGAATGTGGTCTTGCAGCAACCCCGCACCCCCTAAATGCTCGCGGGGGGGACGGATCCAGTCTCGCGCCACAACCCCGATGCGCTGCGTCCCTCGATGACTGAGGCGATGGCGCAGCCTGCCTCGACGGCGTATCAGATCCTGCTCTCGCATCAGCCTGTGCTCGCCCCCGAGGCGGCGAAGGCTGGCTTTGAGCTCCAGCTCTCGGGGCATACGCATGGGGGGCAGTTTTACCCATGGACTTGGGTGACTGAAGCTCTCCTTTCTTACAATAAGGGGCTCTATGAGCTTTCGGGGATGAAGCTCTATGTCAATCAGGGCACGGGGGCGTGGATTCCGCTGCGCTGGGGGACATTTGCCGAGATCACGCTCTTGGAATTCAAGGCGCAGCGGTAGCCGAGTTCAAAGGCACTGCGCATGCTGGAGTCCTTGGCGATTCCTTTACCTGCCAAGGAAAAGGCGGTGCCGTGGTCGGGGCTGATGCGCAGACGCGGGAGTCCTAGCGTGACGTTGACGGCATTGTCAAAGTCGAGGAGCTTCAGCGGGATAAGAGCCTGATCGTGGTAGGGCGCGACGATGGCATCATAAGCGCCCTCCGCCGCGTCGCGGTACACGACATCGGGGACGCAGGGACCGATATAGTCGATGTCGAGGCGCAGGGCTCGCAGGCGAGTGCAGGCGGGCTCGATGAGGCGGCTTTCCTCATCGCCGAAAGCTCCGTTTTCACCATTGTGGGGGTTGAGTCCCGCAAGGGCGATGCGGGGACGCGGGTAGAGCGAGCCCTTGACGTGGGCGATAAAGTCGGCGAGCAGGAGGCCTACCTTGACGAGGCCTTCTACGGTGAGGCAGCTAGCGACCTCGCTGAGGGCGATGTGGGTCGTGGCGAGTCCGACACAGAGGCGATTCCCACTGAGGCACATAGCATGATTGTCAGCGACGGCGAGGCGATCGGCAAAGAATTCTGTCTGGCCAGGGTAGGGGAATCCACAGGCATGCAGGCTCTCTTTGCAGACAGGGCCTGTGACGAGGGCGGCGATGCGTCCCTCGCGTAGGGCGGCAGCTCCGAGCTCCAGATGATCCCACGCGGCTTGGGCTGTGCGTAGGCTGGGCTCGCCTAGCTTGACATCACGGAGGGGCTCACCGATGCACTCAAGGATGACATCGCTGTGCGGCCAGTCGCGTAGGACACTGGCGATGATTTCGGGGCCTATTCCAGCCTGATCGCCTAGGGTGTA
>CAYJJA010000078.1:0-11874 GCA_964370355.1 uncultured Akkermansia sp. | reverse complement strand
AGGCGCAATTTGGCGAGGGCGACGTTTCTTTCGACGAGGCGCAATTTGGCGAGGGTAAAGTTTCTTTTAGCAAAGCTCAATTCTCTAAAACGATCTGCGAATTTAACTCAATCGACTTCAAAGACAATAAACTCGACTTCTCAGGAATCGTCGCTCCCGACTCCACGCTACACTTCGAGCAATGCACCTTCTACCACGACAATTTACGCGTTCGTGAACTAGAGACACTCAAGCTCATTGACTGCATCTTCGAAAAAAACCTCCTCCTTGACAGCAGCCGTGGAAGCATCATCAACATAGCTCAGCTCAGCATTGAAGACAGCAAACCCCTTGCATCCCTCTACATTGACTGGGAAACCGCGCGGGATGCTATCCATCTCTACGGAGAAACAGCTCTACAAAAGGCACGTGAAAACCCTAGAATAGATTACAAGATTGAGCGCAAAAAAATCTACACCAGCCAAGCCAAGCAATTTCAGCTCCTCAAGGAAAACTACCACAACCTCGGACAATACGAGCATGAAGACGCTGCTTTTGTCGAGTACATGCGCAGCCACCGTGAGACATGCGCCAACCATGTACGCCTCTTTTTCTGCTTTCTCGACAAGCTCGGCAAATACGGCACAGACCCATGGAGGCTCTCCCGCTGGATGATGGCTGTTGTCATATCCTTTTCCTTATTTTACACCTGCGCTCTGTATCAAGAGGCATGGTTTTTAGTAGATAAAGAAGGATTTTACAACAATTTCACCAAGGGGTTCTACATCAGTATCATCAACTTCCTCACCATAGGCGACAATCAAATATCCCCGCTCAACGAAATAGCCGCTGGGCTCATCGCGGCAGAAGGCTTCTGCGGACTCTTCCTCATGTCCTACTTCATCGTCTCGCTCGTGCGTAAAACCCTGCGCTAAGTCGCCCTAGACTAAGCGCAAAATACCACCCTCAGCATTTAACCTTGCATATGAAATCCTTTATGCTATATATACACACTATGAGACAGAAGCTGCATCAATTTTTCCTTTTAGGCGTCGTATCATTTTTCCCCCTGAGCTGCAACACGATGGCACAGGGTGAAGGTATCACCAGCACGGAGGTAGAGAAAATCTACCGCATCCCCTCATCGGAACAAATGCTAAAAAAACTCTACCTCCGCTACGACCAGTATTTTAAAAACTACGTCAAAGAAATGAGCGACATGGACGAGATGTATGTCAACCTAGCCACAGCGCGCTACGCACAATACAGACGCTCCGTCACCCAGTGGGAGACCATGAAAACGCATTTGCTCGCGTGGGCACGCCTGCGAGGCGGGACGGGCAAGCTAACAGCCCCCCTGAGCCCCGATGCCTTGGAAAGCTCGCTGAGCCGTCTTGAGCGCAAGCTTGCCGAGCAACGCTTGATCGAGGTGTTTAGCTCCTGCGACGATGCATCAGGCGATGAAGAGACCCTTGCTGTCTCTATCGAGAAATTGCTCCGAGACGGAGAGGCGGAAACGAGGCGCAAGTACGGCAATAAGGCATTGGAGAATGATGAGCGCGCCTCGGGGAGTCAGTATGATATGACGACGCTGAGCACCGACATGTATAATCATTATGAAGCGATGGTGAAGAAGGCGTACCAGCAGCGGCGTGATGCGGTGATGGCTTCGTCTGTGGAGAATAAGAAGGCTTTGCTCGCTGCGATCACGGCGAGTGAGAAGAGCTTTATGGCCTACGTGGAGAGCTGTGGGCAGATAGTAGCCTGCCAAGACGGCAGTATGTGGCCAGCGGTGGCGGGGATGACGATGGAGCAGATGCTGGTGTGGCATTTGCGGGATTTGGATCGTTATTTTCCGCTGTAGTCGTGGCGGCGGTGGTGACGCTTCGCGTTTGCCACGGTAGAGAAGTGTCGCCCTTCGGGCGCGGTGGTAGGGGGCGTCAGTTTATGGACGGTGGCACGATGCTGGGTTTGCCGCGCGGGCGTGTGTGGCTTTTGCGGGTCTGACGCCCTGCTGGATCTGCGATCCAGCGCTTCCGCAGGGCTTCGCCCCGCACCCCAGAAGGGCTCTGCCCTTCACCCGCTGGGGACTGGCCCCCAGACGGCCACCAAAGGACCAGTTGGCCCTCTGGACTCCCACTTTTGTGTTGCGGGTGGGTGTGTTTTGAGGCTTTGGTGAGAGTTTTTTCATGTTAGGTCAGGCTTACTATGTTCCAACAAGGGCTTTTTGGCTTTGCATAAACCATTATCTTGTGATACCATCCTCCCTATGCTGATGAAAGCCGTCTCCGAGTACCATGACAAAAGCACCTCTCTGACGAGGACATTATCGCTCTTGAAATTGTTGATTCCCCTCCTTGTGATCTTATTCTCTGTGCTTAGGGTCTCCGCCGATGAGCTCATGACCACCGAGCTAGCAGGTCCCTCTAGCATTAAACAGGTCAGCATCAGTGTCGCTGAAAGCTCCGCTCCCATTCCCCCCGCCGGTGTCGCCTGGTCCGCCGCCCAGACTCAGCAGGGGGATAAATATAGCCGCTTCCCCCATCCGCTCCCTTTCTACGCTCTGCAAGAGGATGAGATGTCTCTCTGGCAAAAGCTTTCCCATCGCATGGGTGTCGATCCTTTCAATCTCGCCGTGAGTCTCTGCTTCCTCGGCGCGATTATTCATACTTTCCTCGCCCCTCTCATCATCAATGCCGCCCACCGCGTGGAGAAGTCCCGCGGGCATTGTCTCTCCGTTCGTATTCTCCACGTGCTCGGCGAGATTGAGCTGATTTTCGCCCTCTGGGTCATTCCTTTCTCCTTCGTTTGCATCAGCTACTACTCCACGAGCGATTTGGTGAATTATCTCGGTCGCGATACGAATTACACCGAGCCTCTCTTCGTCGCGACGATCATGATCATCGCCGCCTCCCGCCCCATCTACCGCATGGCCGAGTGCGCCCTCCAACGCATGGCTCGCTGGGGCAAGGAGACCCCCCTTGCATGGTGGCTCACGGTGCTCACCGTCGCGCCATTCTTCGGCTCATTCATCACCGAGCCCGCCGCGATGACGCTTGCCGCCATCATCCTGAGCAAGAAGATCTACGATCTCAAGCCCTCCACGAGCTTTTGCTACGCGACGCTGGGCCTGCTCTTTGTCAATGTCTCGGTAGGCGGTACGCTCACGCATTTCGCAGCTCCTCCTATTGTGATGGTCGCGGGGAAGTGGGAGTGGACGCTGGAGTTCATGATGCTGAATTTTGGCTGGAAGGCGATGATAGGTATTGTGATTTCTAATGTCATCTACTACGCGATGTTCCGCGGCGAGTTCGCCCGCCTCGCGGACAAGCAGCGCGCCTTGACTGCCTCCACCACCGAAAACAGCCCCGAGGAGGGCGCAACAAAGAGCCCCGATGCCACCCCAGCACCCATTCCCCTCTGGGTCTACCTCGGCTCGCTGGTCTTCCTCGTCTTCACGGTCTACTTCGCGCACTACCCCGTCTACTTCCTCAGCGGTTTTGCTGCCTTCCTCCTCTTCTTTGCCGTCTCTCGTCCGCATCAGGAGAAGCTCACGATCAAGATCCCGCTCTTTGTCGGTATCTTCCTTGCGGGACTCCTCATCCTCGGCGGCACGCAGGGCTGGTGGATGCAGCCTGTCTTGCAGTCACTCGGCGCATTGGGTGAGGGGGCGACGATGGCGCTTGCCAGCGTGCTCACGGCCTTCAATGACAATGCCGCTGTCACCTTCCTCGCAAGCACAGTGCCCAATCTCGCCGATAATATGAAGTACGCCATCGTCGCAGGTGCCGTCACCGGCGGCGGTCTCACCGTGATCGCGAATGCCCCCAACCTCGCGGGTCAGTCCATCCTCAGCAAGCACTTCAGCAGCATCAATCCGCTGCTCCTCGCCCTCTGGGCTCTGCTGCCTACGGTCATCATGTTCTGCATGTTCTATTTCCTTTAATACAATACTATTCTCAATCATATCACTATGTTTACAGGACTCGTCGAATGCACTGGCACTCTCAAGACACTCCGCAGCGTCGCCAGCGGCGCACGCTACACGCTCTCCATCCCCTTTGCCTCCGAGCTCGCGCTAGGCGACTCGGTGGCGGTGAATGGCTGCTGCCTCACGGTGGACCGCATCGAGGGCGATGAGGTCGAGTTTGACCTACTCACCCAGACCCTACGCGTCACCGCACTCGGGAGCCTCAAGGAAGGCGATATCTGCAATCTTGAGCGTGCCATGGGCGGTAATGGCCGCTTTGGCGGTCACTTCGTCATGGGGCATGTGGACACCGTTGCCGAGGTCACAGGCATCACCCCCGTCGGGCAGGATCACATGGTGCGCGTGCGCATCCCTGCGTCTTATGATCGCTACATCATCGACAAGGGCAGCATCACGCTGGATGGTATCTCGCTGACCATCGCGCAGATCTTGGGGGACAATGAGCTCGAATTCTGGATCACGCCCCATACCTGGGAGCGTACGAATCTTCATACCGTCCAGCTAGGGACTCAGATGAACATCGAGGTCGATATGATCGCCAAGTACGTCGAAAAGCTCTTCCACAGCCGCCAAGGCGGCGAGTAAACCCTACTCGCCTAATCCGCAATCATGCCGAGGTGCAAAGCGCTCATCCTGCGCTGCCTCGGCATTTTTTCGCGTCTCATACAGGCGCAGCAGCTCGTCTGCTAGCCCCTCGGGAGCCTCCAAATCACCATCCTCCATATAATCGGGCAGTGACTCCTCATCCGATGCGAGCGCGCCATCGAGCGCGCGCTTGTCCTCCGGCATGAGCAGATCAATGAGAGCTGGCGAGCAGGCGACATCCGCAGGGATCTTCCCCTGCGCATTGCGACGCTGCTTGCTCGCGCCCACCGAGAGGAGAAAGGCGGCTAGCTCCTCATAGCCATAGCGAGCCGCCAGCGTCAGCGGTGTCTCGCCAAAGGCATTGCGAGCATCCACATCAGCACCTGCGAGGATGAAGATCTCAATGAGCTGCTCGTCGGGCTCAATCCCGCACTCACGCAGATCAGGCGAGAGGTCCACCTCATCTTGCAGCAAAAGTGTTGCCGCCTGCTGGAGTAGAGCATAATCAGGCTGCGCACTCAGCAACTCATCAAGAAAGTGAATCACCGCATCATCAAAATCATCGGGATTGAGATCATGAGCGAGCTCGCGAGCCTGCTCCCAATTCATCAGGGGCTTATCTTGGTCATCAGACATGGTGCAGATCATCATACGAGTCCCTCGCGAGCCTGTCAAGAGCCTATTGCCCTCTCTCATCATTTGCTCGTTTGAGTTATTCTGGGAGAATAAGAGGGTTAGCCTTTACAATAACAAGAAATGAGCATAGCATGTAGATTCATCAAGACTTGCAGCGTTCTTAAAAATAGAAAGATCAGCCCCCCATCACCTCGCCATGAAAACTCTATTGCCCATCACACTCTTTAGCCTCGTCCTCACAATGATTAACTGCCCCCTCCAAGCCAAAGGGGAAGATAGGCAAAATAAAATGAAAGCGGAGCTCCAAGCTCGCTTTGACAAAGATGGGGATGGAAAGCTAAGCCCCAGCGAGCGCAAGGCTCTGCAAGAATACCGCAAGGCCGCCCGCGCCCGACGCCGAGCCAAGTAAAAGGCTCACGTACTTGCCTCACACAGGGCAGACCAATTCAAAAGAAAAGCAGTAAGAATCAAAAAAACACCGTCTCGCAGAGAGACGGTGTTTTTTTCACATTAAAAAGCTTTTGGGAAATAATTTATTCGGCAGCGTAATAAGCCGAGGAGCGAGTCGAGCCGTGCTTGCCTTGGGCGCCGAGCTCAGCGGGGAACTCAGAGAAACCAGACCATACATTGTACTCCTTGAGGCCGCTACGACCGCAGCTACCCTGATAGGGGGGGCGATAAGAATTTTTGTAGGTAGGAGCCCAGAAAGTAACGAGCTCATAAAAGCCGTAGCCCATGCGATTGAAAGTACGGGCAAAGCCATCGACAATACCGACGGAAGCGCCAGCGTAGGCACCCTCACGAGAATTCCAGCGAATAATGGTCAGGGGGATTTCTTCAATAGCGTAGAAGATATTGCCGAGGGCGCGACCCAGCTTGCGAGTAGCTGTGTACTCAGATGCGGGAGGGGCTTGAATATCAGCGAGTGCTGTTCCAGCCAGAGTGGTCATCAATGTGGCGGTGAGGAGAAAGTGCTTCATGTTGCAATAATAAATAGCACAGATGAGCTTTCCCTGCAAGCATAAAAAGCCATGTTGTTATATTTTCTCTTTCGCGTCATCATCCTTCTGTATCATGGCGCGGAAGAGCATATCGGAGCCGAGCTTCACCCAGCTTGCCTCATGCCATTGGGGCTCGTGGGGGAGGTACTCCTGCCCCGTGAGTAGGAGATGAGGACCTGCCGCGAGGTGCGGGGTGATGATCTGCACCCATTCTTGGATCAGTCCAGCCTTGAGCCACTCTGTAAGCAGCCCTCCTCCGCATTCAAGCATCAGTGTCACCACCCCATAGTCTCTGTAGAGAGGGATGAGTAGCTCCTGCTCCCAGTCGTCTACATCATTGAAAACCAAGCTACGCGCCGCATGTTCGTCAGAAAAAAGCTTTTTGCCCCTATCCCAATCCGCACGCCTCGTAGCAAGCACGCGCCAAGGCTGCTGCTTGCACACAGAAAGCTCCCCCTTGGGCAGCCTAATCGTCAGAGAAGGATCATCCCGCCTCAGCGTCCCCCCTCCTATGAGAATGGCATCACTCTGCGCTCGGAGCTGATGAGCAAAGTGTAAGCTCTCATCACAGCTCAGCCAAGGCGTCTCTCGCCGACTCAGACGTCCATCGAGGCTCATCGCCACCTTCGCCACCACCCAGGGCCGCCCCTGCTCAAGGGCAAAAAACCATGGGCGCAGCAAACGCTCACAATCCGCCTTAAAAACGCCTTCTACTACCTCGATGCCCTGCTGCTCCAGAATCTGCTTGGCGCGTCCCCTATGCCGCTTGTCGGGGTCAGAGCAGGCATAAACCACACGCCCCAGCCGCGCCTGAATGATGGCATCGGTGCAAGGCGGCGTACGCCCCCAGGAGCTACAAGGCTCCAAAGTCACATAGATACAAGCTCCTATGAGCTGCTCACTCGTATAGCCTCGCTCGTAGGCATCAGCAAGGGCGCGTCTCTCCGCATGGGGCTCACCTGCTCTCTGATGGTAGGAGGCGGCGATAAGCTGCCATTCGCCATGCTGTGGGGGTGCGGGCGTGGGGCAGGGGCTTTGCAGGCGGCTGCGGTGCTGAATGATGAGCGCGCCTACGGGGGGATTGGGGCTTGTGCAGCCGAGGCCCAGTTGGGCTTGCTCAAGGGCGAGCTGCATCCAGGCAAGATCCTCGTGCGCTGTCGGAGGGGATAGGGGCATACTTAAAAAAGCTTGTTAAATGAGATAATATAGAATTTAAATTTAAATTCATCATCTTATAGGCTGTGAATATGTGTATAACTTTCGCAAGTCTTAAGGAATCAAGTAGATGTAAGAATTTTGCCTGCGAATAATCCTGTGAGGAATCCACTTAAAAAGCGAACAAGAATTTTGTTCACACAGTCATTCACCGCTTATTCACATACTATTCACAGGTTTTTGTGAATAAGTTATAAACTCTTTACTCAAAGGGATCTTTGGTGAATTCGCTATAACTATCATAGAAGAAGTAAAAGGGAGCCATGAAGGGAATAGAGACATTGTAGGCGAGTGTTGCTGGCACATCAACGGCAGCAAAAGTCAGATAGGAGAGCGACTTTGTGGCCAAGCTGTAGCGATTCGACGCCTCGGCATAGGTCACGCGTAGGGGCTTATGAGTCTGGGCTATCTCGGCGCGTATCTCATGGCGAGTGGCGTTATTATTAAGGGAATCTCGCGGAGTGGTGCGCAGCTCCTGCATTTCGCGTTGGAGCAGAGGCAGGGTGGCATATCCATTGCGCTCGCGTAGGGCTATGGCAGTACCCGAGGAGATTTCTTGGTAGGCGACACCGAGGCTATCCCCTACGCGGACGAGCTCAGGCGCGCCGCTTTCGAGAAAGACGGTATCATAGATGGTGGGGTACTTGAGGCGCAGCTTGAATTTTTGCCCCTTGATGTACCATTTGCCATTGCTTTGATAAATGTTGGTGGGGATATCGGCCTCAAATCCCTTGTAAAAATTGCCGCGTTGCTTGACGTTTTTGTGTACCTGAGTGTAGGCGCAGGAGCTCAGCAAGAGGGTGGAGCAGAGTGCGAGGATCAGGGAGAGCTTGTTCATAGCAATGAGGCTAGCATAATTCAGCTCGTTGGTAAACTTCTTTTTTAAGCATGAGCCATGAGCCCTAAGAGCGTGCCATGAGCCCACCCAGGGCAGACCATGGCGATAATGCCCCCAAGCACACAGGAATCAAAAAGCTCACGATGCCTCATAACAAGGCAAGATGAGTCGCCACGTGATCGCAGGGCGGCTAGGTGGATGAGTCTTGTCACCTGTATGACGATAGTAACCAGCCGCTACTACATAGAACGAGGAAATATAAAGCGGTCGAGATCTATCTAAATAGCTGAAGACAGAGCAAGATTTTTGGGCGTGCGAGCTGCTTTCTGACAAAAAAAGGTTGAAAAGCGGGGGCGAATTTGCTATTTATAAGAAGAGCTCTCATTATATCATTCTGCCATGCCCATCAAGAACCACCACGTCCAAAAAAGCAAAGGTTTCACACTCATTGAAATGCTAGTAGTCATCACCATCATGGGTATACTCATGACTATGGCGGCCTCCGTCCTCGATGACATCGGCAAGGGGCGCACCGTCGAGGCTGCCGTCTCTGACCTAGAAGGCATGCTCCAAGAGGCGCAGGCCACCGCCATTGGCAACGATACCTCCACGCGCGTCGTCATCGTCGATGATCCGGGCGATACCTCGCGCGACTCCAAGCACCTGCGCTATGCCGTCGTCATGATGCTTAGCAAAAAGGAGAAAAGCAGGGGGAATTACGATGGCACCGACGTGAGCACCGAGGGACGCTGGCGCTCCGCCTCCAATGGCAAGAGCTTCCCCAATGGCGTCTTCTTTAGCCCCCACTACAGCAAGCCCCTCGAATGGGCTGAGCAGGGTGATGAGGAAATGCTCGGGCATGACCGCATGCGCATCGCCGGTCTTGGTGATGAGGTGAGCGTGTACTTTGTCGAGTTCGACGAGAAGGGGCGCTTTGTCGCCCCGCTGGCTGATCCGCTCAATCCCACCGCCCCCCAACGCCTCGTCGTCATCAAGGGTCAGCGTACCAACTCCAAAAAATACCGCGACGGTGTCGCCCCTACCGAGGTCGATAGCAATGGTCGCCCGATTGGGGCGAAGGGAGTAGTCCTCTGGCCTTCGGGGGACACCAGCCGCCTGCGCACCCTCGAGCAGATTCAGAAAGAAAAGCGCGTGCAAAAGGACCGCCGCGCCACACGCCGCGCCGCCGATCGCAAGAGAAATAAGAACGACGACAAGGACGAATCCTAAATCCTAGATGCCCATCACACTATCTTTCACTCTCCCCTGCTAGACTCCCCCCGTCGCCCCTCTCCCTCTCATCCCTCCGTATGAAATCCTCCGCCCCCCGTCGCCCCCGCCTCCGCGCCTTCACCCTCGTCGAAACTCTGCTCGCCATTGCGATCATTGGCATGCTGCTAGGCATCTTTATGACCCTCTTTGCCCCGGTGAAGTCCATGCTCACCGCAGCACTCGCCCGCGAGCAAGCGGGGCGCATCATCACGGTGCTACGCTCCGAGATGGAGACACTGCGTCCCGACGAGCGAGCTGGCAGCTCGGCGACGAAAAGCACGCCCAAACAATACATCACCCCCTTTGACAAGAGCTTCTACTGGATGCTCAATTCCAAAAAACCCAGCAGCAGCATTGCCATCTTTACCTACCGCGCCGACATCAGCAAACGTCCTCGCAAAGATGGCAGCTATCCCCCCGTGCCGCGCAACGCCACGATAGACCCCGCGCGAGTCGAGCGCATCACCATGGCCGCCCCTCTCGACGACCCCCTCCACCGCAACTCCATCCGTCAGGCAGAAGGACCAGTCTTTCTCGTGCGCATGAGCGAGCTGGAAGCCCGCGCCGATGGGCAATTCAAGATAGCCACCAAGCCGGGCGTCATCTCCAAGGGGTCCAATCCCAATAGCTACGTCTCCGGCGAGGATGAAACCCCATGGGGAGCGCAGGTCGTCTACCGCGCCGACTTCTACCGCCTCTTCCCCACAGACCCCGCCCGCTACAAGACCAAGTCATGGAGTGACTTCTCCCAGCCTGTCTTTTCCACCAACCTCTCCTTCCGTCGCTAGCATCCTCCCAAGCCTCCTCGATCCCTCCCCAGAGCTCCCTCTCTCCCCGCGATCACAGCCCCACCTTACATAATATATGAAGAAAAAAATCTTCCCCGCGGCCATCCAGCGCGCCTTCACCCTCATTGAGCTCCTCGTAGCCATGACCATCACTACCATCCTCGTACTAGTGATCATGACGATGACCAATCAGGGCATTGAGATTTACAAAGATGCCCGCGACGAGGTAGAGACGAGCACACGCGCCAGCGTCGCGCTGCAAGCCCTCGTCAACGACTTTCAGGCCATGCAGCTCGGACGCGGTGAAGACGACTACCAGTGGTTCTTTGCCCAATCCGACGATAGCGCCAGCAACGAGATGAGCGATGTGACACGCCGCGGCAAGAGCCGCCGCAAGAAGAGTGCTTTCCCCCACTCCACACAAATCGTCTTCTTTGCCAGCACCTTTGACCGCAATCCGAGCGTGAGCAGCAACAACGACCTGCGTATGAACTACCGCACAGCCAAGGCTCACAATGTGGATACGCAAGGCGATGTCAACGCCGTGGGCTACCGCCTCCTCTACCGTGACCAGATCCTCAACCTCGGAGCCGGTGATCGCGCAGCAAAGGGGCGCAACACCTTCCCCCTCTTCTCGCTCTATCGCCAGACGATCAGCCCGCGCGATGCCTATGAGGATCTCATGGGCACCACGAATCTCGAGGCCGCCTACCGCTCCTTTGAGAAGGAAGAGCAGGACAACTTTCTCTGCGAGAATATTCTTGATATGAACCTTGTGTTCAATATAGAGTACAACGCTGGAGATGCCGATATAGAATCGGGACGTGCAACGATTGAGACAGACGCCGTCTCCATCATCAACTCCAAGGGCAAGAACGAAGAGGTCGTCATCACGAGCCGCAACGTACTCGTCAATGGTAAGAAGCTCCAGAACGCCAAAATCGTCTCGGTGAATATCTCCGTCACCGTCGTCACCGAGGAAGGCATGCATGTGCTCGAGCAAGTGCGCCGTGGACGTCGCGCCCTACCCAGCCTCGCCGTCTTTATGAACAAGTACACACGTACCTACTCAGCCCTCGTGGCACCCCCCAATTTCAACTAAGCGCTCCCCCTGAGCAAGCGCACAGAGAAATCAGCCTCCACTCCCCTCCTCAATGCAGCCCGCCCCCAGCAGCCTCGCCCAGCTCCCCCGCGAGCTCCACCTCTGGATAGATCCCCTCGCACGCGACGGCTATGCCAACATGGCAGCCGACGAGCTGCTCACTGGCGACACACGCGCGTGGCTGCGTCTCTACGACTGGCGACTGCCAGCGGTGAGCTACGGGCACTTTGACACGCGCGAGATCGCGGCAGCGCTCTTCCCCCCGCGTGAGGGGGAGCAGGTCGAGTACATACGCCGCTGGACAGGCGGTGGCATTGTCGATCATCGCAAGGGACAGACCTACACGCTCACACTGCCCGCCATCGAGGCTCGCATGTACCCTAGCAGCCAAGAGCTCTATCTCTGGATACACGCAGCTCTCGCAGAGGCACTGCGTGCCCACGGTGTAGACTGCGAGCTGCTCAGTA
>CAYJJA010000077.1:0-11902 GCA_964370355.1 uncultured Akkermansia sp. | reverse complement strand
GGACATTGAAGCGGTGCTAGATTATCCCTTTTTAAGGCTACTGTCAACATCAATTTTAAATTTTTCTTTCAACTATTTTTAAGGGGATGTGAATAGCACGATGTGACCACCTGATAGAGAGCCACTAAACAGCTAGAGAGTTAGTTTGAAAGAAATCACTCCACTCGGCATACTGTGTGCCTATGAACCACACATCATACCTGACCGCCGCCATCGCCATGCTTGGATTCAACGCCTTCGCCGACTGCGGAGCCGATCACAGCCAAGCCCCCACCACCACAGCCGCCCTCCAATGCCCAGCTGGTACATGCAGCAAGCCCATGGTCGCAGCTGATGGCAAAATCAGCGCAGCCGACGCCGAATGGCTCAACATAGACACCCTCACCGTCGAGGCTGCCAACGGGGATCCCATCGCGCAGTACACCGTCGCCTACCTCACCAGCGACGGCCAAGATAGCCCTATGAAGGACGACCCCGCCATCTCCAAGGAAATGGCAGCCAAGGCCAAGCCAGCTCTTGAAAAAGCCGCCGCCGCCGGCCACAAGGGCGCCTGCATGGCCCTCGCCCACATGCACATGCAAGCAAAGAACCCCGAGCATGCGCAAAAGTACATCAAGATGGCCCAAGAATGCAAGAACTAATCCTCAAACACCTAGTCATTCATAAGTAACACCCAGCCGCCCCCGCCGCCACACACGGCGAGGGCGGCTTTTCACATTGACAGCCCCTATCACTCATGTAAAATACTCAACATGAATCGCCCTCTCAAGATCCTACTCATCCAGCCCAAGATGAGCATGCGTCCCATGGACACAGATCTCAAGAATCGCATGTCCCCACCCCTCAGCCTCTACACCATCGCCCAGCTCCTCGGCGAGCAGCATGAGATCATCATCGAGAATGAAAACATACGCGCCATCAACTGGCAGAGAGAGAGCATTGACCTCATTGGCATCAGCGTCACGGTGGACACGCTGCCGCGCGCCATCGCGATAGCCGCGCGATTCCGCGCCAAGGGGATTCCCGTCGTCGCAGGCGGCATCCACATCAGCACAGCGACGCGCTACGTGCCCGCAGGCGCCTTTGACGTGCTCTGCCTAGGAGCAGCCGAGCTCACCTGGCCACGCATCGCTGAGGACGCGCAGAAGGGCTGCTTGCAGCCCCTCTACCGAGCCGCACGCGCCCTACGCCCCGAGGACATAGCCTCCCCCGCCTACGCAGGCATCGAGCAGCAAGACTACCTCTACTGCAACATCATTCACGCGAGTCGCGGCTGCCCCTTTCTCTGCGACTTCTGCTACAACAGCTCGCGCGCCCACCGCTTTGTCACACGCCCCATAGAGGATGTGCTGCGCGACATACGCGCCGTGGGCATGCGGCATGTGATGTTCATCGACGACAATTTCATCGGAAAGCCCGCCTACACACGCCAGCTGCTCGCCGCGATCAAACCGCTGCGGCTGAAGTGGAATGCCGCCGTCTCCGCCGACATAGGCGAGATGCCTGAGCTGCTCGATGAGATGCGCGACTGCGGCTGCCAGAGCCTCTTCATCGGCTTTGAGAGCATCCAGCCCGACTCCCTCGCCAGCGTACACAAGGTGCAGAATGCGACAGAAAAGTACAGCCTGCTCGTCGAGGCTCTGCACAGCCGAGGCATCATGATCAACGCGAGCTTTGTCTTTGGCCTCGACAGCGACACCCCCGAGACCTTTGCCCAGACACTAGACTGGATCATCGCCCACCGCATCGAGACGGTGACAAGCCACATCCTCACCCCCTACCCCGGCACCGCACTCTACGAGCGCATGAAGCAGCAGGGACGCCTCCTCAGCGAGGATCTGAGCCTCTACAACACAGCTCACGTCGTCTACTCCCCCGCAGGCATGAGCCCCGAGCAGCTCCGCGAGGGCTACCTCTGGATCTACAAGGAGCTCTACAGCTACAAAAACATCTGGCGACGCCTGCCACGCAGCCCCCGCCAGATACTGCCCTACCTCGCCTTCAACCTCTTTTATCGAAAGTGGGGGCGCATGACCAACGCGCTGAGCCGTGCGCTCTCCTACCGCCTCCTCGGCCGCTGCGCCCAGCGCCTCACGCGCTACCTCTCACGCGAGAGCTAGCGCGTGACACGCGCGATCAGAGCTGCTGCATGCTAAAGTCGCCCACAATGGAGCTCTTTTCATACGTCTTGCCCTTCACCTTGAACTGGTAATACCTGCTGCCAGCGACACTCTCTGTCCCCTTGGCGACATCCTCATCCTCGGCTGCAAGGAGGTGGAGGTAGCTGATGCCTACCTTGGGGCTATTCTTGGCGCGCAGCACGGCGGCTGGCTTCTTGCCCTTGTTGATGTAGGCCGCGCATTCATCGCCCTCAAAGCGCAGCCTGACGCGGTAGGCAGTCTCGGCCTTGTTGATGTAGACCGCGCATTCATCGCCCTCAAAGCGCAGCCTGACGCGGTAGGCAGTCTCGGCCTTGAAGGTGCCCTTCCCCAGCTTTTCCCCGGGAGCGAGCTTCAACGAAAAGATGGCTCGCTCCGGCGTTGAGGGGTCACAGGCGTTGAACTGGCGATCGGTCAGCGAGACATAGAAGCCATTGCTCCCCTCGGGGAATTTGAAGCTAAAGGAGACCTCGCCCGCGTGACTCAGGGGGAAGTTCCACGCGATGCCGCCACGGCGGTAGTCGGCTGCAGGATTGGTCGCGGTGAGGGTAGCGTCATTCAGGATGCCAAACTTCACACCCGCATTCGCCTTGCCTGCGGGGCTCGTGGTGATCTCGGCTCCCTGCTTGCGATTGTACTGCACGCGGTGGATCTTGGGGATGAAGACATGCGTCGTGATATCCTCCAGCCCATCCTTGGCAAAGTCGGTGCTGCGCCCCTTCTCCGCGATCCAGTCTTGGTCAATGATGATCATCTTGGTATGCTTCGGATGCTGCCCTGAGGTGACGAGGAGGCGATTCTCATCCAGCTCGATGAACTCGGACTGGTGGCAGCTGCGGTCATGGTCGCCCCCCTTGGTGGCAAAGTCTCCCGTATTGCGCAGCGGATCAATGATGACCTCGCGGTAGCCATACCAGCTCTTGCCCTCATCCTCCGAGAGCGCGACATGCAGTGCCCCACGCGCGGTAAAGACATCCTCCCAGCGCGTGCCCTTCCCGTGTGCGAGCTCGGGGAGAGGTGCAGTATTCGTCCACAGGCAGATGAGCTTGCCATTCTTGAGCCTCCCCAGCGTGGACATGATCAGCGAGCCGTAGAAGGGGGAGGCTGCGGGCTTGGACCAGGTATTGCCCCCATCCTTGGAGTAGGACTCATAGCTCATGTTGCTATCCGTGCGCACGAGCGCGTAGAGCTGCTTGTTCTTCAGCTCCACGACCGTGCATTCCACGCCAGCATTGCGCCAGCGACCGCCTAGGTCGATGCCCTCTTCTTGGAAGGCGGGCACAAAGATCGCGTCCTTGGAGGTGCTCCACGACTTGCCGCCGTCCTTGGAGATGATGAACTTCGTCCCCGCGCTTGCGGAGTGCATGGGGATGATGATATTCCCATTGCTCAGCTCAAGGGGATTGCGGAAGATCCAGCCTCGGGGGACATTGTAGAGCTTGCTTCTATCCTTCTGCCACTCAGCGGCTTGGATGTAGGCCTTGCCATCGGCGGCACTGGCGTACCACGCGCCGTCGATGTCATCGGAGATAAAGATATGCCCGCCTATGGGCTGGATCATCATGTACTTCTTATTCTGGGGCAGATAGACAATGGCGGCTGCCTCTTTGGCGATGCCGCCCCACTTCTTGGGAAAGCCGTCTCCGGCGGTCTTGCTCTGCCATGTCTTGCCCCCATCCTTGGAGATGATGTAGGGCAGCGTGCCGCCCTGACCGACATGTCCACCGTAGTGGCGTATGTCCTTGGCGTTGACACGGATGAGACCGCGCCCCGCATCGGTGGGGGGTACTTGGTCGAGGATCTGGGGCTCGGCAGCACTAGCGAGGAGGCTGGTGATGGAGAAGGAGAGGAGGGTGAGGATGTTTTTCATATGAATGTTGCGTAATCTATTACAATGGTGAGTTTTCTTTTAATCGGGGAGAATGTCTTGATAGATACTGGGGGTGGAGCGCTCAATAGGGGTCGCACCGACCGTGCGTGCGTAAAAGTCAGCAGGCCCCACGCCGCCGATGATGCCGTAGGCATGACCGCGGTCACGCAGAGAGCTCAAGGCGGCCACGAGAAGAGCCTTTCCTATGCCCGCCGTGCGCTCGCTGGGGTCTACCCCCATAGGCCCGAGAAAGCCGCGCGACGTGACATCACAGCAGGCAAAGCCGAGGATGCGCTTCTCACGCGTCGCGATAAAGCAGCTGATGGGCTCGCGGGAGAAGGCGATCTTGCACTCGCTCACCCACTTGGGGCTAAAGTGCTCGCCGACCCAGCCCGCGACGATGTGCCGCTCGTAGGGGCGCGCCGCGCGTAGAGTGATGCCCTGCTCGGCGAGCGACGCGCACAGGGGCGCGAGCTCAGGGAGCTCATAGAGGCGTACTAGCATGTCAAACATGATGCTTATCAAAAAAAGGATGAAAAAAAGACAGAGAGCCCGATTCGACGAATCGGGCTCTGTGCAAGGAGGCTATGAGATCGCAGCAGCTTAGTTCTTGGCGAGCGTCTCTTTCGCAGGGCCGAAGTAGTAGCGCACGATCTTATTGAGATCATTGTCCTTCAGCGGGCTATCAGCGAGTGACTTCGCCATGAAGGCGAGAGTAACCGCTTCGCGGAAGTTCACCGGAGCCTTCTTCCAGACACCCTCGGTCATCTCGACATTGAGGCCGATCTCGACGAGGTAGGCATGCACATCCGCCAGACTCCAGAGGAGCTTGGAGGCTTGGACGAGAGCATCGACGGTAAACTCGCGGTTCGCGCCATGCTGGCAGACGACCGCCTCGCAGAGCAGGTCTACGGCCTTGATCGCCTTGGTGGCATCCTCACCACTCAGCGATGAGCCCTTGACCGCAGCGGGAGGCAGCTGTGCGATGATGCTCTGAGCGAGCGCGTAGCGCAGGAATCCATAAAACTCCAGATCCATGGTACGCACGAGCTTCTTGTCCTCAAGCAGGCTTTCGATCTTGCCTTGGAGAGCAGCACCTGGGCTGGTGAGCTCGCCCATGAGGGAGGCGACACGCAGCAGCAGCTTCTTGCGATCACTCCTTGCCGCAGCCTTGGGATAGCTCGCGGCAAGGCTCTTGACGCCCGCCCAGTCTTGCAGGCGTATGGCGCAGAGCAGCTCGAAGTAGGCAGCCTGACCAGCAGGGTCATTGGGAAGCCCTAGGGTGGCGCTGTACTTCTTCTTGACATTGCTGAGGCTGGTGCGAGCCGCCTTGAGATCGCCCGCGCGGTACTTCGTCAGAGCACTGACGAGATCGGCGGGTGTCTCAAACATAAAGAGACGGCAGTCCTTGAGATTGGCCTGCATGGCGCGTCCCGAGCTCGTGTAGATGAAGGCGGAGGCACCACGTGCGCTGTTGATAGGGACACGCGCGGCCTTGCCTTTGCTGAGCTGGACGAGGGCGGTGAGCTTGGGAGCTGGCACGGATTCGCTCTGCGCGGAGAGCAGACCTGTGAGCCCGAGGAGGGCGATGCTGAGAGTTGTTACGACGTTCATGTGTGGGGTGGGAGGGATGATGATTAGTTATTTTCCTGGATGGCGCGTTCAAACTCACGCTTTGCGGTGTCTTCCTTCTGCACGGCAGAATCGGTCTTGTACTTATCGACGGCGCGCGAGACAGCACGGTACTTGTCACGGTCAGCAGGGGTCATCTTGCTCTCGATGCCACCCTTGGTGATCCAGTTGACGTAGTCTTGTCCCATGCTCCATGCCGTCCAGCGGTCGGAGGGCTTGAAGTTGCCATCGAGACGATCACCCGTCGAGGGATTGTTGCGGTTCCAGAGGATCTCCATCATCGCGACACAGGCGGGAGCAGAGTAGCTGACGCGTGAGCGATTCTGATTGGAGAGATTCATATAGGTGAGTAGCGCGTTGCGGTCGTCTCCCGACTTGGCATAGGCCTCGCCGAGCAGCATGAGCATCTCAAGCCTATCGTCGTTGTTGGAGCGAGACTTGGCGTACTCTGTACCCGAGGCGATCGCACCAGCGTAGTCTTGCTGTGCCATTTGCAGGCGCGTGAGCCCGAGCAGGGCTCCAGGGCTGAGATCGGGATCTTGGAGGGCGATGACCTGCTCAAAGAGCGGCTTGGCACCCTCGCGTACCTTGGAGTCGGTGCCCAGTGCCAGCGCATTGGCCTTGCCGAGCATAGCCGATCCGCGCATACTGGGGTCTTCACCATTGATAGCGCGATCAAAGTAGGCGACTGCCTCGGCACGGTCCGCCTGACGGGACTCAGGAAGGGCACGCACATAGGAGACGAGGTAGTTGCCCAGCTCCACGCAGCCAAAGGGCGAGAGGTCGGCGGGCTTGTAATCACGCAGCATCTCGCGGAAGGCCTTGGAGATAGCCTCCTGCTGAGTGGCGAGTGCGCCTGCATCCTCGGGGGAGAGCGAGTCCAGCTGAGCACTCATCAGACCAATAGCATTGATGTCGATGATGGCACGCATCGCCTTGTCGGCAGCATCAATGCCGGGGAAGCTACGGTGGAAAGCGAGCTTCTCCTCATAGCTCAGGTCCTTGCCCTTCTTCTTCATCGTGTCAAAGTAGAGGTCAACATAGCTGGGGAAGGTGTTTTGCAGATCGGCATTGGGCTTGCCTGTCTTGAGCGCGTGCGCGGATTCGCGGGCAAAGAGCTTTTGCATGCGATCGGACGCCGCCGCAAAGGCAGCGTCATCACTACCCTCAGCAGCCTTCTTCATGCTCAGGTAGCCCATGAGCAGCGCATAGGGATCTCCTGCCTGATCAGCCTGTGACCAGTAGGTGTCATAGTAGCCAGCGATGCGCTTTTCAGCCTTGGCAGGCGTTTCCTTGGGCATGGAGATCTCGGGGGAGTAGGAGACCAGCCAGTAGAGAGCATTGGAGGCAATGCCCTTGCCACTCGCGTTACCCTGAGCGAGACCAGCCTTGGCAGCGGCATCGAGCAGCTCGATACCCTCGACCTTGCGCTTGTCGTCCTCGCCATTGATGAGGATATTACCCGCAAGCAGATTAGAGATGGGCGCAAGGATGTGCTCGGGCCAGTTCTTGGCAATGACCATGCAGTTCTCATAGGCCTGCAGGAGATCGCGTGCGCGGTCTTCACCCTCGCGGTAGCCGGCGCGCTTCATGTAGGAGTCAAGAGCCCCATAGTAGATATGAGCAGCCAGACCGCTATTCTGTGTGAGGTCGAGGCTGGGGTACTTCTTGATGTATTCACCAGCGAGCTCAATGGCGCGGTCGTAGTTCTTACGATCGGCGGCTCCGAGCTTGTTGTAAGCATCCATCACATAGAAGAGAGCCTGTGTCTCGAATTGGGCCTCGAGCGTACCACCGGAGAACTCCGCCTTGAGGAAGGGCTCGCCATACTTCACGATGTCCTCATAGCGCTGGAGCTTGAAGAGGGCGGCGAGACGGAAGAAAAGCGCGATGGTGTAGTTCTTATGCGCCTTATCGCTCTCAAATCCGCGCTCGAGCTCATCGGCATTGGTGAGCACACCCTCGTAGTCACCCTCGGTGAGCAGACGCTGGATACGTCCCACGAGCAGGTTGTTCTTATCATCCTTGGTGATGGCACCACCTGCAGAGTTGCCCAGTCCCTTTTCGATGACTGAGGCTTGGGCGATCTCACCGAGCATGTTGTGCAGCCCCATGAGCTGAAGGAGATTCTTCTCATGGAAGGAGGTGAGCTTGCCGTCAGCTCCCTTGGTAGAGTACTTCGGATACTGGTCGGTGACGACTTGGAAGGCAGCCTTGGCAAGGCGACGGGATTGGAAGGTATTGGCAATCTGACCTGTCACCAGCAAGCTCATGGCCTCGAGATTCATGTTGTCACGAGCAAGCCCCTTGAACATATCAAGCACCTTGACCTGATGCGCTGGGATGTAGACCGCGCCCCATGCCTGATCGGGGAGGCGAGGAGTGGCCGACTTGGCCATATAGTCCACCTGCGTTCCGAGCTCTTCGAGAGCGTAACGCGAGTCAGCAAGCAGAGAAAAGAGCGCGAGGGCACTGCGTGCGCCACCGACAGCTTCCTCAGCCTTGCCATCCTTGAGCAGATTGGGAATGACGCGAGCCGCGTCTGCACCCTGCTTGAGGTAAATATTGGCGTAGCGTCCACCGCGGAGAACACCAAAGTCGTAGTTCTCAGGAGCAGCGGTGATGATCTTGTCGAGCCATGCGATGTACTGGGGATTCTTCTTGGCGACCGTCGCGATGGTGTTGAGAGCCCCGATGATCATTTCATCAGGGACGCGATTGCGCGACTTGCGGCTCTCTTCGAGGTACTTGGTGGCCTGCTCAAAGTTGGGCTCGGGCTGGAGGATGGCCGACTGGAGCAGCAGCAGGCAGATCTGGCTTTCGAGCTTGAGCTTCTTCTCCGCAGGGGAGACGCGACCCGCTTTGAGCATTTCGTAATACTTCTCTAGCTGCTCGATGGCTTTGGGGTAGAGCTTGGGGTCGCCTGGCTTGCCCTCACTACCAGCGGCAGAGCGGTAGGTATTGTAGCCACGCTTGAACATGGACATGGTGAAGAAGGGCGTGTAGTCGAGCTCCTTGCCGGGATTCTTCTTGGCTGCTTCAATCATATCCTTGGCGCGGAATCGCTTGTCGGAGATGATCTTGTCATAGGCTGCATCAGCAGCCTTAAAGTCACCCAATGCCTCATTCACACGCGCCAGCTCCCAGTAAAAGAAGGGAAGCAGGTACTTGAACTGAGCACCAACGCGAGACTTGGGATTCTCAAGGAAGGCGATGCTGTCTTTACAGACTTTGAGAGCGGCAGCGGCTTTGCCCTGACCTAGCAAGCTGGTGATCTGAGCATAGTTCTTGGTGGGGTTGATCGCGTGACTGATCTCAGGTGCCACGATGGCACTGAGGGCAAAAAGCGTGAGGAATTTATTCATGTTATTCATATAAATATCGTGGACGGGGGAGGAATATCGTAAAGGAAAGGAGGGAGAATGGAAAGAGGGCAGAGGGTGAGTGAGAGCTTCGCAACTACTCTACAACACACTCTACCCTCTCACCGTGATAAGGTCAATGACTTATTCTGTCGTGGTGCTCAGACCCACCGAGTTGATACCAGCCTCGGCGAGCGCGGCCATGACATCAACAATGCGCTGATGGGGAGCCTCGGCGTGACCCGAGAGCAGGACGATGGGGGGGACACCAGCAGCGGTGGCCTGGTCTTTGAGCTGCTTGAGATTGTTGACCAGCGTCTCCATGCGACGCTGCTCGGCGTAGGCGGGAGTGCCTACCTTGAGATCGGGGGCAAAGGCCTGTCCGACCTGCTGGTCGTCATTCCAGAAGACGGAGCCCTGCGCATTCACATTGATCCTACCAGGATCGAGCGGAGGAGGAGTGCTGCTGGTGTTGGAGCTCTGCCCTGGGACGGAGATGTCGAGCTTCTTCTCGCTGACGAGCGTCGTAGCGACGAGGAAGTAGATGAGAAGCAGGAAGCAGCAGTCAATCATCGAGGAGATATCCATCGCGGGATCGGCCTGATCTTCTGTCGTGCGTTTTCTATGTCTTGCCATAGTGAGAAAGGAGGGGAAATGGGATTAAATGAGGAGGGGAATTGTACGGCTAGCCCTATTAGGTGGGGAGCGTACCAAAGACGATGTTGCTGACTCCAGCGGCGGCAGCACAGCGGATGGCTGTCGCGCTGCGATCCCAAGAGGCATTCACATCACCACGCAGATAGAGGCGAATCATGGCGGGCTCCATGCCCGCAGCTTCGTAGCGCTCCTTTTCTTTGCGGATAAAGTCGGTGAGCTCGGCCTCCTGAGCGGAGGTGTAGCCCGTGGTCTTGCCCGCAGAGTCCGCGGCACTCCAGCGAGTGTCAGGGGCTGGATAGCTTTGCTGGAACTCCGTGAGCTGCTCGCCTGTCATCTTCTTGGTATCCTTGAAGATATTGACCACGATGCAGCCCTTGGCGTCCTTGAGATCCGAGCTGGAGACCGCACTGGGCATGCTCACATTCTGGTCCTTGGCTACGGTGATCGCCGTCGCATTCACGACGAAGAAGATCAGCAGCAAGAAGCAGCAGTCAATCATGGGCGACATGTCAACGCTACCGTCGACTTCGTCGCTCCCACGCATGTTCTTCTTTTTTGACATAAAATCTTAGGAGGGGTGGGGGTGGGGGTGGAATAAAGCCTGCCCCCTCACGCAGAGGCCGAGCAGGCTTTATAAGCATTTATTATTATCGGAAGAGCAGGAGGCTCTATAAAGGATGCAGCGAGATTATTGCTCGTCTTCGATGTACTGAGGATCTTCACCGAGACCTTCAGGGATACGGGCGAGCTGGGCTTCTGCGTTGATGACGTTGATGGAGGTGTTGACCATTTCGCTGATGGTGTTGACGCACTCTGCTTCGCGAGCCTGAGCGATCTTTTTGAGGAAGAAGAAGGCGGGGATGGCGATGATGGAGACGATCAGACCCCAGAAGGTGGTCAGAAGGGCCACGGAGATGGAGCCAGCGAGCTCAGTGGGATTCGCCTGCCCTGTATTGGAGAGGACGGCGAAGGCACCGATCATCCCCTGCACCGTACCGAAGAGACCAATCGAGGGAGCGATCTGACCGATGAGGGCGAGCATGTCAATGTACTTCATCGTGACGGTGCGCTCATTGGTGGTAAAGTCGGCGATGGAGTCCTCGATGGAGTCCTTGCCGAGGTCTTCGGGGCGGTTCGCATCAATGTTGGGAAGAGCATAGGCGACGAGACGACCGAGGTAGGTGGGGCTCTCGGTGGCGAGATGGATGGCGGACTGGACGCGGCACTCACTCATCAGACCGATGAGCTCAAGGCGCATAGCCTCGGGACAGAAGCGGTCGCGCTTCAAGGCCATCAGGTTGAAAACAACGAGGAAGATGGTGATGGCAAAAAGGATGACGAGCGGGATCATGGTCCAGCCACCGTCAATGACCCATTTGTCCAGCATGGACTTCTTTTGAGCACCGCCTTCGGCAGCCTGAGCGGATGCAGTAGCGGCAAGGGAGTAGACAGCGGGAATCGCAAGGACCGCCGCACGAACGAGGGAGCGTGTGAGTGTTGCTTTCATAATAATAAAATGTTCTAAAAGAGCAAAATTGCTTTGACTATTTAAGCACATTTTCGCGTGAAGGCAAGAAAGATCTTCCAAATCGAAAAAAAAAGTATCGCAATCTTGCTCCCCGACTCCTCATAACCATGACAGGCACAGCCATTGACGAAGGCATCTATATGCGCTACATATCGGTAATGACTCGTAGCCAACGCGCCAATATTATTCACAGAGAGCTCCGCCTCGCCTACCCCGATCCTCAGATCCCACTCGACCACAGCGACGCCTTCACACTGCTCGTCGCCGTCGCCCTCTCCGCCCAATGCACCGACAAGCGCGTGAACCTCGTCACCCCTACCCTCTTTGCCCTCGCCCCCGACGCCACCACAATGGCAGTACAAGACCCCGCCCATATAGAGACGCTCATCAAGACCTGCGGACTCGCGAAGGGCAAGGCGGCGCGTCTCGTCACGATGAGCCAGCAGCTCGTCGAGCGACACGGCGGCGAGGTGCCTGACAACTTCGCCGAGCTCGAGGCACTCGCAGGCGTGGGGCACAAGACCGCATCCGTCGTCATGAATCAGGCCTTTGGCCACCCAGCCTTCCCCGTCGATACACATATCTACCGACTCGCACGCCGCTGGAAGCTGAGCCGCGGAACTAGCGTCGAGCAGGTCGAGGCGGATCTGAAAAAATGCTTTGCGCGCGAGCACTGGGGCTTTCTCCACCTCGC
>CAYJJA010000076.1:0-11911 GCA_964370355.1 uncultured Akkermansia sp. | reverse complement strand
CGACTTTCTTGCTCTTCTTCATCTCGGCGTAGAGCTTGACGATCTCGGGCATTTCTTGTTGGCAGGGACCACACCAGCTCGCGGAGCGTAGGAAGATGTAGTACTGCGCGGAGGGATTGGGCTGGGCGTTGAAGAAGCTCATCTGAGGCAGGGCTTCTTTGACGCTGCGTACTTTCTTTTTCTTGCTTGCCTTTTGCGTGGTCTCGGCAGGGGGCGTGTCGTCAGATTGCGCGAGGCTCAGGGGGGTGAGGAGTAGCGATGAGATGAGAAGGGGGAGGATGATTTTCATGATGGATGGGGGGGCAGAGGCTTGTTCTGTCCTTGCACTCTATATTAGTGAAATGATGCGGTGTTGTCAATTATTCTGGAGCTCCTTGGAGGAATGCCGCGATGTCGCGCTGGTAGAGCTCAGGCTCAAGCAGGAAGGAGTCATGCCCCTTCATCGAGTGGATGAGGACATGCGTTGCCGCTACGCCTTGCGCGACAAGCTGCTCATGCAGATCGGCTATGTCTTGGGCGAGAAAGCAGGCATCGGTGTCTATGGCAAAGGTGGTGACGGGGATCTTGTGCGCGGCGAGTCGTCGCCAGCAGGATTGGTAATCCTCAAGCCCGCAGAGGCGCACGAGGTCATGCTGCGCCCACATGTCAACGATGCGTATATAGGCGTTGGCATCAAATCGCTTGGCAAACTTTGTCCCCTGATGCAGCATGTAGCTCTCCGTATTGTGACGCACGGGGTAGCTCTGGAGCATATCGTGCTGCTGCGTCGTGCCCGCGCGTGCGCGCTGAGCGAGGCTTTTTTGATCAATGAAGAGCTTGTGGCAGATGATGCGTGCGAGCGCGAGCCCGCGAAGGGGGGGCTCGCTGAGCTTGTAGCGCCCACCGCAGAATTTTCCATCGAGCTCAATGGCTAGGATCTGCTCAAAGACGCTGAGCTTGTGCTCCATGCTGGGCTCATGGGAGACACCGAGCAGGAGTAGTCCCTTCACGCGCTCGGGGTAGAGGCAGGCGTAGCTCAGCCCGACGAGTCCACCGACGCTGGCGGAGACGATGTGGACGCGCTCAATGCCCAGCGCATCGAGGAGGGCGAGCTGGGCTCGTGCCTGATCACCTGCGGTGACGAGGGGGAAGCGGCTGCCCCAGGGCTCCCCGTCTGGGGCGAGTGAGGCGGGCCCCTCGCTGCCGTAGCAGCTGCCCAGATAGTTCATACAGATGATGTAGTAGCGATCGGTGTCGAGGGGCTTGCCAGGACCTATCATGAGATCCCACCAGCCTTCGTAGTTCTCAGGACGCCAGAAGCTGCCAGCTGCCTCTAGCTGCTCGCAGCAGCCATGGGCATGATGGCTGCCGGTGAGGGCGTGGTTGACGAGGATGACATTGCTGCGCTCGGGGGCGAGTGTGCCGTAGCATTCGTAGGCGAGCTGCACGCGCTCCAGCGTGCAGCCTGAGTCAAAGGTGAAGTCCTCCAGCAGAAGGAGCTGAGTGTGAGTATGAGTGCTCATGTAGGGATACAATAAAAAAGACCGATGCATGAGGAGCAGCGGTCTTCTTCTGTCTTGAAAAAATTGTGATCAAGCAGCAGCGTCAAGGGCAATTACTTGACACCCTTTTTGCTGAGGCGTGTGCCGGCTGTAGCGCCCTGACGAGCCTTGAACTTAGGATTGCTCTTGCAGATGACGTAAAGCGTGCCTTTGCGCTTCACGATTTGGCAGTCAGCGTGACGACGCTTCATGGAGGCGAGTGAGGAAAGTACTTTCATGATTTTTCTGAATGTGTGTTAAATGTTGAGAAACGTTGCGCTCGGAGGCGAATTATACTCTCTCGAATCGGATTGTAAAGACAAATTTGTGATAATAAGCATTTTTCTCTAAGAACTATCTTTCTTAGACGCGCGGATTGATCGTTACTCGTAGGGGGCTAGTTGACCGTGAAAACCATAATGGAGAGCGCGAAAGAGCTGATAGACACGCTGCCAGCCCAGCTCTCTAGCCTCAAGCATCGCACACAGTGAGCAGAGGATGTAGACGCCGCAGTCGGCGAGGCGACGCAGGGGGGCGCGTGGGTAGCGGAGGCGTTGCAGCCAAGCCCAGTTCCTATTCTTGTAGTAGCAGCGCGAGGGGTGCAGCCCTGGCTCGTAGAAAAAGCTACGCGTGCCGAGGCTGTAGTGGATGAGCTTTCGCCGCGAGGAGGGATGCTCCAAGGGGCTAGAGCGCACCGTGATGAAGGCAAAGCCCGCGTCGCGTAGTCTCCATGGGTACTCCTCATCCTCTCCTCGGATGAAGAGCTGCTCTGTAGGCACTCCCACACGCTGCCATGCGAGGCGCGGGTAGAGAGCTCCGAGCCAGCCTCCACGGCTGATGATGCGGTCCGTATCGGGGAGGTCGGCGCGTTGTGAGTAGTGATGCCACTGGCTGTCCTGCTCCCCACGCGCGCTGAGTGGCCAGCTGAGCTCGTTGTCTTTTGCGGGGTCGATGACGAGGCTCATGCGAATGGTGATCTCGTCCACAGGGCTCTCTAGCAGGGCTGCAAGGCTCTCGGGGCGCGGCCAGGAGTCGTCGTCGAGTATCCAGACAAAATCTGCTCCCAGCTGCTCAAAAGCATGAGTCATGCCGCGTGCGCAGCCACCGGCATTGCCGAGATTTTTCTCTGTCTGCAAGACGCTAAAGCTCTCGGGGGCGAATAGCTCAGCGGCCAGTGCCACTGCCGCCTGTATGCCCTCGTCCTCCGGGGAAGCATTGTTGATGACAAGGATGCGATCAGGGCGACGTGTCTGAGCCGCAAGTCGCCTCAGACAGGTCGTCGTGTTGCTGGGATTGGCAAAGTGGGTGAATAGGGCGCATACGTGGGGCATCACCACTTATGATGCCGTATTAAGTAGACTCATGCAAGTCTAATCACTGTCCTTCTCGCACTCGCGCATGCTCTGCACGCAGCGAGCTGCCACCTCGCGCCAGTCGGGATAGTGGGGAATCTCGCCTAGTGTGGGCTTGTCATAGATATTATTCATCTGATTGACAAAGCTTTGAATATCTCCCGAGTCAAAGAGGAATCGCTCGGGGATGTTCTCGCGTATGGGGGCTATGTCTGAGGCGAGTGTCGCGACACCGAGGCGTAGGCTCTCGATGGGGGGCATGCCAAAGCCCTCATAATCGCTGAAATAGACACTCAGGCGGCATTGATCGCGCAGCAGCGATTGCAGCTCTGCATAGGGCATGCGCTCATAGTGCTGCCAAGTCTCGCCCTGTGGCTCAATATGGGCGGGGAGCTTGCCTACGAGATGGATGCGTATCTGCTCTGCGTCGCTGCGCTGCTCCAGCCAGTGCTGGAGGTAGGGGATGGCAAGATCGCTGCGCTTGTGAGGGTAGGGGGAGACGTAGGCGAGCAGGTCGCGCCCCGCCTGAGCGCGTGGGGTGCGGACTGGATCGTCGAATCCTATGCCTACCACCGCGATGCGTGCATCCTTGTCGTAGGAGAGGAAGCGTTGCTTGTTGAATTGGCTCGAGGTGAGGATGAGGTCCGCCACGCGCAAAGCGCGCTTCCCCAGAGTGGAGAAGTAGAGCATCTCATGACGCGGAAAGGGGCTCTCCGCCGCGATGGCTTTGCCCTGGTAGTAATCCCAGTTAAAGTCATGCACGGAGCAGGCGAGCCTCGGCGTGCCCCGCTGGGGGCAGGAGGGGGGGAAGCCCTTGGGCAGCAGGCACCAGTCGGGCTCAATCGCGCGTATGGCCTGCTGCACACCGTATTGATCCCAGAGGATGCGCCCGTAGCGCGTGGGGACGGGTCTGTCCATGAGGTGGAGGTGCAGCTTCTCGCAGGCGAGGGCTTGTAGCTGCTTGGCACACTCATCATTGCCTAGGATGTGGAGCTGCTCGACCTCATCGCAGGCGAGCAGCCCGCGCACGAGTCCCATGGAGACGTTGAAGATGCCTATGGATTTGGTCGCTGCAAAGCTCTGATCGGTGAGGGAAACGAGAATTTTCATCGCAAGTCTCACTCTCTCACACTTGAGCTGTGGGGTCAAGATTTATTAGTCTGCCGCATAGGCTCGGTACAGTGCTCCCTGCTCTCCCGCACGCTCGGGGGCTTGCCAAGCGTCGTCTTTTTCTACCCCTATACTTTGGAGAAAGTCCCGCTCGCGGGTGGCGGTAGCGAGTAGCTCCTTGAGCCCAGGGCGGGCGAAGCCTTGATTCTGCATGGGAGCGTCGGCTATGTAGGCCATGTTGAGGGTGAGGGAGCGTTTCTTGTGCAGCTTGAGCCCGTAGTCGAGCATGGAGTAGGCCTTGCCCGCCTCACCGTTGCTCAAGGCGCGAAATCCTTGATAGAGGACATTGAGCCCATAGTGGACATGGGGCTGTGTGATGAGGTTCGGGGGAGGCCCGCCAGCGGGTAGGTGCTGGCGCATCACGCGCTCTGCTTTCTCAAAATGACCTAGGTAGCCGTAGAGCTCCACGAGATGAGTGAGGGCAAAGGGATTCTTTGGATTGTGCGCCAAGCTCGATTCGAGTAATGCCACGATCTGCTCAGTGCGTAGTGCTGGCTTGATCGCAGCGAAGCGCGCGAGGCGCTCGATGATGCGGTAGTCAGGGTAGAGGCTCGCGGCTTGGTGGTATGTCTGCGCGGCCGTGCGCCCTCCATCCCTGATAGCGAGCTGAGAGTTCCACTTGTATTGGAGATAATAGACGGGAGCAAAGATCTTGACGAGTAGCGCGAGGAGGAGAGTGCAGCCTATCATTATCACAGCGAGAGCGATGCGCCCCCTCACCCCCTGCGCGCGCAGCGGGTGTACGCTCGTGCTCGACCACTTGCGCCCTAGTCCTAGCCATTGCCAGAATGTCCCCTTGCGCCGTGCGGGAGAGCCGAGTATCCCACAGCAGAAGGCGCTCAACGAGGCGAGCGCGTATTGATGCCAGACAAAATCAGAGAGAGAGAGTAGGCAGAGGCAGATCAAGACAAAGCCACAAAGCGCGACCGCCAGCTTGCGCTCCGAGCTCGCCTCCTCATTGCCTAGCGTCACCATCCCCATAAAGAAATGCGACACGAGCAAGATGAGCAGCAATCCTAGCCCGATGAGGCCATAGTCTGCCCACATCTGGAGGTACTCATTGTGGGCATAATTCGGGCGCGCCCAATCATTGAAGAGAAAGACAATCTCCCACTGCGATGCCCCCGCTCCGTAGCCCCAGAGAGGCGCCTCGGGCAGTATCTGAAGGAGTAGATTCCACATATCATAGCGCAAGTGCGTGTCTATCCCCCCCAGCGCATTTGTCAGACTGCTGCCAAAGAGTAAATCATAAATCCCTATACCCACCCCCACGACGATGGCGAGCAGCATCAGCGCGTCATACCATCTCACGCGCTTGTGATCAAAGAGACGCAGGATGAGCCAGAGCAGCCAACCCACCACGAGGACTAGGGGGATGAGCAAGAAGACGGCACGCGTCTCGCAGTAGAAGGAGAGCAGCATGGAGACGATGCCCACAGCGGGATAAATGAGAGCCCCCCAGCGACGCGCCCATACCGTATACCAGCACAGCGCTGCACCGCCGAAGAGGAGGAAGGCTCCTGCAAAGTTCTTATAGAGAAAGAGTGCCTCGTGGCGCGTACTCACCCCAGCGAGTCCCACATCGAGCCGCCCCACCACCCAGAGTCCGACCTCGGTCTTATTCATCAGCAGCCAGTAAATGATATTCAAGATGAGTGCTGCGCATAGGATCTTGGCGAGCAAGCAGCCCACATGCTTCACCTGTGCCAAGTGGATACCTGTCAGATAAAAGACGACGCAGCCCAGCAAAAGCCCTAGGTCAATATAGCCCTCAAGCACCGAATAGCTTGTCAGCGCCCTCAGGGCGATGTAGCAAGCCGCGCCTAGGCTCAGCCAAGCCAGCGTGGGGAGCTGCACCACACGATGCCCCCGCATCAAGCCGAGCAGCGCGAGAGCTACTACAAGGATCAGGCCAAGAATCATAGGCAGCTGCGTATAGCCCAAATCATCGGGCATGCCCATGGAGGCCATCCAAATGAGCAGCAAGACCCATGCGGCGACTCTACCCCATATACTCTCGACAAAACGACTAGGCGAACTCTGCTTTTGCATAGTCGCTATGCTAGCAAAGCTCATTTAGCAGGGCAAGCTTTTTGCGCCCGTGAAAACAAGGAAATGCCCGTCCTTACTGCGATCGCGCTAACAGTCAGGCAGCGTGTCGCATTAGTCGCTTGCAGTGTGTTGATTTTTTGTGTATAGTGTCGCTTGTATGAGTTATTCTAACTATGCCTCCTTTTCCGAAGTAGGGCAGCCTGAGCAGGTGCTCCAGGTGCAATCTCTGCCCTACGTCGCGCCGTGCGCTGGTCAGCTGCGCGTGCGCATGCTCTTCTCGCCCATCAATCCTGCCGATATCAACTTTGTCCAGGGTGTCTACGGACTCAAGCCCCAGTTGCCCGATTCTCCTGCGGGGCTAGAGGGCGTTGGTATCGTCGAGCAAAGTGCCGATGAGGGATTTGCCGTTGGAGACCATGTAGTCTTGCTGCGCGGCATCGGTGCTTGGGCCGAGTGCCTGACAGCACCTGCCTGCCACTTTCTCAAGATACGCCCTGATGCTCCCTTGCAGCAAGCAGCCATGCTCAAGGTCAATCCCCTGACTGCCTATCTCGCCCTCACCGAGTTCGTCACGCTCAAGCCGGGCGACTGGATCGTGCAGAATGCGGCGAACTCTGGCGTAGGTCGCTGCGTCATCCAGCTCGCCAAGGCCATGGGCCTGCGCACGATCAATGTCGTTCGACGCGCTGATCTGCTGCGTGATGAGCTACTCGCGCTGGGCGCGGACATTGTCGTAGGTGAGGAAGATGAGGCTATGGTCAAGTCGGTGCTCGGCCAGCTCGATGGAGCTCGTCCCCGCCTCGCTTCCAATTGCGTCGGTGGCGAGAGTGCGCTGCGTCTCATGGACATGCTCGCGACAGGGGGGACGATGGTGACCTTTGGCGCGATGAGCAAAAAGAGCATCAAGGTGCCCAACGGCTGGCTTATCTTCAAAGACATCACCCTCAAGGGACTCTGGTGTACCAAATGGCTGGATCGCGCGAGTCGCACCGATATTGAGCGTGTCTACGCCCAGCTACTCGATGCGATGAGCGAGGGTGCGCTCGTGCAGTCCGTCGATGCCGTCTATGGGCTCAGTGAGGTCGCGCAGGCCTGTGCGCATGCTCAGCAGGAGTATCGCGCGGGCAAGATCATGCTCGCGCTGAGCTCGCAGGGGGGCTAGCCTGTATTACTAAAGCCATCTTTCCCCTTTTTTGTCTCATGAGCGAGTTGATCGACCCCCATGATCTAGAGATGCAGGCTGTCATCTTTTTATCTGCACATTCCGTGTCGATGATTGTGACAGCCAAGCAGGGAGATGGCAAGCCCCGCCTGCTCGATGGTCTCTCCCAGCCCCTCGACCTCGCTCGTGAGATATTCTCCCTAAACCGCCTCTCGCGCGAGAAGATGGACCAGTGCGTGCGCATCTTGGGCGAGTACTGCCACTTGCTGGAGGAATACAAGCTCGCGGGCTCGGTGGACATCCAGTTGCGCGCCTCCAATATTTTCTACGATATTGAGAATCTGGACTCGGTGATCAATCGCATCAACATAGCCTCCGATCTACGCCTTCAGGTCATGGATGATGGCGAGATGACGCGCCTGCTCTATCTGCAAGCCAGAAAAGTACTCAACAAGAACAAGCAGCTGCGCCAAAAGCGCGTTTTGATGCTCCATGTCGGACCTGGCAACTCACGTGTCATGGTCTTTGAGGACAGGCGCATCACCTTCTACGCCTGCTATCGCACAGGTGCCTCGCGCACCGCTGAGGACATAGGCTCAGGCGACTATATCCTCTCGCAAGATGAACCCATGCTCATACGAGATCATCTCCGTGGTGTCATCGAGCAGATCCACTATGAGTACAAGCGTCATTTTAGCGAGCCTCCCGATGTCCTTCTTATCCTCACACCCGAATTCCAGCCCATCACGGGGCTAGAGTGCAAGGCGCAGAGCTGCGTGCAGGCTCTCTTTGATAGCTACATCGCCGAGCTCTCGATGCTCACGCTCAATCAACGCGTCGCACGCTATGATCTGAACTACGCGACTGTGCGCAGCTTCCTTCCCACGATCGTATTCTACCAGCTCTTTGCCTCTCAGATAGGAGCTGGTGAGGTGCTGCTCTACGCCGATAGCTCCAACTATAGCTACCTGCGCATGCTGCTGCCCAGTATCAAGCAGAACAAGGCCCTCGCCAATGAGGTCATCCACTTCTCAACCCTGCTCGCCTCGCGCTATCTGATCAATCAGACGCATGCTCAGCATGTCGCCTACCTCAGCGGCGAGCTCTTTGAGCAGCTCCAGAGTCTCCACAAGCTCAACTCGCATGACAAGCTGCTGCTCCATGTCGCCTCCCTCCTCCACGAGGTAGGCATCTCGATCAATGCCAAGCAGCACCATCACCACAGCCAGTATATCATACTCAACTCCGAGCACTTTGGACTCTCACGCGTCGATGTGGAGATCGTCGCCCTGCTCGCGCGCTTTCACCGTCATGGAGCCCCTTCGACGCGTCTGCGCCTCTATGCCGAGATGGAGGAGAAGGACAGGCTGCGCGTGCAAAAACTAGCAGCCCTCCTCCGTGTCGCCAATGCCATGGAGCGCTCCCACTCGTCGCGCATTCGCGAGTTTTCCGTCAGCATGCACTCACGACTCATTGAGCTCATCATCCCCGATGTGCAAGATCTGAATCTGGAGAATCACGCCCTACGCACCAAAGCCGATCTCTTTACAGATATCTTTGGCTACGACATCGCTCTCGTCTCAGGTGGTCTGCCTGTCAGCTCGGCAGGTTTATAATTTCACTACTAACATCCAACCCGTAATACTCTATTATGAAAATTATCTACACGAGTCTACTCGTCCTACTCCTCCTAGCACCGCGCGTCTTTGGCCTCGCCGCCGCACGCGCCTTTGATCCCGCTGAATGTCACGCCATTCAACGCATCACCGTACTCATCCGTCTGCTCGTTTATGAGCCTGAGTATGTGACCGGAAGCATGCAAAGCCGTCTGCTCGAAGAATACCACGAAGTCATCCCCCAGCTGCCCACCATGCATCAGCTCTACTTTGAAGGGCTGCGCGATCTCATCACAGAGATGAACCGCGTGCTCGAATACGGCTCTGATCTGAGTGCTCGTGAGCGCAACGCGATCATATCGGATTTTCGCGAGCGACTCACCAAGCACAATGAGGTCTACGCGCACGAGCTCAGCCGCCCCCAGGGATATTACGACCAGCGCAGCAAGCTCAAAAAGCTCCTCGTCAACATCTGTCCCACACATACGAGCGACAGGGGCAAGCAGGCCAATATTGCCTTTATGTACGACCTGCTCATCTCGCTAAAGCAAGAGATAGCCCCCAAAGCTGCCCCCTCATCCCCTGCACTCATCGCGCATGAAGCTCCCAAGAAGAATGCGCGTGACCATGCCGCCAAATAGTCCTGTGATGGACTATGGCCAAACGCCAAAAGACCACCTCTAGTGAGGTGGTCTTTTCTTGTTGTAGGAAAGGCTCGCCTGAAAGCAAGCTCCTGTTGTGATTCTTGTGCTTGAGTCGATTAGAACTGGCAGCCTACACCCAGTGTGATGAGGTGCTGATCAATAATACCGATGGTGGAGCGCTCAAAGTAGGAGCGACCGTATTCATAGCCTGCCTTGAGGTAGATATCCTCATTGATCTTGTAGAGCAGACCTGCGCCTACCGTGAAGGTGAAGCCACTGGAGCTCTCATCAATAAAGTCGCCGGATACATCAGCAAAGGAGATACCTGCATTGGCACCCAGATCGAGGTAGAGATCGCCAATAATGTTGATGTGGAGGTCATAGCCTACGGTGAAGGGAATGAGTGTCGCATCGTAGTCGTAGCTGCCATAGTAGTTGGTCAGAGTCTCGCTACCAAAGAGAGCGGCACCTGCAACGTTGAACTCATGGATAAAGTCGCCCTCCGTGGCGCTATAGAGGCTAAAGGTGACGCGAGGTCCCCACATATCGGGATTGCCTTTCTCATCGGCGATGGCTGATACGATATCAAGCGCATAGACGGGCTGCCAATCGTAGCTTTGGATTTCACCTGTCTGAGGAGAGGGGAGGACATAAGGAGCCGCCGTGGCACTACCCGCGAGTGCGGCCAATAATGCAAGAGTTGAAAGAAGGGTTTTCATAGACAAGTTAAGACTTAACATAGATAAGATGATTACTCAAGCAAAAAATGAGCTACGGGCGATCTGTGATTGCGTAGAAAAAATGTATGGATAGTGCTTATCTTTTTGTGCTAAAAGAATTATGCTTGTATAGTGCCTATCCCTGTTCGTTCACCTCAAGGAAAAAAGCAAGAGAGTGCTCCTAGGCTCCTAGGGTGGGCGAGCTGCACTTTTCGCAGCGATTGTAGACTACTTGTGCCTTTGCATAGGTCTGATCTTATGCTCGTATATTTTACTTGACTATTTTGAAGGTTATGCTATATTCAAGCACAGATTGAGATCTGATTTCTTGATCTTTCATTTTTGATCTATTATTTATGCTCTGGTATGAAATAAGGTATCATCATTGATGGGAGGCATGAGTTGCATCAGATGGATATCTTAGCTGAAAATCACCACCATACCAATATTCATGAATAATACGATGTCATCAATACAACAATCTGAATCAACCGAAATTGCTCGGCGTCTCAAGCGCAACAAACGCCTCATGCAAATGGCCGCGCATGCCCTCTGGGTAGATGCTACTCTCGAAGATGCAGAGGTGCGACTCTTTGAGGAGCTCACCTTTAGTTTTCCATGCGATGTGAAGTTGCATGAGCGCGATGAGCTAGAGTCCCTGGATGATATCTGCGCGCAGATCGAGAGTCAGGAGGAGAAATGCCAGATTATGGAGATCGTTTGCAGTATGCTTACGATTGATTCTGATTTATCTCCCTCTGAGTCCCAGTTCGTCGGCGATTTATTTGTGAAGCTAGGATTCTCCGCCGAGAAGCGTGATGAGCTCATGGTGTACGCGCACGAGCTGGTGGTGCAAAATAGGCGCTGGAGCTGGCTTATGGCTTGAGCCGTCTTGTGTGTTAACCCCTCTACTAATGTTCCGATACATATGAATGTCGCAAAGATCATAAAAGTGGTAACGACTGTAGTCACCGTTGCGCATGCTGGCTACAAGGCGTACAGTGAAGTACAATCCAGAGATGCCAGTCAGTCCAGAGATGCTGGCAAGCCTACACCCTAGGGCTCAGCGAGCTCTGAGCCGATGTGTAGAATTAACAATTTACTTTTTATATCATGACGAGAAAATCCTCTGCCCGATTTGGTCAGAGGATTTTCTCTTGCCCGCAGCGAGCAGATGGAGCTGCTCGGTGCTGACTAGCGATCTCCGTAGAAATTTCTCAGATCATTGTGGCGCAGTGAGGGAGGGAGATCGAGCTCGTCTTCATCCTCGATGAAGGGGCTCTCCTGCTCTGGTCTCGGAGCTACGCTGCCTGGGGTGCTGAGGGCGCGGGCTGGCTTGTAGACTTGAGAGGGCTGGTTTGCCTCGCCTTGTGTGGGCAGGGGGTGAGATGCTTCTCGCTGTGGTGCTGGATCACTCGGTGCGGGATCGTCGACGAAGCTGAGGAAATCACCTTGGAAGAGGGTGGGGTACTCTTCTTCTTTGAAGCTGGGGAAGTCGCCTTGGAAAAGGGGTAGCTCCTCCTTGCTCCGTGATGGAGCCGGGGCTGGGGCTGGCTGTCTGAAGTGTTCAGCATTTTGCGGGGCAGGGGGGGCTGCGGGGGCACTCGCTCGTCTGGGTGGCCAGGTGGGCTCGGACTCGGAGCTTGGTGGGAGGGGCGCACGCCTTGGGGGCCAGG
>CAYJJA010000075.1:0-11917 GCA_964370355.1 uncultured Akkermansia sp. | reverse complement strand
CGTAGGTCATCTGCATCCAGCCAAAGGCGACGAGCAGCAGCAGGATGAGCAGCATCCCGCGCATCTCCGAGGGGACAAAGTCAACCACCACCATCACCACAAAGAGAAAGGGCAGCTGTGCTACAATCTCAATGAGACGCTGCGTGACGAGATCAAAGTGCCCCCCCAGATAGCCCATCAGCATCCCCACACTCAGCCCGATGAGGTAGACGAGCGGGAGGTAGAGTAGAATAGCCTTGATATTCACCTGCAAGCCCGCAAAGAGATAGGCCACAATGTCTATCCCCTGACTATTCGTCCCGAGCCAGTGCCCTCCAATCAGCGGCGGGGTAGGGGGGTAGTAGAGCTTGACGAGTGCGTCCTCGGGGCTGCGCTCGAGATACTCCCGTAGTGTCCCTGTTCCTGTATAACGCTCCGTGAGCAGCTCGCCCGCCTTATAATCGGCATAATACACCTCGCGCCGCTCGGGAGACCACCCTTGAGCCGTGCCATCCTTGAGCCCCTTGCGGTAGCGGTAGCGCAGCTGCGTCTGCCCTGTGGGGTAGAGGCGTGCGGCCTGCCCATTGTAGGGCACGAGCTCGCCATCTTCTTTTTGATAGAGAATACCATCGCGCAGCTCCAGAGCAGTCGCCGGAGGCACGCCACGGTAGAGATGCGACGAGAAGGGAATAGGCGGCATGATGATCCAGTCGAGCCTCCCATCCCCCGAGAGAGCGAGCTCGTGATAATCTGCCTCCGCGAGAGCCGTATTGCCCTGCTGTCCAAAGTCCTCCCCATGGTAAATCCCTCGCGTGAAGGCGGGGAAGAACCACTCGCCCCCATAGCTCAGCGCGAGAGCGCGATGCCCGACGAGGCACTGATCGAGACTCGCGAGGAGGAAGAGCAGCGCGAGCAGCAGCAGCGAATAGTAGCCACGCTTGAGCCCCTTGAATCGCCGCCACTTCTCCCCCCATTCGCGAGACACATCCCCACAGGGCGCAAACCACAGCCACAGCGCAAGCAACACCAGTAAGAGCTGGAAAAGCCAGCCAAAGCAATAAAAAGGCTCTCCTCCCCACTCTGTGCGCAGAAGGGCAAGCTCGCGGCTCGCGGAGAAAGCCCAAGAGAGCGTCGGCAAGAGCCAGCCCAAGAGCTCCCCTAGCGAGGCAAGGAGAGCGGCAACAAGTAGCAGCAGGGCGATAAGGCGACGTGTAGGCATGATGAAAAGCAGAAAAAACTAAGTAGAACGCGCCCCAAAGCGAATGCGCGGATCAATCAGCGCGACACAGACATCCGCGATGAGATTGCCCACGATGATGATGAGCGAGCTGAGCATGAGTGTGCCCATGATCAGAGAATAATCCTTGTCGAGCAAAGCTTGGTAGCTGAGCATGCCAAAGCCCTGAATATCAAAAACACGCTCGATGAGCACCGAGCCGCCAAAGATCATCCCAATAATACTCCCCAGCGTCGAGACAATGGGGATGATCGAGTTGCGCAGCGCGTGGTGGTACACCGTGTAGGAAAAGCTCGCCCCCTTTGAGATAGCCGTGCGCATGTAATCAGCGGAGAGATTCTCCATGAGATTATTCTTCATCATCATCGTGCTCATCGCAAAGGTCGAGATCACATAGCAGCTCAGCGGGAGGACCGTATGCCAAGCCACATCGAGGACCTGCTCATACCAAGGCAGCGTCTCAAAATGCTCGCTCGTCAAGCCATAGATGGGGAACCACTCCAGACGCGCCCCCAGATACACCAGCAGAATAGCCCCCAGCGCAAAACCGGGGATGGCGTAGCCAATAAAGATCAGCCCCGAGCTCACATGGTCAAACCACGACTTGTGCCAGATCGCCTTGAGCACCCCCAGCGGCAGGCTGATGCCATAGCTCACCAGCGCCCCCAGCAGCCCGAGATAAAGCGTGGCGGGCATGCGCTCCATCATCATGGCCCAGACAGCCGTATTGTACTTGTAAGACTTGCCGAATGAGCCTTGGAGCAGCCCGTCAAAGGAAAGCTGATACACACGCACCTGCCAAGGCTGCGGGCTCTCAGGGCTCGGGGATGCACCGCGCCGCGCGGCACGCTGCGCTAGCCTCTCAGGAGAGATCAGCTCGACATGCCAGCCCTCCTCGCGCAGTGTTTTTTCATGGAGGTAGTACGCCGTACTCCCCTGCCGCTGGATCTCGACAAGATGCAGTGGAGAGTCATGACTGCGCTGGAGCGACAGATAGGCCTTGCCATCCTTGCCAAAGCTCGCCTTGGTGATGGCATGCTCGCGCGGCAGCACGCCTAGCCACTGGAGATAGGCCTTCCACGTGGGCTCATGGAGGTTGAACATCTCCTCAAGCTTCTCGCGCTCCTCATCATTCATCTGCGTTTGCAGGCTACTCTGGCTCGCCGACTCCCCCTCGAGTGCGGAGATAGCCTGCTGCTGAAGCATCTGCTCGATGGGTCCTCCCGGCACGAGGCGCGTGAGGGCAAAGACGAGGCAGCTCACGCCTAGCAGCGTCAGAGGAATCAGAAGCAGACGTTTGAACAGATACGAGCGCACGACTCCTGCATCATAGAGCCACAGCCTATCATTTGCAAGCACAAATCGAGTACAGGTGCACTCCGAGGCGCGAATAGCGCCCTTGCCCCTCACCAAGGCACTTTGAGGGCGACGGTATTGTAAAACGGGGGAGCGAAAAAGCCTCTTTCTGCGAGAAAGAGGCTTTGAAAAATGAATGCGCGAGGTCTACTTACTTGCGTCGTCGGCGAGCGCAAAGGCCCAGTAGAGCCATCATGCTCAGGGTGACGCTGCTGGGCTCGGGCAGGAGCTCCATCTCGATTGTATTACTGTTCAGATTGGAGGCAAGTCTCAATTGCTCCTCAGCAGATGCTGCCCCCTCATAGACGACAAAGTTGTCATAGGAATACCGCGCAGCATCCAACTCATTGCCTCCCGCAGCGTTGCCAAAGGCAAAGGAGGTGATTTTGCTATCTTTCGTAAAGGCTGTTGTATTGATGATAGACGTCGCTACGAGCTGCGACGCTGCATCGTAATTTTCAGAGCCATATGCCGTAGCGTACAAATTGAAAGTAAGGGTTGGATTGCCACTCTCATTAACACCACCTACCAAGGTGAAGCTGTACCAAGTATCTGTGTCTAGGGTGAAGTTTGCATTCGCTCCATTACCACCATAAATACTAAATTGATTCGATCCTGTACCGTTTTTCTGAAAATGATACGTAGTCAAATCAATATTGATCGTAAAGATGTCATTCCAGTCGTTCTGACCTGTTGTAGTCGCGTGGCTGATGTTTGCCCCGAGGGTAAAACCAGTCTCAAAAGAAAGATCCATCGAGCGCGTGAACGTTCCGCCGCTTTGCTGCATCAGATGCGCAAGCCCTGCTCCTCCACCATAGCCGGTAGAGTAGCCAGTCCAATCACCACCGACATCTTGCATGTCGTCGGTGTCGTTAACGATGTTTGTCGCTGCGAGATCACCTCCTGCTGATCTCAATTCGTTAAAATCATAGCCATACAAAAGTTGAGGACTTTCTGCAAGACAGAAAGATGCTGTCATTAAAAAGAAAAGTAGTATAGTTTTCATACGAGGTGAGTTACATATTAGCATTTATATTTTGAGATGTCCATGTTTTTTTTATTGCGTTTTTATTAACTATTAGTCAAAATTAATAAAAATATACTGCTTGCATTCTCTGACGGTGCTAAATGAAAGCAATCACTGCCAGCCTTGCCTTGCTTCGCTAAGGCGTGCGTTCTTTAAATAGGATTATGAGAAAAGTCTTGAAATGTAAAATAAGTTATGTAATATGTCAATTCGCTAATGTGAATCTGTGAGACACATTTTGAATTAATAAATTTTCCAATCTCTATGTTAAAAATAATTCATTGCTTTTTCTTTAAACATGCAGTTTGGGCTGCTATTGTGCTGTACTTATTGAGCCTATTATTTTTAGCTCCGCAGTTTGTAGGTTATGATAACATAGTGCTTTCGGCCGCTTTGGTATGGGGTGAGCCCAACGTTCATACATTCACTGCATCTTATCTCATGATGTACCCTCTCTCTTGCTTGTCTTATTTGAACTTACCAATTGATATTTATACTCTATTCATACTTTTGCTCAATGGTGCCTCCTTTGCGATTATAGCACGTCAGTTGTGTCAAACGTCTCAAAGGCCTCGTTTTGTGCATTTTATGGCTTGGGCGATCATGGTTTTGCTATTTGTATCACTCTTTCTTATAACAGGCTTTTCTTATAGTAGTTTAGTGGGCATGGCCGCGGGATTGCTCTGGTTTATAACTGCAGTGAGAAAGCAAAAAACATGTCAAATAATATTAGCATCAATTTTTATTTTTGTGTCGGCGGCTTTACGCTTTGATTCCTCAATAGGTATTATCCCTTTTTTGTTACTCATCATGTGCTTGGAGTATTTGAAAGGAGGGAGAAAAATCGTATTTTGGGCTGCGGGTTTAATCATGATCATAGCTGCTATGTATCTTGTTCAATCTCCACTGTCTTATGCGGACTTTTGGAATAATAAACAGGCAAAAATTGTAGATATTCATAAATCAAGAGTTGCATTTGTCGATTATTCTGATAGAGCCTCTGCGGAGTATATTGAGCAAAAACAGCAACACTATGAAAAAGTGGGGTTTACTCCCAAACTGGCAAAGATGTTCTCCTCTTGGCATTTTAATACACCCTTGAGAGAAAGTATGCAGTGGTGGAATGATATTAAAGCTATTAGGTCTAGTCATGATTATACATTTACAGAGGATATAAAGAATAGATTGGGGGTAGCTAAGAGACTTTTCAAGAGTTCTGTAGAATACGCACTCTATAATATTGTTTTTCTATCATTGCTGGTCTTGTTCTCTATAGTGTTTATTGTCAAAAATCGAGGTTTAAGAAAGGGTGCTTTCTATAGTTTGCCTATTATTTTGTATGCGGGAATGTATTTTTTTATGATTATTGCACTCTGTCTATTAGGGCGTCCTAATATGACAGCTTTGTCTAGTATATTTCCTGTGTCCTTGTTACTGGTGATGCTGAGTATACGCGATAGCCGATTGCAGTTTCCTTCTCCAGTAGGCAGCACCTTGAGTGCGCTTATCGTCATTGTTACCCTATGCACGGCTGTGTATAAATATAGAGATAATATAAGCACATGCTACTCTCCCTTCGAGCGAAAGTATGAGTATCCTGTACTCAAAAATGCAATAGAGAGTGAAATGAAAGCGAATCCCCACTTTGTGTATTTTGCATTCGGACCAGATTATCGAACAGTTGCTCTGCCCTATACTCCACTCTTACGATCAGATTTTCGCCAATTCCCTCACTTCTTTCCTTTGGGCGGATGGACATCATGTTTGCCTTATTATGAGAATAAATTGCAAGAAGTAGGAATCAAAAATGATATAGAATTGATAGCGACACCCTTTGCTCGCTTTGTCGTCTTTGAGAAAAGGGCTCAAACATCACAGCTGTGCAATCAAGATTATGTACTCGCAGGCCTACACGCTATGGTCGATTATTATAATGAATTTCACAATACAGATTATTCTATAATAGAGGATAAGTATGTAAAGGACGCTTTTAAGGTGTATAAAATTGTGGCTTCTAAGGGTAGCGCTCTTGAGCCTCGTAATCATGCAGGGAGTTAAACGGTTTTTTGACTAGTTATTTGATGGGATACGATATATGGTACGAATAGAACATGTCGCCCTCTATGTCCGCGACTTGGAGGGCATGAAGAAATTTTACGAGGTTTATTTCGGAGCTGTGAGCAATGAGCTCTACCATAATAAGAGTAGGGGCTTTCAATCCTATTTCCTCAGCTTTGAGGGAGGGGCACGCCTTGAGCTCATGACGCTACCCGAGCTTGAGGAGAAAAGTAGCCATCATGCACGTACAGGCTTCATCCATATCGCTATGAGCCTAGGCAGTAAGCAGAGGGTTGACGAGATGACGCAGCTGCTCATCTCGGAGGGCTACGAGGTCTTTAGCCATCCGCGCACCACGGGTGATGGCTATTATGAGAGCTGCGTGCTCGATCCCGAGGGGAATTTACTCGAATTGACAGTGTGATGTCGTCTGGCGTGTCCATGGAGGTGATACATTCGCATTTATTTGTTAGAACTCATTGACTCAGGGCTTGATTTTTTTCTCATATGGGTGTACGCTCTAGCCTTCGCAAGTCACACTTGCTCGTCACACCCCGTATCCCACGATGGAAACTCAAAATCAACCCGATAGAATCAAGCGAGCCCTACTCTCTGTCTCTGATAAGACAGGGCTGGATCAATTTGCTCAAGGCCTTGTCAGTCAAGGTGTCGCCCTTATTTCAACCGGAGGTACATGTCAGTACCTCAAGGATCTCGGACTGCCTGTCATCGAGATTTCTGACTACACAGGTGCTCCCGAGCTCTTTGACGGCCGCGTCAAGACCCTGCATCCCAAGGTGCATGGAGGTCTGCTCCAACGCCGTGATTTAGAAGCGCATCAACTACAGGCTCAGGAGAATGACATCCCCACGATAGACCTCGTCTGCGTGAATCTCTATCCCTTTGAGGCGACCATCGCTCAAGAGGGAGTCAGTCTCGCCGAGGCTATCGAGAAGATTGATATTGGGGGACCTTCCATGCTGCGCTCTGCGGCAAAGAATTATGCTTCGGTGACAGTCGTTTCTGACCCCGCTGACTACGGTGCCATCCTCGAAGAGATGGAGAGTCATCACGGCAACACGACACTCAAGACTCGCGAGCGTCTCGCTGTCAAGGTCTTCACTCGCACCTCAGAGTATGACAACGCGATTTCAAATTACCTCGGCCACCGCGCCAAGGATCGCACGCGCAATACCTTCACTCTCTCCCTCCCCTTCGCCCAGACACTGCGCTATGGTGACAACCCGCATCAGACGAGCCATCTCTACGGTGACTTTGACTCCATTGTCACCCAGATCCAAGGCAAGGAGCTCTCCTACACGAATGTGCTCGACATCGAGGCAGCCGCTTCACTCATCATGAACTTCCGCCGCCCCACCGTCGGCATTCTCAAGCACACCAACCCCTGCGGCGTCGGTCAGGATGATGACGACCTCGTCGAGGCGTGGAAGCGCGCCTACAAGACTGACACACAAGCCCCCTTCGGTGGAGTCATCGTGATGAATCGCCCCATGACCGAGGCTCTCGCCCGCATCGTGGGTGCTATCTTCACCGACGTGATCATTGCCCCCGACTACGAGCCCGAGGCTCGCGCCATCCTCCAAAAGAAGAAGAACTGCCGCATCATGCGCCTCGACCTCGACGCGTGGAAGGAATACTGCAAGCTGCCCATCATCCGCTCCTCCCCCGGAGGCGTCATGACGATGAAGCGCGACGACTACGCCCTAGGGCTCGACAAGCTCCAGCAAAAGGTGGTCACCAAGCGCATGCCCACCGAGGACGAGCTTGAGGCCATGGGCTTCGCATGGCGCGTCTGCAAGCAGGTGCACTCCAATGCCATCGTCTTCTCGAACAAGAACGGCACGCTCGGTATCGGTGCAGGTCAGATGAGCCGTGTGGACTCGGCCAAGATCGCCGTCTGGAAGGCGGGTCAGGCTGGTCTCCAGCTCAAGGGCAGCGTGATCGCCTCCGATGGTCTCTTCCCCTTTGCCGATGGTCTGCAAACAGCTATTGACGCTGGGGCTACTGCCTGTATCCAGCCAGGGGGCTCTATACGCGACCAAGAGGTCATTGATGCCGCCGATGCTGCTGGCATCACCATGATCTTTACCGGTGTACGCCATTTCCTGCATTAAAGAGACTCTGAGACGAGATTTTTCCGCGACCGCATCCATGGATGCGGTCGCTTTGATTGAAGACACCCACTTATACAAATAAAATTATGCTTTTAGGTATTAATATTGACCACGTTGCCACCCTACGTCAAGCTCGCTATCAGGGCATGCTCGATGCCCCCCATGCCGAGCCCTCCGTCCTTGAGGCCGCCCGCGCGGCGCAGGCGGGTGGCGCCGACTCCATCACCATTCACGTACGCGAAGACAGACGCCACATGCAAGACGCGGATGCCTACCATATCCGCGAGCACATCTCACTCCCCCTGAATCTGGAGATGGCTGCCACCCCAGAGATGCTCGCCTTTGCCCTCGATCTCAAGCCCGACTATGTCTGCCTCGTCCCCGAGAAGCGCGAGGAAGTCACCACTGAGGGCGGGCTCAACGTCGCAGGTCAGCTCGACTTACTCGCGCCCATTGTGGCTGCGCTCAGCGAGGCGGGTATCAAGGTGAGCCTCTTCATTGATCCCGATGGCGAGCAGATACGCGCTAGCGCCCAGCTGGGAGCCCCCATGATCGAGCTGCACACGGGCTGTTTTGCCAACACGCAGGGAGATGCACGCAAGAAAGAGCTCAGCCGCCTCATCGCTGCCGCAGGTGAAGCACACCAGCTCGGACTGCGTGTACACGCGGGGCATGGCATCCAGCTGAGCAATCTCGCTGACCTCGCCGAGGTGCCCCATCTCCAAGAGCTCAATATAGGTCATACGATTGTCTCACGTGCGCTGATAATTGGTTTTCAATCCTCCGTGCTGGAGATGCGCGACGCAATTGCCGCCCAATCGTGGAAGAGCTAGTCTTGTTGAGGCTGTAAAGAGGCGCTCAAAAGAGGGAAAACGTTTAACTACATTGAATAGTATCGTATTATTCTCTAATCATGCAAAGTTGATTTAAGAGTAAAAAAATATGTTAGAGTGAGCGTTTTTCCTCTTGCTAAGCGAGATAAAGATGTTATCATACATGCCTATGAACAAAACTCAACTTGTAGATAAGATTCAGGAAAAACTAGGCGAAGACGTCACCAAGAAGTCCGCTGAACTTGCCCTCAAGGCCGTTCTCGACTCTATTAGTGAAGCCGTCGCTAAGGAAAAGGTCCAAATCATCGGATTTGGTACTTTTGAAATGAAGAAGCGCGCCGCTCGCACCGGTCGCAATCCTCAAACGGGTAAGACCATGAAGATTGCAGCTTCTCAGACACTGGGCTTCAAGCCTTCTTCTGTCTTCAAGAAAGCTCTCCCAACTCCCAAGGCAGCTTCTAAAAAGAGTAGCAAGAAGAAATAATTCTTGCCAAGATTACACTCTTTTAGAGGAGGCTTCAAGGATCACACGATCTTCGAAGCCTCCTTTTTTCTGCGACGGTGAGAGACAGGACACGCGCTCTCATAAAACGACTTTTGATTTTACCTATTGATAGCAAGATGATAGAATGAAACTCGATGAAAGCATACACCACACTCGCTCCCACACTCTGCGCCTTACCAGCCCCTGTGCAATCCGCCTTTGCTCAAAGCAGTATGGAAAGGCTGATGTCTTGAGACCTAGCCGCTTGCGCGAATCGCTCCATCTTTCCCCCCCCCCGATGAGCTAGAGGGGGGATTTACAATCTCGGTTTTAAAGATCCCTCTTAAGGCTCGGGGGCGTTGCCTCTCTCATCCATCCAAAGAGGGTCTCATAGAGCGAGCCTAGGGCGAAGCCGACGGCTGCCACGGGGAAATCGACGAGCACATGCGTCGCCATCTCCGCCACTCTTACTCCGCTGCTGGGTTTGGTATAATAATAATGACCGAAAATCTTGATTTCGCCTCTCAGCGCCTTTTCGAGATGGGGAATGGCAATGCGGCGTATCTTCATACACGCAGGGGGGAAGTCTGATGGCAGGTGGGAGATTGACTGCGGACTCTTGAAGGCTGAATCCATTTTGCGGTACATGGTCGCATTGACACCGTATTGCTTCAAGAACTCGCGGGGTTTCTCATTCGTCGATGCCAAGCGCAGGGGCATATAGAGCTTTTTGGCAGGGAGCTGCACCAGCTCTCCCTTGCCCGAGCCCCATGTGGGCTGCAGACCATAGGTGGTTGACCTGCGATACTCGAGCCAGCTGTCGAGCTCGACCTTGGCTGAGAGCTCGACGGGGAGGAAGTAGTACTTGCGCCCATCTTCTAGGGTGGCCTCCATGACCGCCTCGTCTGTGAGCCGCCATTGGAGATCGGAATAGCTGGCGTGCTCGGCTTCGCCGTCGCGCAGGGCGGCCTCGAGGCGTTGCGAGCTATCGGCGGTGAACATCCCGACGCGGCAGGAGCTCAGCAGGGTGCATGATGCCAGTGCGAGACAGATTGATAAAGTGACTTTGTTCATATGCTTGTTGGTCGGTTTGCGTGGTTAATCGGGCAGATATCACAGAAAAGCGATTTTCATTACTATTCTCTATTTTTTGTAATGAAAAGCATATTATAATCTCAATTCTTTTCTTGTACAACTATTGTATGTGTACGTATGTTTTTTGCTTTTTAGGGCTTTGTATAATAATGGCTGGGGTAAAGGAAGATCTTGTCTTTGAGTGCCTGTTCGAGTTGGGGGATGGCGATGCGGCGCACCTTCGCTGCTGATGGGGGGAAATCCGATTGCAAGTAAGAGATCGTCGAGGGGCTTCTAAAGGCATCATCTTTTGAGAAGTACCTTGCCTTGATGCCGTACTGCATCAAGAGCTTTTCCAATTGCTCATTTGCGCGACGCAAGCGCAGGGGGAGAAAGATTTTTTTGGCAGGGAGCAGCACCAGCTCCCCCTTGCCCGTGCCCCACGTGGGCTGCAGACCATAGGTGGTTGTTCTACGATACTCGACCCAGCTATCAAGCTTCGCCTCCTCGCAGGGCAGCCTCAAGGCGTTGCGAGCTATCAGTTGTGAACATCCCCACGCGGCAGGAGCTCAGCAAGCAGCATGCCGCAAGGGCGAGGGGCAGGGGGATAAGGGCTGTTTTCATGGTTGCGTTCGCTGTTGGATGATTTCGGCGGTGGTGGTGACAAGGCTTGTCGTGCCCATGCCTTCGCAGACGCAGGCGGCGACCGTGGAGGCATAGCGCATCGCCTCCAGCCATTGCTCGGCCGTGGGGGTGGACTGATCGAGAAGATGCTCGCCATAGTACGCGCCCAGAGCGCCGAGGTAGCAGTCGCCTGCACCTGTCGGGTCGATGGCGTTCTCAAGATAGAGGGCGGGGCAGGTGACGACTTGGAGCTCGCCTTGCGCGTCGGCGTAGAAGAGCATCGAGCCCTTGCTACCCAGCTTGATGATGGCGTAGCGAGGACCTGCGGCGAGGAGGGCGCGTCCCGCCTCGTGGAGGTCACTCGTGCCGGCGAAGTATTCGGCCTCCTCTTCGTTCATGAGGGCGAGATCGACGCGGGCGAGCAGCGCGCGCAGCTTCTCGGGGCTGAGCAGCATCCAGAGCTTCATCGAGTCGAGCATGATGAAGCGCGGGGAGCGGCATTGGGCTATGAAGCGCTCTTGCAGCTCGGGGGAGGAGTTGCACACGATGGCGACGGCGGGGTCTTTGAGGGACTCGGGCAGCGTCATCTCCCAGTGCTCCTGCACGCCGATGACCGTCTCGATGGTCTCGCGTACGTTGATATCATCCTCATAGCGCGCAGTCCATGCGAAGGTGCGGCCCGCCAGCGTGTCCACATGTTGCATGCCCACGCCCTGCGCATGCAGCAGATCCCTGTATTCTTGGGGGAAGTCGCTGCCGACGACGCCGACGAGCTGCGCCTTGTCGCTGAGGAGGCGTGCCGCAAGCGCGGCGAAGGTGGCCGAGCCGCCAAAGATCTCCTCGGCCTGCCCCGTGGGGGCGTAGAGGGTGTCAATCGCGATGGTGCCGTAGATGAGGATGTGGGAGCGGGGGGAGGAGGGAGTGTTCATGGTGGTATTCGTGATGGTGATTTAGGGGGGGTCTAATTTCTCGCGAGGTAAGATTTTGAGATGATTTTAGAGCTGGATTTTTCACGGATTTTCGTCTCAGAGTGTCCTCTGAGACGAAAATTCGGAGGAAATCCAGCCTAAAAGCACTCAAAAGCTGCCTCGTGAAGCGATTTTCTGAATT
>CAYJJA010000074.1:0-12301 GCA_964370355.1 uncultured Akkermansia sp. | reverse complement strand
TGGGCACAAGTTCGGCCTTGCGCCACTGGGCTGCGGCTGGGTGGTCTGGCGCAGCAAGGCGGATCTGCCCGAGGAGCTGATCTTTAATGTGAACTATCTCGGCGGCAGCATCCCCACTATTGCGATTAATTTCTCACGCCCCGCAGGTCAGGTCGTGGCGCAGTACTACAACTTTGTACGCCTCGGGATGGCGGGTTACAGGCAAATACATGAGGCCTGCTACCGTGTCGCGGCGTGGCTCTCCGCTGAGATTGCGCAGCTGGGCGATTTTACCTTCATTACCTCGGGCAATCCAAAGCAGGGCATCCCCTCGCTTTGTTTTAGCATGACTGAGGCGAGCCAGTGGGGCTTCACCCTCTACGAGCTCTCCGATCGCCTCCGCATGCGTGGTTGGCAAGTCCCTGCCTACAGTATGCCTGCAAATATCAATAGTCTGGTCGTGATGCGCCTCGTCATCCGGCAGGGCTTCTCCATGGATATGGCCAAGCTCTTTCTGCGTGATTTCAAAAACGCGCTGGATTACCTACGCAAGCATTCCAGCGGAGCAGCTATCGGAGGGGAAGAGAGCGCGAGCTTTAGCCACACATGATGACAGCTGCCTCAAAAGCTAGCTAGGGCGCAGCTATTGTCTCGACGAATTCATAGAGACCCTTTATAGATCCGCTGAATTCAACACAAAGGTGACAGGCCCGTCGTTATGAATCTCGACCTGCATCTCAGCGGCAAAGATCCCTGTCTCGACAGGGATCTTGTAGGCCTTGAGCGACTCTACAAAGGCAGCAAACATCTGCCTCGCATGCTCGGGGGAGCCCGCCGCTAGAAATGACGGGCGTCTCCCCGAGCTACAGTCAGCAAGGAGGGTGAATTGTGAGACGCAGAGTATGGAGCCGCCTACATCGAGGATGGAGCGATTCATCTTGCCCTTGTCATCGCTAAAGACGCGCAGCTGCACGAGCTTTTTGGCCATGAGGTCTAGCTCTGCCTGCGTGTCGTGAGCCTCGATGCCCACAAGGAGGCAATAGCCCTGCTGACAAGCACCGACGATCTGCCCATCCACTCGGACATTGGCCGAGTGTACGCGCTGCAAGACGATCTTCATATCTGCTATTGCTTCCGTTGAGGGGGGATTTTACTGCTTTTCGGGGTACTGAGCTGGGCGACCTATGCAGTGGTACTCAAAGCCAGCGTGGGTGGCGTTGTTGGCGTGCATGATGTTGCGCCCATCGAAGATGAAGGGCAGCTTCATGACCTCGCGCAGCTTGGCAAAATCAGCAAGGGCGAATTGCTTCCACTCGGTGGCGACGATGAGCACGTCGGCATCGCGAGCACATTCGTACATATCATCAGCGATCTCGCACGAGTAGCCTTCGAGCTCAGAAACGGCCGTCTCAGCGGCTTGGGGGTCATAGGCTGTTACGATGGCTTTCTCGGCGCAGAGGCGTTTGATGAGCTTGATGGCGACGGATTCGCGCACGTCGTCGGTGTTTTCTTTAAAGGAGAGTCCCCAGACGGCGACGCGCTTGTTGCGCAGCACCCAGAGCTTTTCTCGTACGCGGCTGAGGAAGCGATCGAGCTGTTTCTCGTTGATGACTTCTACTTCGTGCAAGAGCGTTAGAGGAGCTCCGAGTTGCTCGGCGACGTGGATAAAGCCCTTGACGTCTTTGGGGAAGCAGGAGCCACCGTAGCCAAGCCCCGCATTGAGGAACTCGCGGCCAATGCGCTTGTCCATCCCTATACCGCGAGCCACCTTCTTCACATCTGCCCCCGCTGCTTCACAGACACAGGCTACGGCATTGATGAAGGAGATCTTCATCGCCAAGAAGGAATTGGCCGCATGCTTGATAAGCTCGGCTGAGGCGAGATCCACCTCGACGATGGGCGCATCAAAGGGCTGGTAGACGCGCTTCATAATATCCATTGCTCGCTCCGAATCCGTACCGATAACGATGCGATCGGGTCGCAGCAGGTCGTGCACCGCAGAGCCTTCGCGGAGGAATTCGGGATTGGAGACGATATCGACATTCACATCGTCAGCGGCGTAGCGCATCATGACCTGTGCGACCTTGGAGCCGGTGCTGACAGGGACGGTGGACTTGTCCACAATGACGCGGTAGCTATGCTCAGGGCGCAGGGCCTCGGCGATTTCGCGTGAGACGGCGTCAATGTAGGAAAGATCAACTGAGCCATCCTCCTGTGGAGGAGTAGGCACGGCAATAAAAATAACGTCGGATTCATGCACGGCACGCGCCAGATCCGTGGTAAAGCTGAGGCGCCCAGCTGCGACATTGGACTTCACCAAAGGCTCAAGGTCGGGCTCGTATATAGGAATATAGCCCTCGCTGAGCTGCGCTACTTTCTGCGCATTGCTATCCACGCAAATGACGTGGTGACCTACTTCGGCAAAGCATGTGCCTGTGGTGAGTCCAACGTACCCAGTGCCTATCATGGCTAATTTCATCATAAATGTAATTTCTATCTATTGAGTGTAGAGTGATGTAGAGATATTTTCTAGACAAGCTGACGCTCTATCATGGCGTAAGCATTGTGGTTGTGAATAGATTCAAAATTTTCAGCCTCGACCCTATACCAGCTAAAGACCTTGTGACGCTCCGTAGCCAATGCTACGTTGCGGACGAGATCTTCTACAAAGACAGGATTTTCATAGGCATGATCAGTCACGTATTTTTCATCGGGACGCTTGAGCAGGCTGTAGAGCTGGCAGCTCGCGCAGGACTCAACGAGGTCAATGAGGTCCTCTATCCATATGGCCTCCTCGATAAAGCGCACAGCATAGGTGACAATACCGCGCTGATTGTGCGCTCCTTGCTCACTCATCGCCTTTGAGCAGGGGCAGAGTGTGGTAACGGGGACCTTGAGTATGAGTGTAAAGCTCGCCTGGCGACCTTTTTCAAGATCTATCTCAAAGCGCACATCATAGTCCATCATCCCTTCACGCCCCGTGACTGGTGCTTTCTTCAAGCGGAAGAAGGGGAAGTCAATCTCAACGCGAGCACGCTGAGCGTCAAATTTCTCAAGAAGTCGCCCTGGTAAACGCACGGCTGTATGCACATCAAGGCTGCGCCTGTGACGCTGCAAAGCCTCGACAAAGCGACTCATATGCGTCCCCTTAAAATGCTGAGGGAGATCCACCATCAGGGCAAGTGTCGCGACGGTGGACTGCGTGCGATTCTGCTTATCCTTGACGACTATAGGAAAGCGCAAGGAGCGTATGCCAACGCGGTCGATGGATAGTTGGCGTGTATCAGGCTCGTTTTGGGTGTCTTTGAGCTCTTGCATGCGTGTGTAGAGAGTTGAAAAAAGAAGCGAGCGGCGCAAACGCAAAGGGAGCTTGCCAGGCCTTTCGGCGCGTAACAAGCTCCCCTTTCAACGACATAGAGGCCGTCGAGATCTGAGCCGGAAATTATGGAAGCAGATTAACGGCACGAGCGCGGCGAATCTCACGAGTGATCTTGCGATGCATCTTCGCGGAGACTCCAGTCACACGACGAGGCAGGATTTTACCCGTCTCAGAGGTGAACTTGGAAAGAAATTCTGGGTTGACCATATCAACAGCCCCTGCAGGAATGTCGATGCGGCGACGTGGCATGCATTTGTTGCATGTACGGAAACGAATACGGCGCTGAACGCTCTTGAATTCTGTGATCATATAATTGTTAAATATCTAGCAAAGATTAACGCATTTCGCGATGAAGGGTGCGGCGCTTGAGGAAGTGATTAAACTTCACCTTTTCCAAGCGACCGGGGGTACGAAGGCTCTTCTTGTTACGAGTCGTCACATAGCGAGAGGCTTGTTTCCCTTCGGCCTTTGCTTCCGTGCATTCCAGAATAATGATATCTCTTGGCATACTGCTTTTAAGTGTTGAGTTGTGGGCGGCTATTCTACACTATTCTGAGTCTTCGTCAAGCGAAATTGCACTTTCTTGAATATTTTGTAATCCTGCATAGCCGATAATCTCCGAGTTTGAGGAGTTATAGGTGCTGGCTATGCCGAATTTTTTCTCGAACTCTTCTTGGCATTTTACCGTCAGACGGCAGAAGGGGCGCACGCGCAGCCTCCCCTTGGGGATGGGGTCAAGCGACTCCTCACAGATACCATAAGTCCCTCGTCGTATGCGCTCAAGAGCCGCATCAATCTCATAGAGCTGCTCCCTATCCTTGTCGAGGAGGCGAATCGTCAGATCGCGCACCTCAGCCTCACTGCCCGCATCGCCCATGTGCTGCCCCGAGGCGGAGGAGACATTGGAGGCACCTGAGCGCAGATGATCGCGCGTAACACTCTGCATATTGGGTACGACCTGGTCGCGCAGGTCGTAGAGGGCGAGCTTTTGCTCATTGAGGAAGCTCGTCCACTCGGGGTCTTTGCCCAGCAGCTCCATGGTGCCTTGGAGCTTCGCCAGTCGCTTCTTCTCCTCAGCAGTAAAGTTCTCTTTACTCGCAAGAGGCTCCGCAACGGGTGCTGGAGCGGGTGCTTTGGCAGAGCTCGGCTTGGCAGCCGTCTGCTTTTCTTTGACACTGGCACTCGTTTTTCCCGCTGCGGCAGTAGCTGGATTGGAGGTTGAGGCAGACTTTGTCGCAGCAGGCTTCTTTGCAACAGCTGTTGTCTTCTTCTTGGCCGCGGTGGTAGCTTTCTTCTCTACCGCCTTCTTATCGTCTTTGGGTGTAGCCATGGTATTTAAATAGTGTTTGAATGATTCACGGGTGTTGGGTTAAAACCTCAAATAGGAGAAATTCGAGGTGTAGCAGTCATGCATGTAACATATAACACAGATCTTTGCAAGAAAAAAAGATCAATCGTGACATAATTCCCCCATCTCTTTAAGAACTATTTGCTCAGCATGATCAGCCTCATCTCCAACAGCAACACCTGCTCCACCCTCTATCTATGAATTGAACTACTATAGAAATCGGTCGTTCAAAATAAGCAATAAAAGAAATATGAATCAGCAAAAGAGCAAGAAAATAATCTTGACAACAAACACTTCAGTATTATATCATGCGCGTGCGAAAGGAGTGTTAGCATTATTTTTTTCACTCAAAAACTGGCATGAAATTAAATCTTCCCATAAGACTCTCTACCTGCTTACGAGCCTATCGCAAGGCTCTCAGTGCAGCCACGCTCTCTGCTGCTATGCTGGTGAGCACTATAATCATCTCCTCTCTTACCCCTCAAGCCCATGGCGCAGTCTATACGTGGACAAGTCCGACTACTGGAAGTAATCAATCTATGCACCTTGCCTCAAACTGGTCAGATCTTCCTTCTGATTCGTGGGTATATACATCGGGTGAGGCTGCAATCGCAAACGCGACTGCTGGCGCCCTTCTAGACAATACAATCAAATTTGATTCATCAAGTGGCACTGGATTTTCCTCGCCAAAGATAGATTTCAACACTCTCAAGCTCGGCGGGATTATAGTGACGAATGATGCCGCATCCACTTATACCTTGACCCCAAGCGCAGCTGATGCGCGTGATATCGTATGGGGGCAGACCGACGCCACAGACCTGACTGGTGACGACTATACAGGTACGGGAGCTCTCGCTGGCTACACCAATTTCATCATTGATAGCGATTTCCAAATAGGAACGGATACTCTCCGTGTCGTGTCATGGGTGAGCCGAAGCGGGGGGAATTTTAACATAGCCTCTGGAGCAGAGCTTTCTGTATACGCGCAGCAATTCGACTATGTCGGTTCGAGTAAGAGCGGATCGGGTGGTTTTACTGAGCCAACGACGCCCTTTGAACAGATCGTCCAAGGCGGTGGTACACTCATGCTGGATTTGAGCTCATCATATGACCTCTCACGAGGTCTCAGCTGGTCGATACGCGGTGGTGACGCGGATACTAAATCCACATTGGATCTCTCGGCGATGAGTGCTGGGACGACCGCTACCTTCGGATCACTGGATTTATCGGATGGAGGCATTATTGATCTAGGAGCAAACGCGGTCACTTTGGATGCGAATCTCACGTCGGGCGCTGGGGGCGGTGTGATCAATGGTAGTGGGGGGGTTACACTCACAGGGGACTACACTCTCTCAGCAACAAGTGGTTCGCTGACACTGCAAGGCGGAGCATTTACCCTCGCAGATGACTTCATCATCTATATAGACAGCGCTCTAGATCTGGGAAATTATACGATCTTCGATACTACATCGGCTACATTGACAAATAGCACTCTAGATAATGTTGTAATCCGAGGTCTATCGGGTCGCGCAAGCTACGATTTTGTATCAGAGGGTAACAGCGTAGTATTCAAATATCTAGATACAGCTAATCCTGCAAATCTCACATGGGCAGGTGGCAATGAAACGTGGGTCAATGAAGATGATACTAATTCTGTTGACTGGATCACTGAGGCCGATGGACCTGCGGACAAGCGTTTCCATGATCTAGATAGCGTTACTTTCAGCGACGATACAGGAGGCACTATTACCATATCGGGTGATGTCCTGCCAACAGAGATGACTGTGAGCGGCACAGGACATTGGATCTTTGAGGGATCAGGCTCTATCGTGGGCAATACTACAAACATTACGATCTCGGGGGGTGGGATTGTAGAGCTTAATACTGTAAACAGCTTTGGCGGAGACATTACACTCTCAGATCGTACACTCTCCTTGGGTGTGACTGGTGCAGCGGGTACAGCTGCAATCAAATACAACTCCGGCACAATACAATTCACCTCGGATAGCACCTTTACAAATACGCTGGAGGCTCAGGGTGGTGCCACTACCCTCAACCTCGATGTCGTAGGCAGTAGCAATGTGACTTGGCTTAATGCCAACGTGATGAATTTGAATTTAAGCAATTCTAATTACACCACAACAAACTCTACCTTCAATACGGGAGGGCTCAATGGTCGCACGGTATCCATTGGCGAGGGTGTTACCCTTTCTACGAATGCTTCCGCTGGGGGTGTGACGATCAGTGGTGCTGGTACATTCTCCGCTCAGCATTCAAGTGGAAATCTATTCGTCAATGGTCTTGCCAACTTTACAGGGACGCTGAAAACGGCTGACGGAAAGGGCGGCTTGACCATCATCCATAGCCACAATAGTGATGCGGGTGGTACTTCTCGATTCTTTCTAGAAACCTCCAGCTCCGCATCGGGATTAAACACAGAGTCTATCGTTCTTAGCAATAACCTTTCTGGGAAAACTCTCTATTTGAGTGGGCTCACAGGCTATGGGAATATATCGACGGCTTACAATACGGCCTCGTCTCAACGCCACATAGACATCCTAATGTCAGAAGACAACACCTATCATGGTCACTTTTATGATGCAGGCTATAGCCGCTTGGGCAAGGTGACTATAGGAGGCGACGCTACCTTTTACTGGACAGGTGAGACACGAAATGAAAATGACTACGCTTCTATGGGCACAAACGCAAGTATTCTCATCAAGGCGGGCGCGACGATGGATTTTGCCACCAATGATGCGGGCAATGGAGGCGGTCAATGGGCTGATGATATCGCTATTGAAGAAGGCGGTACTCTGCGCATCTCGCGCTCAGACGGCTCAGGCTTTGTCCAGCAAGTTACTGGCAATGCAATTTCTGGCGGAGGTACGGTCGAGGTCACGGGTAAAGCGACACTCAACGGAACCAACACGCACGCCAGCACGACCGTCAAGGGGAGCAATGCAGTACTCTCCTTCTCAGGGGACGCTGCGCTAGGCAGTGGCGCTGTCAACGTCAGCGACAATGGCACACTCAAATTCGCCAATGAGAGCACCACGAGCAAAGATATCATTATCACGAGTGGGGGCAAATTCTCCGGCAGTGCCGCGACTGATGTCATCACACTCACGGGAGATATCAGCGCTGCTGCAAAGACCACACTTGAGCTCTCACTCGGCGCTTATACGGTCAGTGATGCTACGATATCCAATCTCAATATCGACGCACTCGAGACCGCAACGCTCAATCTCAACTCTGTACGCTTGGAAAACGGTGTCACCTTTAGCGATGCTGCCGCCGCATCAACGACGCTCACCAATGTGACAATCGCTCCCACAGGCATTACACCAGGCACTGCTGATCTGACGACGCAGCAGCTGAGTGGTAAAGGAAGCATTCATAATGAAGCTGTCACAGTCTATACCCTCGCTGGCGTGGATCTAGCAGATACGATCGAGGGCACACTGACCTTTGACCTGAGCGCATTTACAACAGAGGCAACAGCCATCATGACCGCGATAGAAACTGGCATGGTCGGTATAGAAATAGCAGGTGTGACTTCCTTACCTGATGACTTCTGGTACAATAATGTGCAGTTCATTCTCAGTGGCGAAACAACGGTCAAAGCTCTCGGAGTCGCAACGAAGGATGGATCAGTCAACCTCTTTTTTGTAGTACCAGAGCCCAGCACAACAGCAATGAGCCTCATCGCTTTAGCTAGTCTTCTCGCACGTCGTCGCCGTCAGCCACAGAGTGTCGCTTGATACGGAAGAGACTACAATATTTTTCATGCTCACATGCGCTATGCCTGTGAGCATCTTTGTCCCTTTGTGACGCATATAAAAAAAGCGACCTAGAGCAAAGGTCGCTGAATAAGTAGGCTCTAGTCTCCAGATGAGTACTTTTGGTAGGCCTCGTAGCCAAAGCTGACAATCTGCTCGACGGCTTTCTGTGCCTGCGCGACATCGCGCTGGCGGAGGGCATCAAGCAGCACATCGTGCAGCTCAATCGCGGAGGGGTCGTACTGCTTTTCATGGAGCAGCTCCCCCCAGTGGCGGCTGAGGTAATCAGCAATGACGCTGTAGATCTGAATAAGGATGGGATTGTGCGTACACTCGGCGATGAGGCAGTGGAAGCGCATGTCTGCCTCTATGCCAGTGCCACGCCGATTTTTACAGTCCTTTAGCGCATGCTCAAGGGCGATGAGCTCGTCATCGGTGCGATGAGAGGCGGCGAGTGCCACGATGGACTGCTCAATGGCGAGTCGCGCCTCAAGGATGCTGCGCATATCGACCTGCTCAAGGCGATGGTCGAGTGCAGCGTTGAGTCTGTCAGTCGCGATGACGTAGGTGCCATCCCCTGCGCGTGCTCTGAGGAGCCCCGCGTGGATGAGTCCTTGGACGGCCTCGCGCACGGTATTATGACTCACGGCAAAGTGGCGGGCGAGCTCCCCCTCAGCGGGGATGCGCTGCCCGAGTGCCCAGCTGCCCTCGGCGATGAGCTGCTCCATCTGCTCGCGGAGTTGGCCAGCGAGTGATTGGCGCTTGAGTGGTTGGGGTTTCTTGGAGGTCATGGCTCTATCATGGACCAGAGACGGCCGTCACGTCCTTCTAGTAGGCGGATGGGGAGCTGATAGGCCTCGCTGAGCAACTCTTCGGTGAGGATGGTGTCGCGTGTGCCCTGGGCAAGGATGCGTCCCTCGCGCAGGATCATGCCTTGGGTAAAGATGCGCGGCATGATGTCTTCGAGGCGTTGGGTGATGAAAATCATCGTGAGATCGGGCTTGCTCTGGGCGAGATGCGCTATGGTCTGGAGGAGGAATTCGCGCCCCGCGAGGTCGAGAAAGACGCTGGGCTCATCGAGTATCATGAGCTCGGGCTGCGTCATGAGGGCGCGCGCGATGAGGATTTTTACCTGCTCGCCGCTGCTCATTTGATGCACGGCGCGATCGGCGAGATTCTCCGCATGCAGGAGGCGTAGCAGCTCGGCGGCTTGCGCCTCCTCTTGCTCGCTCGCGTCGCGGAAGAGTCCTATCGTGCCATCGAGCCCCGAGAGTACCATCTCGCGACCACTCCACGCGCGATCGCCACCGAGCCATTGGTGTACGAGGGGGCTGACCCAGGCGATGCGCTGGCGCAGCTCTTTCAAATTCACCTGTCCAAAGCGTGCGCCCAGCACCTCGACATGTGCGCCAAAGAGGGGCCAGGCGTAGCCGAGCAGCATGCGCACGAGCGTGGTCTTGCCCGCGCCATTGGCGCCGAGGATAAAGCAGCGCGCTCCACGCTCTAGCTGCCAGCTGAGCTGATGGAGGATCTCGCGGCCACCGAGGTAGACGGTCGCATCTCTGATGTCTAGGGCTAGGGGGGCTGTACTCATAGAGGGAACTAGGCTCTCAATAGAATGGGGCACAGCATTGTGTGCCCCATGAATAACAGAAATAGGTCAAAAAAGCTTACTTGCGCTCGAAGAGGGAGCGGATCTTGCGACCGACGACCTCGACGGGGTGCTCGTGGAGCTCGGCGCGCTTGGCGGCGAGAAGGGGAGCGCCCTTGGCGGCTTCTTCGAGCCAGACGCGGGCGAACTCGCCGCTTTCGATGCGCTGCAAGGATTCCTTCATCTTCTCCTTGACATCGGGCTGGATGATCTGAGGACCGTTGTAGTATTCGCCAAACTCAGCGGTATTGGAGATGACCTCGTTCATGCGCTCGATGCCACCAGCGTAGATGAGATCCACGATGAGCTTGGCCTCGTGGACGCACTCAAAGTAGGCCATTTCGGCGGGGTAGCCAGCCTCGATGAGCGTTTCAAAGCCGTACTTCATGAGGTCAACGATGCCACCGCAGAGGACGTTTTGCTCGCCGAAGAGATCTTCGTAGGTTTCTTGCTCAAGGGTGCACTCAAGCACACCTCCGCGGGTGAGGCCTTCGGCCTTGGCCATGGCGAGGGCGAGGTCGCGTGCCTTGCCTGTGGCATCCTGATAGACTCCGATGAGACCGGGGCAGCCAAAGCCTTCTTCAAAGACGCGGCGTACCTCAGTACCTGGTCCTTTGGGGGCGACGAGGATGACATCGACGTCAGCGGGGGGGACGATGGTCTTGAAGACGTAGGCAAAGCCATGCGAGCAGCTCAGTGCCTTGCCCGCGCTGAGCTGGGGCTTGATCTCGCCTTCAAAGACGGAGCCATGGGACTCGTCAGGAAGCAGGATGTGGATGATGTCTGCGCGCTGTGAGGCATCGGCGACGCTGAGTACTTCAAAGCCGTCTTGTACGGCGCTATCCCAGCTTTTACCAGCACGCAGACCGATGATGACCTGCACGCCGCTATCGCGCATGCAGAGTGCTTGGGCGCGACCCTGTGCTCCGTAGCCGATGACGGCTACGGTCTTGCCGTTGAGGACGCTGACGTCCGCATCCTTATCATGAAGAATATCCATAGTTGTCTTTCTAAAAAAATTAATTAACGAATTCTCCAAACACCCAATGTTTGGACATGCGCTTATACTAGCAGAATGTGGGGGAGAGGCAAGCCTTTTTTATGCGTTTTAATAACAATTCTAGCGCTGCTCACAGACCTAGCAAGGGTACTCTCCATGCGGAGAGTACCCTTGGTGGTGTTGAGGTAGAGTATTAGTACTGCTTAATGCTAGGATTTTCCCTCTTCTTTTTTCATTCGCTTTTCGAGGTTGCGAATATGGCGTTCTTTTTCTTTGAAGTAGATACGCACGGCGCGACGTACGATCATACCGTAGAGGCAGTAGATAAAGAGCAGGGCGGCTAACGCAAGTCCTGCAAAGATGAAGTAGTGCAGACCTACGCCATAGATCTTATGATCATTGCCCAATTGGGTGATCTTTTGAGCCATAGGGCACATTCTCCTCTTGCCGTAGCGTGTCCCATCATAGATTGCTTTGTGTGGAGCAGCGGTCTCAATCATGCAGCCTGTGCCAGAGGGCTGGGCACGCGGAGCGGGTGCATCAGTCTCAAGCCAAGTTGGCAGTTGACCGCTCGGGGGGACGATGGCGATCGTATAATCTTGAAGCTGAGACTCATCAAACATACCCACCTTGCTTGTATCTGGGCCAATTTCCCATTCGGAAATATCGCCATCGAAGGCAGCGTGGGCAAACATGAGATTCATGTTCATGACGCGGCTGACATCCCAGCGGGAGATTTCGCTGCGTAGCTGGCTGCGGAAGAACATATTTGCCATGTTTACGACCTTGGAGACATCCCAGTCTGAGATATCGCCGTTGAAGGCACTGTTCTCAAACATGTGAGACATATCAACGACGCGACCGACATTCCAAAGGGAGATATCGCCATTGAAATTGCTGCCTTTGAAGAGTCCGCTCATGTTGGTCACTTGGCTGACGTCGATGTGATTGAGATCAGCACGTGGACCCTTGGCGGCTATTTCCTTGGCAACGATGTCAGCTAAGGTGTCGTTGCTGGCGACGAGGACGAGGGAGGCGACAGGGGCTGGAGCGGGCGTGGGCTTCGCGATGGGCTTGGCAGGGGTGAGCTTGATCGCAGGAGTCGTGGCTGGCTCGGGCTTGGGCTCGGCTACGACGGCTGGTTCAGGAGCTGGGGCTGGCTCGG
>CAYJJA010000073.1:1998-12557 GCA_964370355.1 uncultured Akkermansia sp. | reverse complement strand
CCGCGGGTTTGTCGTCTTGGGGGACGATGGTCCCTTGGCTGTTGATGATACCGAGATGATAGAAGGCGTCGGCATTATTGAGAACAGTATTTATTAATAAATACTTGAGCCCTATTTGTTCGTTTTTTTCTACCCCGCGACCATGGATATAGCAGAGTGCCATCTCGTTGGTGGCATCTTCATGGCCCAGCTCTGATGCTTCTTTGTAGAGGGCGAAGATGTAGCTCGCATTTCGCTCTATGCCCTTTGCTTTGGCATAAATCTGGGCGATCTTGTAGAAGGCATTGGCTGAGCCAGCCTCTGCCGCTAGGGTGAATAATCGTAGGGCGCGATCTGGATCTTGCCGGACTCCTACACCATGCTGGGTGCAGTAGGCGAGTAGCTCAAGCGCAAGAGCATGGTGCTGCTCAGCGGCGTGGTTGAGCAGCGTGATGAGGTAGGTGAGCTGCTTTGAGCTGGGCTTACTCAATAGGAGCCTCGCGGCGAGGTAGCTCATAGCTCCAGTCTCGCCTTGAGCCGCTGCGGCGCGCAGGTAGTGCAGCCCCTCATCTGCATCTTTCTTGAGCCCGCCGACTCCTCTGAGATAGCATAGGGCGAGCTCGGTCTGGGCGCGGGCATCGCCACGCTCGGCGGTGAGTAGCAGGATGCGTACGGCTTTGGTGGTATCGCGCTTCACCCCCTTTCCCTTGAGCAGGCAGATGGCAGCCCCTGTCATGCTGCCTAGATGCTCTTGTCTGACCCCTTCGATGAAGTAGGCGTAGGCTTGGTCATCAAGTCCTATATTGAGGTAGTAATAGCCCATGGTGCACTGCGCGTTGGCATCGCCTGTGCGTGCCATCTGACGCAGGGCTGTTAATTGTGCGACGTGCTGGTGGGGGGATTTTTTGGGGATTCTGAGCTCGAGCTGCTTCGCTTGCTTGTGATAGAGAATTGACTGCTCTCGCACTTGGGTGGACGTGCATGTTGTCAGAGAGAGGAGAGCGAATAGGGCGAGCGGCTTCATTTTACAATCTTAGTACAGAATCTGCTAGAGTCAAGAGTATAGTAAGGCATCTGCACCACCTCTCTCGGACTCATAACTGTTCTCATAGAACTCATTTCGTAAAACTAATTCGAGACATTTAAGGGCGGGATCTCAATTCTCGCAGCTTGAAATCGCGAGAGGATTTTGAGGGGGATTTTTTTGCATTTTTGACGGAGTATAGTGACCTATTCGACTAGAAAATGGATAAAATCCCCCCTTAACAAGCTGCAAGCCTTACTGAGCGACGCGTAAGAGCTCCTCGCAGGCAGCTTGGAGTGCAGGATTGTTAAAATATTTTTTATCCTTGAGTGCTTGGGTGAGCGCGGCGTTGGCGCTTTGGAGCTTCTTGAGCAGTTTGGCGACATCGGGGTGCCCCATGAGCTCTTTGAGATTCTTTTTATCTTCTTCCGAAAGCTTCGCTATGTATCCACTCACGTTGCCTGTGAGTGCTTTGATTTTTTTCGTCGTGTCCTCGACGCTGCTTTTATTACTGATGATATTTCCGATAGCATCGGCATAGTCTCCATAGAGTTTGATCATTTCGCTCATCAGAACAGCAGTAGGAGAGAGCTGTTCTGCACAAAGGGGCTGAATAAGGCTAGGGAGGGTGCAGAGTATACCTGAGAGAAAGAGAGAAAATGACTTCATACTGAGACTTTAACAAAGCTCCCTATGAATGTCAATGAGTAATAAATAAATCCTCAGCCGCTTGAACTTCCCTCATGCTCTTCGACGCAGGAGGCAGCAAAATCCCCCCGCACCATAGCCATGCATAGGGAGGAGTCTGTAGCTGGGGAATTCACTTAGTGTAGAGCGATAGGGCGCGAGGCTGGCTACTTCACAGGCGATGAGCTGGGGGTGTCGCTTGAGCAGGTAGGCGATGACTTTCTCGTTCTCCTCGGGGGTGTAGGTGCAGGTGCTATAGAGGAGGTGAGCGCCTAGCGCGAGGCGGGGAAGGATGGAGAGGAGTATGCCTTTTTGACGCTTGGCATTACCATTAATCATGGAGCTGCCTAGGCATCCCGCATTCTTGATGCCTTTGGCGAGGAGGGATTGACCACTGCAGGGCGCGTCCACGAGGATGAGATCAAAGGCCCGCTCTTGCTGACTCCATTGATCGGGGCGCAGCCCAGTGATCTCGACCTGACTGTGACCACAGAGGGTCATATTGTCGCGCAGAATACCTCGTCTGCCAGGGTGGATCTCATTGCAGATATATTCGCGTGTCTGTCCAAAACGCGCGAGCGCGAGCATGCTTTTCCCCCCGGGGGCCGCGCAGAGGTCGAGTACGCGCTCGGGGGGCTCGATGAGAGATAGAGGGGCACTCTCCCAGCAGGAGGAGAGGTCGAGGAGGTAATAGAGTCCTTGCTTGTAGTCCTCGTAATGCGCCAATTTCAATGTATCATCAGCGGGTATGTAGCAGCGCGGTGCTAGCCATGCCCAGTCGCTGCCGCTGGTGTCAAGACAGGCAAAAGGTGGCTGATAATCAAGGGGTGCCTTGGCACTGAGCACGAGGGCACGACGCGACGCATCGCGCCCCGCAAGCGCGTGGGTGAAGGCTGCCGCCTGCTCCTCGCTGAGGGTGAGCTGGGTGCATAGCCTCTCCAGCGCCTTGGGGGAGGGCGCAGCAGAGCTGCTGCTCGCGTGGCTCTTAGTCTTCTTCTTGCTCATGGCAGCAGTCAAGGGCGAGGCGCGCAGCTCCGATGATGCCCGCCTCATCGACAAAGTGGGCTGGCAGGATCTCGAGTGCGTCGTAATAGGTGAAAAAGAGCTGACTGCGCAGGTAGTGCCTCAGCGGCGTAAGGAGGCTCTCACCAGCACAGGCCAGCTCACCTCCGAGGATGATGGCCTCGGGATTGAGCAGGTAGCAGCAGGTGGCCAGTGAGCTTGCGAGCTTGCGCCCCACGTCATCCCAGATGGTCTGGGCGACAGCACAGCCCGACTGGGCATAGGAGGCAAGCTTGCGCGTGCTGCACTGCGCCTCGGTGTAGGACTTGCCCGCGGCGGCATAGGCGATGCAGGCATCGCGTGCGATGGTTGCCGTGCCGAGGTAGTTCTCAATGGCTCCGCGATTCCCGTAGTGACCGATGCGTCCTCGGTAATCAATGCTGCCTTGCCCCACCTCGCCAGCCGTGCCGTAGCGACCGCGTATAAACTGATTGTTGGCGATGATTCCCGAGCCTATCCCCTGCCCGAGTGAGAGGCAGATGAGATCACTCATGCCCTGCGCTGCGCCCATTTTCCACTCGGCGTAGGCGATGCAATTGGCATCATTGTCAATGGCAGCGGGCAGTCCCGAGATCTCGGTAAGGATGCGTCGCATAGGGATATCATGCCATCCGAGTACCCCAGTGAGCGAATGAACCGTCCCATTCTCATGATCGGTAAAGCCCGTGAGCCCCATCCCTACCGCCTGCACGGCTGGGCATATTTTTTTGAGCTCCAGCAGGCGCGTTGCTATCTCGACGAGAGCCGCATCAGGTGAGGGATAATCGAGCATCTCCATAGGCTCTCCACGCATGAGTATGGTACTCTGCTGCACGACGGCAAAGTCGATGCTGCTACCATTCATATGGATGCCGATGATGGGGATGTTGGGGGTATCTTCCATAGCAGAGATCTATAATAGCATAAGATGGGGACAAAGGAAAGCAAAACTGCCCGCTGGATTTTGCGTTGTCAGACTTTCTCCTCTTGACGCTCACGCTATCTTTCGCTAGGATAGAGGCAGCCCATGACCCTTGCATCCACCAGCAGCCCCCTACTCGAAGTCAGCCATCTGAGCATCCAATTCCGCCGCAAGCAGGGGGCGATCTACGCGGTCAACGACCTGAGCTATAGCCTTGGCTACGGTGAGACGCTGGGGATAGTCGGAGAATCAGGCTCGGGCAAATCGGTGAGCAGTGCCGCTCTCATGGGATTGCTCCCGAGCCCACCCGCCGTGATTGCGCCTGAGTCTGAGATACGATTTGAGGGGCGTGATCTCCTCGCTCTTTCACAACAAGAATGGCGCAAGCTGCGTGGCACGAGCATCAGCATGATCTTCCAAGACCCCATGACGAGCCTCAATCCCTACATCTGCATAGGAGACCAAGTCGCCGAGCCTCTCGTACTCCATCAGGGAAAGAGCTGGAAGGAGGCGCGAGAGCTCGCTATCGAGGAGCTCCATCTCATGGGCATTGCCAACGCGCGGGAGCGCGCGAAGAGCTACCCTCATGAGTTCTCCGGCGGCATGCGCCAGCGCGTTGTCATCGCGATGGCTCTCATCACCCGCCCCAAGCTCCTCATCGCCGATGAGCCGACGACCGCCCTCGATGTCACCGTGCAAAAGCAGGTACTCGATCTCCTCCATACGCGGCAGCAAGAGCTCGGTACCGCCATCATTCTCATCACTCATGACCTCGGACTTGTCAGCAACTACGCAAAGCGCACTCAGGTCATGTACGCTGGAAGCATCGTCGAGCAGGCTCCCACGCACGCGCTGCTCCAAAGCCCCAAGCATGCCTACACGCGCGCACTTCTCGCCTCCATCCCCAGCATGGGGAGCAAGGGCGAGCCTCTGCCAACCATCCCTGGACTCGCCCCTCACCTCACCGCTGCCCCACAGGGGTGCAGCTTTCGCGAGCGCAATGAGCTGGGCGACTCACAGCTCTGCGCCCGCGATTATCTCCCAGCGCTCGTCGAGATAGAGCAGGATCACAGGGTGCGGCAATGTCCGGGCTGTCTCGCCTAAAAAATCATTCTATCTCCCTAGCGAGCGACCAATCCGCGTCCCTAGCGAGCTGCTCTATCGGGGATCGAGAATGAATTCAGAAAGAATGTCTTCGGTCGTGCGCACCTCCTCACCCTTGGCCTGCCTCATGAGAGTGGGCGCGTAGGCGTAGATGAATTCCTTGAGCCTCGTATGGGCAAATATCTCGGCGTAGCGCCCCTGGTCAGAGAGCTCGCGTAGCTCTTCCATCTCAAAAAAGGAGACGAGGCGCGAGGGGTTGGGAATGTCGTGACGTTGAGAAATGAGCTGGACGAATTGCTCTTTTCTCATCTTATTCTGAGTGCAGCCATAGATGACAATACAAGCAAGCCTCGTGCGTGCTGTGTCATCAAAGGGATTGTACTGGAGGAAGACTTTGCCTATTTCTGACTTTCTTAGCTCCTCATCCCACTGCAAAAGCTCGCTTACCTTGGGGATTGCACCCTTATTGCTATGATACATCCCCATTTGATAATAGTAGTTCATCATCTCCTGATTGCCTGCGTAAAAAAAGGCAAGGATCATCATCCAGATGGAGAAGAGAGCTGTCAGCGTATTCGTCAAGATGCCACGCTTGGTGATCTTCTTTGACTTGCGAGAGACGATGATGCTCACAAAGAAGATAGCAAAAAGGAAGAGCCCAAAGCAGCTAGCCGCTGCGATCATAGCCCCTTTCTGTATATTTGCATAGCTACACTCCAGCTCCATCATAGGCAGCACGTATACACCATATTGATAAAAAAGTCGCCATGCAATGATGGCAAAAATAATGCCTAATAAGAAGGAGAATCCTCGAAGTGCTGTCGTCGTCGCGGTCAGAACGATGGTGAACAAGACAAACAAACAAACAAAGATGTAGAATCCAGTTGCAATGGTCATAGTAAAAAAGGTGGTGTGAGTAGTGAATAGAGTTGAGCTCGTTGACTCGGGGTAAGATTAGCATGATCATCAACAACAATCAAATATAATATTTATTAGATGAATAGTAAATAGAATAACTCCAGACAACGATAAATTTTAAGTATTTCACACTACGTGTTTTACGAAAAAGGTAAAAATAACACAGCCTTAAAAAGTCCATCATTATGACAAAACAACAGCCCTGGATAACTCTCTCTCTGTAGGATGGGGGCAAAAGGGTGAATGCTATGCTAGCAATAAATGCTTCACAAGGCGATGAAAAGTTGCTACAGTGTCGGCATGTCACACAAACCCGTTGTTTTAATCATCCGTGACGGCTGGGGCTTGAATCCTGCCGGTCCAGAAGCCGCAGAACGCAATGGTGACGCGACCATCCTCGCGAGCACCCCCTTTACCGACAAGCTCATGGCTAGCTGCCCACGCTCACTGCTCACCGCCTCTGGTCAAGCCGTCGGCCTGCCCGAGGGTCAGATGGGCAACTCCGAGGTAGGCCACCTCAATCTCGGAGCTGGACGCATCGTCTACCAAGACCTCTGCCGCATCACCAATGCGATTGAAGACGGGAGCCTCGCGCACAATCCAGTACTCGTCGAGGCTATGGAAAAAGCCAAGGGCAGCCGCCTCCACCTCATGGGCCTCGTCTCGGATGGTGGCGTACACTCCCACATTGACCACCTCATCGGTGTGATCAAGATCGCCTCCGAGGCGGGTGTGAAGGACATCATGATCCACGCCATCACCGATGGCCGCGACTGCGACCCCAAGAGCGGTACACGCTACCTCGCGGATCTCCAGGCTGCCTGTGAGAGCATGGGAGCTCAGATCGCGACTGTCGTTGGTCGCTTTTACGCGATGGATCGCGACCTGCGCTGGGAGCGAGTCCAGATTGCTTGGGATGCCATCATGCGTGGTCAGGGTGAGGCCTTTGAGGGCACGCCATCTGAGTATGCGGCCGCGAGCTATGCGAAGGGCAAGACGGACGAGTTCCTCGATCCTGCCGTATTCGTCGAGGGTGATACACAGCGTGTGCGCGATGGCGACGTCGTCTTCTGCTTCAACTTCCGCGCCGACCGCGTGCGCGAGCTTTCCCGCCCCCTACTCTTCCCCGACTTTGACGGCTTTGAGCGCACAGTCACGCCTCAGGTACACTACATCACAATGACAGAGTACGAGGCTCATTACCCCTCGCCTGTCGTCTTTGAGCAAGAGACGCTCGAAAATATCTTTGGCAAGATCGTCTCTGAGGCAGGTCTCAAGCAGCTGCGCATCGCTGAGACCGAGAAGTACCCACACGTCTCCTTCTTCTTCAACGGTGGTGTCGAGGAGCAATACCCTGGCGAGGATCGCATCCTCGTCCCCTCCCCTCGCGACGTAGCTACCTACGACGAGAAGCCACAGATGAGCATCGGTGAGGTGGCAGAAAAATTCGTCGCCGCTGTCGCCAACTACGACACAGTGATTATGAACTTTGCCAACCCTGACATGGTAGGCCACACCGGTGTGGTCGAGGCTGGTATCGCCGCCTGCGAATCGGTGGACCGCGCTCTTGAAGCCAGTGTCACCAAGGTACTGGAGCTGGGAGGCTGCTGCCTCATCTGCGCTGACCACGGCAACTGCGAGCAGATGCTCAATGCCGATGGCTCTCCCAACACAGCACACACCACCAACCTCGTCGATCTGCTCTACTGCGGATCTGACCAAGACAAGGTGAAGCTCAGCGATGGTAAGCTCGGCGATATCGCCCCCACCATCCTTGATCTCCTCGGCGTGGCTATCCCCGCTGAGATGACAGGAACGAGCCTCGTACGCTAGTCCCTTCGATTCAAGCTTCAAACTGATGCTCAGAGCTCTCTCTGAGCATCAGTTTGGCTTTTCAACTCATACCATACATCCTACACCATGCAAGCTGCGACCGCCAAGCCATCCGTCAGACTGCTCGTCTTTTTCATTTTTTATGCCATTCTCTGGACAGCGGGACTGGGCTTTGTCTTCAACCTCGGGCAAGTCGATAGTGCCCCTCTCTTGCACCAGCACTGCGGGGATCAGCATATCTTTACCCTCATTGCCCAAGGAGTACTCGATGGCAAGATGATCTATGCCGATCTCTGGGATCATAAAGGACCCCTGCTCTTTTTGCTCTACGTGCCCTTTCTCTGGATGGCGGGAGGTGAGCAGCATCTCGCGCTCTTCATCGCGCAATGCCTCAGCAGCTTTGTCGTGCTGCTCTACTCATGGAAGCTCGCGCGTCTCTACCTCACAGAAAAGCTATCGCTTTTCTTAATCATCCTTTTACCAGCGGTCTTGGGGAGCTATAGTGCCAATGTCACCGACCTCTTCATTAGCCTCCAGCTGCTCTCTCTCTACTACTTTATTCACAAGTACAAGACGGGCTCACAGCGTCCCATCCTCCTCGTGCTTGGTGTGTGTACGAGCCTTGCCCTCTATAGCAAATTTATCCTCTGCGCCTTTTGGATTCCCTTCTTTTTCATTGAGCTCTATCAGCTCTGGAAGCACAATGGAAAAGGCGTACTCGTCAAGCAGCTCCTCAAGTGCTCGCTTGCCTTTGCTCTGATCTCGGCTCTCGTCTTTGCCCTCGTCAACCCCCAGCTCGTTTGGGAAAACTACATAACCTTCAATCAAAGCTATGGTAGTCAGCAAACAAGCATCTTTATCAGCGACCCAGCCGAGGTACTCAGCCGCCTGATCTGGCCTCATCCCATAGGCTTGCAGCTGCTCTTCTACATCAAGATCCCCGCCATCCTCTTGGGACTGCTCTTGCTGCTTTCTTGCTTTGTCCTCTGGCCTGAGTACAAGAAAAACCTCCTCAGCATCATCGCCTGCCTCCTCTCGATGATCTTGACCCTCATGGCTGCGGCAGCGACCCCTGTCATGAGAGAGTACTACTACATCTCCCTGCATCCCTTCTTTATACTCAGCCTCATTTTCCTGCTGTATAGGATACCCTGCATGGTGCGGATATTCATCAAGTCCCAGCGTCTTCGCACTCTGCTTTATCGTGCATCAATAGCCATGATCGCACTGGCACTTACAGCCTTCATCCTCCGCTACCAATCAGAAAAGCAAGCCGTGAGCAGGAGAACAAATCAGCTCAATCACTATGTGGCCCAGCATATCAAGCCCGAGAGCAAGATCATCTCCGTAGGCTTTTCTCCGACCTACTTTGATCTCTATCATGAGCTTGATACTCTGCCGCAGAGCCCCTATTTCTTCCAACCCTACATTCCCAAGAGCACTTTTAATAAGTTCGAAGAAAGCAGCCTTGAGCTCATCGCCCAAGGGGCGGTGGATCACGTCATTCTCCCTGCCAGCGAGAAAGAGGAGATCTACACCCAGCTCATCGCCAGCCCGCTCTACGAGCTGCGCGACCTCTCTAAGACGGAGCCCGACGCGCACTGGTTGCACTTTGCCAAGAAAAAGAGCCCAGCCCTATGAGACGCTCTGCCATCAGCTCTGGCTGGCGCAAAGAGCGCACGCGCACCCTGTGGCATACAGCATGACTATCTTTATCTCAAGATCTCAGTCCTGCAATGATTAAGAGTAGGAGAGCACTCTACCGTACGCCGCATTTTTTTGGCGTGACTTAGGGTGCGAATCTGCTATACTATAGGCAGACACATTATGGGAATTACTTCTGATTTTCTCGTCATTGGCAGCGGAATTGCTGGTCTGAGCTTTGCCCTACGTGCCGCAGAATATGGACAGGTCATTGTGCTGAGCAAGTCCAAGGATTTTTTGGAATCCAGCTCAGCCAAAGCACAGGGAGGCATTGCCGCTGTCATGGATGAGCATGACAGCTTTGAGGAGCATGTGACAGACACTCTCACGGCTGGGGCTGGACTGTGCCGCGAAGAAATCGTACGCGGCATCATCCGAGATGCCCCTGCGGTGATCGAGGATCTTGTCGCGTGGGGCGTTGACTTCGACACGAAGAAAGACGGCAGCTACGCGCTGGGACGCGAAGGCGGCCATGGCAAGCGTCGCATCCTGCATGCCAAAGACACGACAGGTCTGGAAATGAGCTCCAAGCTCCTCGAGCGCGCACGCGCCCACCCCAAGATCACGCTACTCAATGACCGCTACGCCATCGACCTCATCACCACCGCCAAGCTGGGGCTGGTGACAGAAGATCGGGTGCTCGGCGCCTACGTCCTCCAAGGAGACACGGGAGAGGTCGAGATCTACCGCAGCGATCGCGTGCTGCTAGCGACAGGCGGCACGGGGCGCGTCTACATGTACACGACCAATCCGACGACGGCGACGGGCGATGGGATGGTGATGGCATGGCGTGCGGGGGTGCGTGTGGCGAATATGGAGTTCGTCCAATTCCACCCCACGACCTTTTACAATCCTCATAGTGCGATTCGCCAAGGACTCTCCTTTCTCATCTCCGAGGCGGTGCGCGGCGAGGGCGGTGTGCTGCGGGGTCCGGATGGCGAGGCCTTTATGCACAAGTACGATGAGCGGCAGAATCTCGCTCCGCGCGACATCGTCGCGCGCGCTATTAATGCCGAGATCCTGCGCACGGCTCACCCCTGCATGTACCTCGATATGACGCACAAGCCCGCAGGCTTCATGGCGGAGCGATTCCCCTACATTTATGAGACCTGCCTGAGCTATGGCATAGATGCTGCCAAAGAGATGATCCCCGTCGTGCCCAGCGCGCACTACCAATGCGGAGGCGTGCAGACCGATGTGAATGGCCTCACCTCACTGCGGGGGCTCTACGCCTCGGGCGAGGTGGGCAGCACGGGACTCCATGGGGCGAATCGACTGGCGAGCAACTCGCTGCTCGAATGCCTCGTCATCTCCAAGCGCGCCATGGAGCGCATGCTCACCGAGCAG
>CAYJJA010000073.1:1552-1988 GCA_964370355.1 uncultured Akkermansia sp. | reverse complement strand
CGTCTACGCGATGGAGCACTACCCCATCCCTGCTTGGGTCCACGGCGAGAAAGTGGAGCGCGACGACCTCGCCATTCTCTACCACTGCTGGGATGAGGTGCGCCGCACGATGCGCGACTATGTGAGCATCGTGCGCACCAACAAGAGGCTCCAACGCGCCGCCGCACGCCTGCGCAATATCAACCGCGAGATAGTCGAGTACTACTGGGGCTATCGCCTCACCCCCGAGATCCTCGAGCTGCGCAACCTCGCACTCACCGCCTCACTCATCATCGACTGCGCCATCCGACGACAGGAATCGCGCGGCCTCCACTACACACTCGATGCACCAGACAGGCTCCCGCAGGCCCTTGACAGCGTGCTGCATCATGGATAATTTGGGGGGGGGCCCCGGGCCCCGCCCGCGCCGCGCCGCGGCGGGCGCGCGGCCGGCCGC
>CAYJJA010000073.1:0-1542 GCA_964370355.1 uncultured Akkermansia sp. | reverse complement strand
ATCCGACCACAGGAATGCGGCGGCCGCCAATTAACACTTGCTGGAACATCCAGGCTCCCGGATGGCCTTTTAATGGTGGTTCATTATGGTTAATTTCCCCCCCCCCCCCCCCCCACACACACCTGCACAACGATTCTCACGATTCACAGCCATGCGCCCCCTTTCCTCCTATCACTACGCCCTGCAAATAGCTCTACTCGCTTGCACGCCCATCTGCGCGGATGTCAGCGAGGCCTCCAATCAACGCCCCCAGCTCCGCAACCGCCTCGTCACGCGCACAAGCAACACCGCTATGCGCCCTACACAAGGCCGCTACCCCGATCCCAAGACGGACCGCACGCCCCAGCGCCGTGGTACCTACCGCTGGCACTTTGACATCACTGCGACCTACTTTTGGGTAGGTGAGCTGCCGACGCAAAACAACCCCACGCCCAACACCGCCAGCAGCTGGGATAGGGTGTGGAACAAGAACTTTGGCGGCTACGACAATCCCGACCGCAAAGCACGCTGCCCCCAGCGCTTCATCCCACTCGCCTTCATCCCCAAGCTCAACCCCTTCTACGTCGCCCTGCCCTACAACGACATTCACAGAGGAGGCCCCAAGCCCGAGGCGGCACGCGTCATCCCTTGGTACAAGCGCGACAAGAAGGGCAAGTACGACTCCGTCTGCCAAGGCACCTGGGTGCAGATCTACTACAAGGGTCGCTACTGCTTTGCGCAGTGGGAGGACTGTGGTCCCTTTGTCACCGATGACTGGGCCTATGTCTTTGGCAACGCGCGCCCGAAGAATCATCACAACAAGGGTGCTGGCATAGACATCTCGCCAGCGGTACGCGACTACCTCGGCATTGAGAGTGGGCATGCCGTAGTGCATTGGCGCTTTGTTGAGTTCCCCCTCGTGCCCTATGGTCCTTGGGCCAAATTTGGGAAGGACAATCCCTTCCTCAATCCCCGCCACTGGCGCGCGCAGCAACGCCGCCAATACGAGCGTCTCAAGACACGCCGCACCTGATTTTCACTAAAATACAGCATCATGATCTTCCGCAACCTCATCTTTGACTGGTCAGGCACACTCTGCGATGACCTCGCCCTCACCGTCGAAGCAACCAACCACGTACTCAAGCAATATCAGCAGCCCATCCTCAGTGTCGAGGACTTCCGCACCGAGTTCTATCTCCCCTACCCTGCCTACTACAAAGAAAAAATCCCCAACGCGCCCATGGAGGAGCTTGAGGATCACTTCCGCTATGCCTTCCGTCACGCGCAAGTCAGCGTCCCCCTACTCCCCCATGCACGTAGCTTTCTAGAGTACTGCGCTCGCAGCGCGATACGCTGTTTCATCCTCACGAGCTCTGATAGCAAGGCCTATGCCAAGCAGGCGCGCCAGCTCGGTGTCGAGCGTTACTTTGAGCATATTCACTCCGGTGTGCACAACAAGGAGCTCTACATAGGACAGCTCATGGAGCAGCATGGATTGCGCAGCTGTGAGACTGCCTTTATCGGCGATATGGCACATGATATCAAGGCCGCCCACTGCGCCTC
>CAYJJA010000072.1:0-12840 GCA_964370355.1 uncultured Akkermansia sp. | reverse complement strand
TACTCGAAGCAGGGGATGTGGTCATGCGCATCGAGGGCTCGGCGCGCTCCATTCTCGGAGCGGAGCGCACGGCGCTCAACTTCATCCAACGTCTCTCGGGCATCGCCACGATGACGGCGCACTACGTCCAGCGCATCTCACACACCTCCTGCCAGCTGCTCGACACGCGCAAGACCACCCCCGGCTATCGCCTCCTTGAGAAGGCGGCGGTGCGCCACGGCGGAGGTGCGAATCACCGCCTCGGTCTCTACGATCGCGCCATGGTCAAGGACAACCACCTCATGACAGGCGGCGATGTCACACGCCTCCAAGAGGGGATCTATCAGCTCAAGCGCGACCGCCCCCATGTGGAGGTGGAGCTAGAGGCGGATAATCTCGATCAGGTGCGGGACTTCCTCACCATGGAGGGTGTTGATTATATCCTTCTAGACAATATGAGCAATGAGCAGATGCGCGAGGCGATCGCTCTGCGTGGCGAGCGCAGCAAGCCCTACTTTGAGGCCTCGGGGGGCTTGAGCTACGAGACGGCTGCCGCAGCGGCGGAGACAGGTGTGGACTTCATGAGCTTTGGCTGCCTGACGCACTCTGTTCCCTCTCTGGATCTCGGACTCGACTTCATCGTCACGCCTCAATGAAGAACATCAGTTCTCAGGACGCGCTGCTCGCGCTCAATCTCATCCCCGGTATAGGCGCGATTCGCATCCGCGCCCTGCTTGACTTCTTTGGCTCAGCCGAGCTCGCTCTCGCAGCCCCCAGCATCATGCTGGAGCGCGTCAATGGCATAGGCAGAAAGATAGCCAGCACCATCACCCAATGGGAGAGCTGCACCGATGTCACGCGTGAGCGCGAAGCAGCGGCTCAGATGGGGGTGCGTATTGTGAGTATCAATGACGAGCAGTACCCACACAACCTACGCCATATGAATGATGCCCCCATCATTCTCTATGTGAAGGGAGCCTCCATCGCGCAGCCCCTCAGCAAGGCGGTCTCCATCGTGGGCTCGCGCAGCTGCTCGACCTACGGGCGGCAAGCCGCGCAGCAATTCGCCCGCGATCTCTGCGATCAGGGCTGTAGCGTCATCTCGGGGCTCGCTCTGGGTATTGATGCCGCCGCGCATCAGGGAGCTCTCCAAGCGGGAGGGCACACGATTGGCGTGATAGGCTCGGGGCATGGCTGCTTTTACCCACAGGAGAATCTAGAGCTAGCGATGCGTATCATCGAGAATGGCGGCAGCGTGGTGAGTGAGTTCCCCATGTACATGCAGCCGAGTCGCACGAGCTTCCCCCAGCGCAATCGCCTCGTCGCTGCATGGAGTCAGGCGACACTCGTCGTCGAGGCGCCCAACCGCAGCGGCTCGCTCCACACGGCACGCCTCGCGGCGGATGAATACGGACGCTGCGTCTTTGCGGTACCGGGCTCTATCTACGGTCTCCACTCTATTGGCTGCCATGAGCTCATACGCGATGGTGCCATCCTCTGCTCTCAGGCGCAGCAGCTCATCGCCGATATGCGATGGGATCAGAGTGCGCAATCCAGCGTGGAGAGCACACCGTGCGATCTCTTTTCCCCTCCTCAAAACCCCGCTAGCACCGATATGCTCCTGACCAAGGAGCAGCACATTGTCGATGCAATCGCCGCGGGGCAACGCTCCCTTGAGAGTCTCTGTGTCGCCACCGGCATGGGGGCGCATGAGCTCAACCCTCTGCTCATGCGCCTGCAGATCAAGGGAATCATCGTCGCGCAGCCAGGGGCACAATTTGCCCTGCGCTGATTTCCCCCCACCACCCCTCCATCCATACCCCCAACATTTATTCATGCATTATTCTTATAGAAATACCGCTTTGTTAGCAGGCTTTACAGCACTGCTCTTCACGGCCTGTACGAGCCAGCAAGACTTCACTCAGCAACAGAAGCCCATCACCACCAAAGAACAACCCTACACCCCAGGCGAGCTCTCCCCTCCTAGCGAGGCCGCGAGCCCATCTCCCCAGACGAGCCCAGCGGATCAGTACGCCAGCAACCCGCTGCGCCCCTCCCGCTCCCTGAGCATGCCGACGACGCCTGCCCCCAGCCCCAAGGCCAAGGCTATCGCGGTCTTTGATGCCAAAACAGGCAGACTCATCTACGGTCACAACGCGCACTCACGCCGCCAAGTCGCCAGCACGCAAAAGGTCATGACCGCGCTGACCGTCATCGACGCGGGGCGCCTCGATGACTACGCGACTATCACAAGCAGCGATTTGAGAACCCCTCGCATCCGCATGGACCTGAGAGCGGGAGATCGCTACAAGCGTCGCGATCTGCTACGCGCCATGCTGACCGCGAGCTACAATGATGTGGCGACGACTCTCGCCCGTGACACGGCGGGATCGGTGAGTGCCTTTATGGCGCGAGTCAACGCACGCGCAGGGCGCATGGGGATGCACAACTCTCACTTTGTGAACCCTCACGGTCTCCCCGGTCAGCAGTACTCCACCGCCTACGATATGGGCAAGGCGGGCTGCTGGGCATTTTATAATCCCCTCATCCGCTCCATCGTCGATGTGCCTCACTATCAATTCACCCTCAGCAATGGTAAGACACGTCGCGTGAACAACACCAACAAGCTGCTACGCAGACATCCCTGGGTGAATGGTATGAAGACAGGCTATACAAATGCCGCAGGACGCTGCCTCATCTCCACCGGCTCGATGAATGGTGAAGCAGTCGTCGTGGTCGTCCTCGGCATAGCACCCAGCCAAATCTGGGGCGAATCGCTCAAGTACCTCAAGTGGGCACTCAAGCTGTCGTGAGTGGTTTTTCGCGTGAGAGGCACCATTGATCCGCGCAAAGCAGCATCAGCTCAGCACGCCCCTGCGTCATCACAGGCTCATCTCGTAAAGGGATGAGCCATTTTGCGGCTAGGCGACGCGTCTGCTCATCTGCGTGGGGTATACGCAAGAGCATTTCTTTCTCTGCAATCTGCTTGAAACGCGCTTGAAATTGGCTCATATCCTCCACAATCACCTCATGCTGATGATCACGCAGGTACTCCTCAGCCCAGGGTCTTGCTGCGCCAAAGCTAAACTCAAGCTGCTGCCCCGTGCGGAGGGCGGCTGATAGGAGCAATGCCGCTTGGGCATCGCTGAGGGATTCTTCTATACGGAGGCAGAGAGAGGTATAGAGGCTACGACGCTCCAAGACACAGCCGTCGAGTAGTTCGTGACGACTCTGCGTGCCATAGTACTCTTCCCACCAGTAGTTGATGGATTCACAAGCCGTATGGAGACGCATCTTGGCATTGCCTTCCATCAGCGGCTTGATCAGGTCCCATGGCTTGAAGCTCAGATTTGCCGTCTTGCCGAGGCGCATCGGATGCCCGATCTCCTCCCAGCGCGCGCGTCGGGGGAGGAAGTCGCCGCTGTACTGGCGGTCTAGGATCTGGGTCTGCGTCCCCTGAGCGACACGCTCCGTGAGGGCTATGGGTGCTGGCGTATTGATATAGAGCTGACGCGCCTTCATACCCGAGCGCCAGAGCTGGATAAAGTGCGCATCCTCACTATAGAGGCTCGCGTAGGAGTGAGAGACACGCGCTTGAAAGGCAATGGCCTGCTCCGCATGATTGATACGCACCACAGAGAGATGCGGTGCTAGCTTGTCAGAGCAGCTAGCCTCTAGGAGCTCTGAGTCAAGCGCTACGCCAAAGCGAATCGCAGGTTTATACAGGGGCTGTGCTGGTCTTTGCTTTTCAGGAGCGAGCAACCAACTCTCGCCCTCCGCGAGTGTCGTCATGCGCTGCCACTGCTGCTGGTCGAGTCGCTTGTTGAGGGGGAAAATATCACCACGCTGACTGCCCGCATCACATAAGCGCAACGATGCAAAGGCGTCCTTGAGACGTGATTGGAATGCAGCGTCGTCGTAGAGGCTGCCATCTACGAGCAGCAGCTCCGCTGTGAGCTTGCTTTGCGCGGAGCGACGGAGGTAGGTAATGACGAGATCGTCAATTGCTTGTTTCCAATTCGCCTCTGAGCGTAGGTAGAGAGTGTGTAGGCTGGGCTTATCCCTATAGAGTTTTGTTTGCTTATTAACTTTTAATGGATTGCCCATTAAACTGATATCCGTGTAGCTGAAAAGTGCGCTGACTGCCTTGTGGGTGAAAAGCCTCTCGGCTACCTGATTGTCCATGCATTGGGCAAGGATGAGATCGAGCTTGTCCCCCTTGGTGCGCAGGCCTGCATCATGCAGGAGATTCATCAGCAGCTCGGCGACGCGTCGCGTCGTGTTGGCAGGCTTGTAGATGACCCCATAGCCAAGTACATGTGCGGAGAGTATCCCCTCCACAGCATCGAGCAGGGGGCGTTGCTCACTCGCATGGACCACAGCCAGTCCTCCTGTGCGCATGGCAAGGCCATCACCCCAGACAGGCTCACTCATCTCCATGACCAGTGTCTGGCAGAGCGCGATAGCCGCGCCTAGCTCAGCATCGGCATCGGAGAGCCTATAAGCTGCGTCACGTACGAGGACAGCGATGAGGGCGTGACGCTGCTCAATCAGCAAGGCGCACACCTTTTTCCAGACCGCGAGACGCGTCGCTAGCACAGCTTCGATATCGAGGGCCTTTTCGATGCGCTCCAAGAGGCTATCTACCTGCTCAAAAGTCAGGCTATCTACTCGATAATCAATGAGTTCACAATCGCGGCTTGAGCGTGATAGAATGCTGAACTGCGAGCTGAGCTTTTTCTCCGCAATCGTAGGAGCATAGTTCTGTATATCGACTTGGTACTCAGAAGAACAGGCCTGAGCAAGATCCTGAGCAAGCCCAGCTTTTTGCACAGGGAGCTTGAAGCTCATGGGGCGTGGCTGGTAATGCAGGTCGCGCAGCTGCGCGGATTTATTACAAGAAAGCTGAAAGTGCTGCACCATGTCGAGCCACTCACGGCTCTGTGGCTTGACCTTGGGGGAGACCCCCAGTGAGGGGAAGGCATCACCGAGACCATTGATCAACTGCACGCGGAAGAGCTCTGCCTCGCTCTCATGCGATGCTGCGTAGTGAAAGCTCTGCAAATACACACGCCCACCCAGCGTCGCCATCCCCAGCGCGAGCGCGTCGCCCAAGCCCGAGTAGAGGGTAAAGTCTGGGACATCCGTGCGCTGCTCTGCCTTCCACACCGCGCAGGTATAGCCGATGTCAAAGATTTGATGCGTGCCTAGATCCAAGTGCAGATTGGGAGATAGGCTCAGGCGCAGGACGAGATCGCGCAGGCAGAGATCTGTCTCTAGCTTGGACTCACTGAGGCGCAGACCTCTATCCGCACGCGCGTGACGACAGCGCAGCGCATCGAGCTGCTCCCCCTTGATGAGGCGCACCGTGAGGCGATTGGGCTCTTGCTTCTTTGCCCAGCCTTCGAGGTATTCGAGCGTATCGCGTGCTGTATCCAAGCTGGCGGCAATCTCAACGCCCAGCTCCATTTTGTTGTAGATAGACTCCTCGCGCAGCTGGCAGCATGCACGCGCCACCGCATAGAGTCTATCGTCATCACATCCTGTAAAAATCAAACGTAGAGGAGCTTCGCGACGCGCATTGGCATCCAGCAAGGGACGCACGCGCTGGACAAAGAGCTCCACCGTATCATCCTGTTGATAGACATCCACGCGAGGCAGCAAACGGCTCACCTCTATATCCACGCTGGCGAGCTTGAGCTGCTCAAAGAGCGAGACGAGCGAGTCACAATGGCTCGCAATGCTCGCTTCACCGTTACTTGAGGGAGTGAGGAGGCGTAGTGAGGCGTGGAGAGAAGACTTGGCGAGCTGCTGCTCCTGCTTCTCAATGAGCTCGGCATCATCGCGCATCACCAGTGCCGCCATGCTATCGCCCAATAGGGACTCAATGAGCCCGAGCTCATCTGCCATGCTGTAGCGAGCGAGGCGCAGACGCCACGCATCCATCATGCCGAAGGCACTGAGCACATTCTTTCGATTACGAGCGTAGACTTCTTTGAGCTCTTCTCGTTGCTGATGATCACCTGCGCGGAGATAGCTTTGATAATGCTGGAAGAATTCCTTGATTCCTTCCTCTTGGGCGATACCGCTAAACATGTAGCGCAGCCTCTTCTCCTTACTCTTGATCCTCTTTTGGGAGTCAGTGAGCAAGATGAGTGCAAGATCTACAGCATGAGTAGGTAGATCGCGCTTCATACCTCGTCTATTTGCAGTATCCTGCATCCACTCTTGAATTTTACCTACCTGCTTCATTTTCTGTCATATTATCGACAATAGTGCCCCTTGACAAGCGCAAAAGCTGCTCGGGCAAAAAAAGTCTCATTTCCATTCACAGCTGCTCCCAGCTGGCTCCCGCACAAGATCCATAGAGAGGATGCGCCCAGAGTCGCCGTCGCATCAGGGCTGGAGAGCTCAAGCCCAGAAGAAAGCGGCGACGTTGACGCTCGTTGAGCGGATGGGGAAGCTCCGAGTCCGGAGGTGGCACTGGCGGAGTAGCCGCTCCACGCTCCGAGCCAGACTCAGCAAGGCTCAGTGCCCCATTGAGACAGCCCGAGCAATGCCCACAGCGAATCAAGGCTCCCTCGCTGCCCATGAAATAACGCTCGAGTGCCACATTCATACATCCCCCTTGCTCTGCTCGCAAGATACGCTCCATCTCCTCCCAGCGCGCGTAGCCCCCTTGCTCTTGAGCGCGGTAGTAGGCGAGTAGAGTCACTGTGAGCTCACGCGGGTGCAAGGCGTCATCGAGGCGGCGTATGTGCCAGGCTTGCTGGCGTAGCTTGAGCGTCCATTCTTGGGACACTTCGCATTCGCGCAGGCTTGCCATGGCTTCTATGGCGTCACAGCTCCATGCCTCTGCTAGCTCTTCTAAATCCCCTTCTCGATGCGCATCCAGCCATCGCAGACGCGCCGTCTCCTCGGCGTCTCGTCCATCCAGAATGGTCGAGAGTGCAAAGAGCGGCCGCACGCGATAATACTTGTAGAGCCTATCATGACACTCGATATGCCCCTCCATGAGCCGCCGCGCACGCGCAGGCACATCATCTTGGAGATCACACTGCGTGGTCAGCTCCCAGAGGGATACGAGGCGCGTGTACTCGGGAAGCAGCCAGCGCACACAGCGCAGCAGAGCCTGCTCATCAGGCTGAGCTGCGGCAATACGATTGCGAATATCACGCCCATCCTCCCCATGGAGCAGCACGAGACTCTCGCAGCCTAGCCCGTCACGCCCCGCGCGCCCCGACTCTTGCACGTAGGCCTCAGGAGTGGCAGCGGCATGGTAATGAATCACGCTGCGCACGTCAGGCTTGTCCACCCCCATGCCAAATGCGACAGTGGCCACGAGCACAGAAAGCTCATTGCGCAAGAATCGCCCCTCCATTTGCTCGCGCAGCTCCGCTGGAAGCCCCGCATGATAAGCCCCCACGGCAAACTCGCGCTCAGCGAGATAGCTCGCCAGCTGCTCCGTCGCCTGACGTGTACGACAATAAATAATAGCGGGGCAATGCCGTGACTCACCGAGAAAATCAAGCACCGCCTCCTCCTTCTTCCCCTCAACCCATAGGACGCGACGCACAATATTGCTCCTATAGGGCGAGAGTATGACACAGTCCTGAGCATCAATAGAAAAGCTAGCGCAAAGATCCTCCTGCACGCGGCGAGTGGCCGTTGCGGTCATCGCCATCACCGCGTGAAAGTTGTAGCGACATGCAAAGGCGGGTAGCTTTAGATAATCAGGGCGAAAGCTATGCCCCCACTCCGAGACGCAATGCGCCTCATCCACCACAAAAAGCCCTAGTTGTGCTCCCTCTAGAGCCTCAATCAGAGCAGCCTGCTCCAGCGACTCAGGCGCGACATAAAGCAGCCGCAACTCAGCCTGAGCGATCAGAGAAAGCACCTCCTCGCGCTCCCCCTCACTCAAGCTAGAATCAAAACGCCGCGCCGCTATCCCCAGCTCGCGCAGACTCTGCACCTGATCACGCATCAGGGCAATGAGCGGTGATACTACGATCGTAAGACCGCCAAGTATCTCTGCGGCAATCTGATAACAAAGACTCTTCCCATAACCTGTCGGCAAAACCCCCAGCACAGAGCTCCCCGCACAAGCACGCGTGATCAACTCGCGCTGCCCCGCACGCCAATCCGATTTGCCGAAGCGCCGCAGCTCAGCCTCCAAAGCACATACAACAAGCTCCACCTTCATGCCGCTCATCCTAGCATGACACAGAGCGAGCGGCAAGGGCGAAGAAGCCTCATGCTATAGGAAAAAAGCTCTCTAAAATCAAGCGAAAGAGTAGCATTTTCCATTTTTCTTGTAGACAATAATTTAAAAAAGAGTAAAATACATGCAATCCAATAACATGGGTACTTGCGATGTGTCGCAGCTGTATCCTCGTATCACACATATCATGAAGTATTTTCTTTCCCCTTGGCTTCGTCGCCTCGGTGTGCTGACCATCACAGCAGCCAGCCTGCTCTCGTGTAGCTCCGTCAGTCAGGCCGCTCCAGATTATGACAAAATCGGCAAGCAGTTCTCAATTCTCTTGCAGAATGGTCATTTCCTGCGTACCCCTTTTAGTCAAGAGCTCTACAAAAAATTCTTTGAGCATTACTTAGACACCCTCGATCCCTCGCGACTCTACCTCACCCAAGAGGATGTGGACAAACTCGGCGAACGCTACCTAAGCAGCTTTGGAGACTACCTTCTCGCTGAGGAGACCTCCACTCTCGCGGAGGAAATCCATGGTTACTTAAACGAGCGAGCCCTTGAGCGCATCAATCGCTTGGAGCAAAAGATACGCGCGATGAATGGCGTGATGCCCAAATTTGACGAGAATCGCAGCATAGCGCGCACGCGCAAAGAGATAGCGTGGGCCAAAGACAGCGCGGAGCTCGACCGCATCTGGGATGATCAGATCACCGACATGCTCCTCTCTGAGCTGCTGCGCCGCGAGAACATCGTCAAGCTCGCCGTCGAGCAAGGCAAAGACCCCGCCAGTGTCAACAAGAACGAGCTCCCCATCCACGACAAGATCCTCGCACGCCTCAAGCGTCTACGCACCACGATCCAAGAGACCGATCTGCAAGACATGATCTCCACGCTGCTGAGCTCCATTGCCAGCGTCTATGATCCCCACAGCAGCTACATGGGAGCGCGAGAGCAGCAGCGATTCTACGATATGATGAAAGCCGAGCTCATCGGCATAGGTGCCCAGCTCATGGCAGACGACGACGGCTCTACCAAGATCACCGGCCTTGTCAAGGGCGGTCCAGCAGAAAAGAGCATGCAGCTCAAGCTCGGTGATCACATCATCGCCGTTGATCCGCATAATAAAGGTGAGTGGGTAGACATCCTCTACATGAGCATTGACAAAGTCATTGACCTCATCCGAGGTAAAGAAGGCGAGAGAATGCGCCTGCGAGTGCTCGATGCCGATAGTGGTGCGGAAAAGATCGTCAGCATGGTGCGAGCCAAGATCCCCATGAACGACGAGCTCGCCAATGGCAAAATCATCGTCGCACAAGGCACAGACAGCAGTGGCAAAGCCCGCGAATTCCGCTTGGGACTACTCACACTGCCCTCCTTCTACCTCGACTTGCAGCAGGGCAATAGCAACTGTGCTGCTCATGTCAAGACCATCCTCCAGCGCATGAACAAAGAAAAAGTCCAAGGTCTCATCATCGACCTACGCTTCAATGGCGGCGGCTCGCTGGATGAGGTGCGCAAGATCGTGGGCTTCTTCACAGGAGCAGGTCCCATCGTGCAGGTCAAAGACTCACGCGGCAACGTCGAGCGACTCACAGTCAGCGGACATCCCCTCTTTAACGGCGAGCTCGTCGTACTCACCAGCAAGATGAGTGCGTCTGCCTCCGAGATCTTTGCAGGGGCAATGGTAGACTATGGACGCGCCGTCATCGTTGGTGACGAGACCACCTATGGGAAAGGCAGTGTGCAGGTGACGCGCAATATAGGCGACTACCTCTCCTTCTTCAGCCCGCGTGAAGGCAGCGGTATGCTCAAAATCACCACGCAAAAATACTACCGCGTGGGCGGAGCCTCCACTCAGCTCAAGGGCGTACCTAGCCACATCGTGCTTCCCGTCGCCACCGCAGGGCTTGAGATAGGAGAGACCGAGACCGACTATCCCCTCAGCTATGATGAGATCAGTGCAGCACCTGGCTACACCCGCAGCGAGCGCGTCTCTAAAATCCTACCGCTCATCAAGGAGCGCAGCGCAGCACGCGTCAGTGCCGACAAAGACATGCAGTACATGCGTGAAAACGTCATCCGCTACCGCGAGCGCAGTCTGATCAATCAAGTAAGCCTCCACAAAGAGACACGCGAACGAGAAAACGCCCAGCTGCTCGCTCGTAAAAAAGCCATCGACGACGAACGCCGCGCTCGTTACGTGATTATGGATCAAGAGGATAAGAAAAATCTTAAAATCTATCGCCTCACCTTGGAAAACGTCGGCAAACCCGCCCTTGAGCTCGCCACAGAAGATGACAGCGAGGAATACATGTCACGCGAAAAGACCCCCGAGGAAGAGCTCGCCCAGAGCCCCGATTATCCCTCGGATCTCGATCCCGAAGTCCGAGAAGCCATCTTCATCTTGGAGGACATGATCAACCTTCAGCAAAAATAAACTCCCCCTCCTCCTCTCGGTGTCAGCCCTCCCGCTCACACCGAGAGCTTTTTTCGACTCAGCCCCTAAAAGATCCCACTCCCTCTCGCGAAAGATTCTACTCACCCATAAATACCCCATGCAACTCATCCTCTTTATTGCAAGCCTTGTCGTCATCCTCTTTGCTCTCAGTAGCTTTATCCCCTACATTGGCATCATTGCCATCCTCATCACCTTCCTGCTCGGACTCTGTGTGGGAGCCCTTGGCATCGCCTGCAAGATGCGCTTTGTCTGGATCAGCTCGCTACTCTCCCTCATTGCCGCCCTCATCGCGCTGCCCTTCCAGCTCATCTACGCCATCCATGGAGCGATCAATCTCGGTGAGACCCTCATTGAGCGTGGTCAAGTCACCTGGGCACACAGGATAAGCCCCTATATCGTGAATCTAGCTGATCTACTCAATCCCGAGATTGCGAAGAATGCTGAGCACTATAGATATATCATTGATCGTGTCTACGACACCAGAAATAACGCCCTCGTGGAAGGTGCGAGCGAAGAAGAAGCACAGAAAAAAGCGCTCGCTACCTTCAACGAGCTCATTGAGCTGCTAGGCAAGCCTAGCGAAGCCCCTGAAAACGAAAACTAAGATAAAATATACCTCTCTCTAGCAACGACGACGACCACCCACCATGTTTGACACACTCGATTACTACCTCGCCGAGACGAGCTCCTTTCTCTGGGGCTACATCCTGCTCTTCGTCCTCATGGGGACGCACCTCTACCTCACCGTCATCCTGCGCTTCCCCCAGCGCTACCTCATCCTCGCGCTGCGCCGCTACTTTAGTAGCAAACAGAACGACAAGAGCGAAGGGCACATCTCCCCCTTCTCCTCGCTCATGGTATCCCTCGCGGCTCACGTCGGCACGGGCAACATCATAGGGGTTGCCACCGCTCTGCTCGCGGGGGGACCTGGAGCTATCTTTTGGTGCTGGGTCATGGGGGTACTCGGCATGGCAACCCGCTATGCAGAAAGCCTCATCTCCTACTACTATCGTGTGAAGGACGAGAAAGGACAAATTGTTGGCGGCCCCATGTACGCGCTGGAGCGTGGGCTTGGTATGAAGCGCACCGCGCAGCTCTTTGCCATCCTCACCACCATAGCCGCCTTTGGCATAGGCAACATCACACAGGGCAACGCCGTCGCCCAAGTCCTGCACAGCTCCCCCTTGCAAGTTCCTACATGGCTAACAGGTAGTATACTCACACTCCTCGTCGCCGTCACCCTCATCGGTGGGATCAAAAGCATAGCACGCGTGTGTAGCGCCTTTGTCCCCGTCATGTCGCTTATCTATATCAGTGGCTGCCTGCTGCTGCTCGTCGCTCATATGGATGCCATCTGGCCTGCCCTCTGCCTCATCGTCAAGAGTGCCTTCTTGCCGCAAGCCGCCTTTGGAGGCTTCATAGGCAGTAGCATCATGATTGCCATGCAGACGGGAGTGCAGCGTGGACTCTTCTCGAATGAAGCGGGCATGGGCTCCACCCCCATTGTCTCTGCGCCAGCTCGCTCCTCCAATGCGGTGAATCAAGCACTCATCTCCTCGACAGGCCCCTTTTGGGACACCGTCGTCATCTGCACCCTCACGGGGTTGGCTCTCGTCACCACGCAGCTCAAATTCCCTGAGCTCGGAAGCCTCAGCAACACAGCCATCACCTTTGAGGCCTTTGGCACACTTGGGGCGATAGGCTCTATACTGCTCACCGTGAGTTTGGCAAGCTTTGTCATCTCCACACTTCTTGGCTGGTCCTATTATGGGGAACGCTCCTTGCAATACCTCGGTGGACAGCGCCTCATCACGCCCTATCGCTGCCTTTGGGTCGTCGTCGTCTTCCTCGGCTGCATCATCCCCAAGAGCAGCTTTGTGTGGAACTTTGCGGATCTTACTAATGGTCTCATGGCCTTGCCGAATGTCGTGTGCATGATCGCGCTGAGCGGATTGCTCATCAGCCAGACACGCTACTACCTCTGGGGGAAGAAACTCGATGAGCGCGATACTCGTGAGCTTGAGACGCTCGGCACGACCACCACGATAGCACCACCCAGCCGCGACACTAACTGAGGTGTGTCGGACATTTTGCACTGCAAAATGAGATGAAGAGAGGGAAGGGCTCCACCCACCCGCGACACAAAAGTGGGAGTCCAGAGGGCCAACTGGTCCTTTGGTGGCCGTCTGGGGGC
>CAYJJA010000071.1:0-13049 GCA_964370355.1 uncultured Akkermansia sp. | reverse complement strand
AGCCCAGCAGCCCCCCCTGCACAAGCCAGCACTAGCGCAGCAGCCCCCCCAACCCCTGCCGCCAATCAAGGAAGCGTGAGCAACGCCAAGGACGCAGAAATCACCCGCGTGGTAGCAGCGACCCCCAAAACGCCAGTCGCAGAAATTGCCAGCCTCACCTCCTCCAATAGCCAAGGCGAGCCCGTCGCCCGCTACTCCTTCCAGAATGTAGGTGGTAGCCTACGCAGCGTAGAAATGCTCGGCAAGTCGCTCAACAGCACGAAGCCCGAGTTCGGCGAGGATGTGAAAATCAACAGTGCCGCCGCCCAAGGCATAGGCACACTCATGTTTGACCTCAGTGAGAATAACCCACCTCGCTTTGACAGCACGGTCTATGAGCTCATTGAGTCCAAGCCCGACAGCGTCACGCTGCGCGGTCAGCTAGGCTCACTCATCATCTACAAGACCTACCGCCTCAAGCCCCTCGCGCCAGCCAAAGACAAAGCCCCCCGCGAAGGCCGCGCCTACGGCCTCAGCTTGGACATCATCGTGCGCAACATCAGCGGGCAAGAGCTCGAAGCCGCCCACTGGGGACTCTACACCGGCGTCTCCGCCCCCATCTCCCCTGCTGAGGGCATCAACTACACCTACTACGTCACCTACGAAAACGACGACTTTGAGAAAGAAAGCGTAGGCTCCTTCAAGCCATGGTTTGGCGAAGACAAAGAGCGCATCTACAACGACGAGCACGAAAAGCTCGCCTGGGCCGGTACGATGAACCAATACTACGCCAGCATCGTCATCCCCCAAGGAAGTGCCAAGACACAATCCATCTATGCCGCACCGATGAAGGTCAAGCTCCCCGTCACCGGCGAGAGCAGTGACGCCGTCGAGCTCGCGCTCGGCATCCCCACCTTCCGTCTCACCCCCCAGCGCGCTGAGCTCCCCTCCGTCCCGCACTCCCTGCACTACGACCTCTACACCGGTCCCAAGCTCAACCTCCTGCTCGGCGAGATGAGCGATGAGAGCAAGGAATACGACGGCATCAACCGCATCATGGACTACGGGCTGCTCGGCTTTTTGAGCTATCCGATGAACTGGCTCATCAACATCTTCCACGGCTGGTTTGGCAACTGGGGCTGGGCCATCATCGCCATGACCATCGTCGTGCGTATCCTCATCTGGCCCCTCTACCGCAAGAGCTACATGAGCATGAAGCGCATGAGCCTGCTGCAGCCCATGATGAAGGAGCTCAAGGAAAAGCACCCTGATGACCCTCAGAAGGTCAACATGGAGATGATGAAGCTCTACAAGGAGTACGGCATCTCGCCCATAGGAGGCTGCCTGCCCATGCTGCTGCAAATCCCCATCTTCTTTGCCTTCTTCTTCGTGCTGCAGACCTGCGCTGAGTTCCGCGGAGCCCCCTTCATGGGCTGGATCACCGACCTCTCGCAGATGGACACCGTCTACACGCTCACGGCCGCAGGCTTTAACATCCCCATCAATGTGCTGCCCTTCATCATGGTCATCACCATGGTGCTGCAAATGCGCATGACCCCGCAGGCGGGAGATGCCACGCAGCAGATGATCATGAAGCTCATGCCGCTGATGTTCTTCTTCTTCTGTTATACCTACCCCAGCGCCCTCGCCCTCTACTGGACGACGCAAAACATCGTCTCCATCGGGCAGACATGGCTCATCCAGCGCGTACCCGTGCCCGAGCTCACCAAGGTCGTCCGCAAGGCAGGTAAGAAAGGCTTCTTTGAGCGCATGGTCGAGGCCCAACAAGCCGCCCTCGCCGAGCAGCAGAAAAAAGCTGGCAACAAGGACAAGATGCGCAACGTCACCAAGAAATAACCCCGCTCACCCTAGCCCTGCGCATGATCACCCTGAATGCAACAAGGGCGGAAGCGATAGATCAACTGTGCAAACGCCGCTGTGCGTTTGCACTTTATCGTTTTCCCCACAGCGACACCGACCACTTCTGCATGCAGTGGGACGGAGGCTTTAGCAGCCATGGACACATCACCCAGATTGCGAGCTGCAAGAGCTTTGTGATGGCACCCTACCTCACAGGACTCCCCATCCTCCAAATTGAGCAGCAGCGCGAGAGCCTCCCCGACGAGCTCAGTGCGTGGAGCGAGCTCACGCGTGCCCCTCACGAACCCTGCCCCGAGGCCTACGAAAACTACTTTGCCCACTACCACCACGTCGTTGACTCCTGCACCCCCATCCAAAAGCTCGTCTTGGCACGCTGCAAAGACATAGCCACCGAGGGGTTCTCCCCTGCACGCGCCTACCAACAAGCCTGCGAGAGCTACGCGGGCAACTGCAACATCCTCGTCCACAGCCCCCTCACAGGCACATGGCTGAGCTCCACCCCCGAGCTCCTCCTCGCCGGCAAGGAGCACAGCTGGCAAACACAAGCCCTCGCCGGCACCCAAAAGCACGGCGAGCAGTGGAGTGAAAAAAACCTAGCCGAGCAACGCTACGTCAGCAAGCACATACGCGAAGTCCTGCGCAGCCTCCACATCACCTACAGCGAAAGCCCCACGCAGACCCTCAGAGCGGGACAGCTCGAGCACCTCAGCACCCGCTACCAGCTCCACATGCCGCCCGAGGACGCGGCCACCCTGCTCGCAAGCCTCGCCCCCACCCCCGCCGTCGCTGGCTACCCCTGTGAGGAGGCAAGAGCCTTCCTCCAAGCCCACCCCGACATAGAGCGCGGTTACTACACGGGCTACCTCGGGCACTACGACCCCCGCGAGAGCAGTGCTCTCTACGTCTGCCTACGCTGCATGCAAATCTTTGACCACCACTGCCGCCTCTACGCAGGAGGCGGCATCATGAGCGACTCACGCCTTAGCGACGAGCTCGAAGAGACCGAGCAAAAAATGCAAGCTATGCTCACCCTCATCACTGCGCAGAAGGTCCCCCTGTAGAAGTGAGAGAGAGAGCAACAGCTAATCGCGATGATAAGGAGCACCAGCGAGCAGCGTATGCACGCGATAAATCTGCTCCAAGAGCACCAGCAAGGCCAGCTCATGCTGCATCGTCTGCTTGCCCAGACAGAGCAGCACATCTGCCTGCTCGCGCAGCTCCTGCGTATGCCCATCAGCCGCCCCGATGAGGAAGGCGACACGCTTCACCGAATGCAGCTGCCATTTTCTCACATGAGACTCCCAGGTGCGCGTCGGCCACTGCACCCCGCGCTCATCCATCACCACGCGGAGAGCCCCCTGACTTGCGGAGATCAGACGCGCCGAGACCTCCTCGGAGCTCCCCGCCTTCAGATAATGGAGCGAGACCTTGCCCAGAGGGCGCAGACGCTGTTGAAAAAAAGCCACCCCCTCCTTCGCATAAGCGAGAGCGGGCTTGCCCGCAACAATGATAGAAATCTCCATAGCAGCATAGTACCCCAAATCCTGCAAAAGAAAAAGCCTGAAAAGCCCCCTCCCCTCTACCGCAACTAAAAAAGGGAGAATGCGCGCATTCTCCCTTTTTCATAGCCTCAAATTTCATTTATGAAGAAATGCAAGGACGACGACGACGGCGACGGCGCGCTAGCAGTCCCGATAGAGCCAATAGACTCATCGTCACCGAGCTTGGCTCTGGGATCTTCTGTATATACTCTCCTGCTGCCAGACTGCTAGCGAGATAAAACAGATCAGCTTGAGTAGCAGCACCCTCGTACACGAGTAGATTATCAACGTGATAACTTTCTTGACGTATTCCACCAACTAGAGTCACAAGCCCTAGATCTGGTGTTGCTGCATTGGAAAAGGAAAAATCACCCAACAGAGCGTCAGCATCAAAACCATCCATGCTAATCGTGCCTAGCAGGGTCGCAGAATCATCTGTCGAGTAGATAGAAAGCGTAAGGATGCCCTCGCCGTCAACCAGCTGACCAGAAAGAATAAAGCTAAACCACTCCTTATTTGTATCCGTCAATGATTGAAAGCCCAAGACCTCAGACTCCGTCAAAGTCCCCCCTACTTGCGTGGCAAGCACAAATCCGCCTTTTGCATTGCTGTAAGAGAGCGTATAGTCTTGCTCACTGATCTTAAAGCTTAGCAGCGTATCCTGACTCGTCGCACTCGTACCAGCAAATCGGAAATTACTCGCGACGGTAAATCCATCATCAAAGGTCATATTAAGCGCATTAGCACCGACAAAGCCGACCACGCCACTGTGAATGGCATGCGCCCAGCTCGCGCCGCCTCCCATACCATTGGGTCTGATGTTCATCCACAGACCATTCATATTGGTCAGCTGAGAGCTACCTTTGAACTCGGCCTGATTCTCACCTATATCTAAAGAAAAGTTGCTATAATAAGAATCAAAGTCGTACGCATAGCGCAGCGTCGCTTGCTCGGGGGCTTGCTCGACATAATATCTAACGTAATCAACGGCAAACTCAGAGGGATACTCTGAGGGATTGGCATTCTCAGGCCATGTAGACTCGCCACCTATAGCTGTATTGAGGATGAGGTACTGAGGCTTTCGAAAGGGATTCACCTGACCATCGGGGTAATTAGCCACATCAGAATCGAATGTCCCAAAGAGAACATCGTCTACAAAGACCTTGACCCCACCCTCGTTCCACTCAATAGCATAGGTATGATACTGGTCAAAGTAGTCCTCAGGCGCGATTTGGTGGGAGTAATGCTCACTCTCTAATGTCTGGCTACCATCCTTGCCCCAGTGAAAGGCCGTCTGCACGAGACCTTCATCCTGTGACACATGCTCGAGGATGTCGATCTCTCCACACTTGGGCGAGCTCCATGTATTGCCCGGCACATCACCGAGCAACCAAATGGCAGGCCATATACCCGTCGTATCTGTTACCTTAGCTCTTACTTCGAGACGCCCATAGAGAAAGTCCTGCGTCCCGCGCGTATTGATCGCCCCACTGGAGTAGGGCTGCGTCTCCGTGGTCGTGCGCCAAGAGGTGCCATCTGGATCGTAGTGAGGATTCGCGGTCTCCTCATAGGTCGATGTAATGATCAGAGAGCCATCCCTGACAGAGACTGCATCTTCTGTGTAGCAATGCGATGTCCCCGTATTGCTCAAGCCCGTTTGATAGTTCCATTTATCGGTATCGAGACTGTCGCCCTCGAACTCGTCATTCCAATCCAATACCCAACCACTAGATGATGTACTGGGAGCTAGTACAGCATCAGCAGTACAGAGAGGCGAGAGAGCAGCCAACAAACATGCACAATGAAATAATAGTTTCATATAATATAACGATTCATTTTTTTCCCATGTCGCGAAAGCTTACATCCCCAAAAAGAAGAGAGGTACCAGAGATATCTCAAAATAGAGGAACTAGCGCAACTCAGGCTTGAGATCATTCTAACATTTTTATTTATCATTACAAGCCATTTTTTTGCAGCATGAGAGGCAAAGAAAAAACGTCATCCAGTATCTCGGAACCACGCACCCCCTGATCTCTGAGATACTTTAGAGAACATACACTTACCTGAAATCTAGCAAAGGAGACGCGGCAGCGGCGACGCATTCGCAAAAAGTCTTGCATCTCATCAGAGAATGCGCTACCCTCACACCCATGTTTGTCGACAACATCCGTATCTTTGCAAAAGCAGGCAAGGGAGGCAACGGCCTCGCGAGCTTTCGCCGTGAAAAATTCATCCCCCGAGGCGGTCCCGATGGCGGAGATGGCGGAGATGGCGGCAGCATCATCCTTGAGGTAGCCGGCGGCTCCAATGACCTGCGCCGCTACTTCTACGACCCCAAACTCATCGCCACCGACGGACGCGCTGGCATGCACAACCGCAAGCACGGCAAATCGGGCAAGACCATCATCGCCCAAGTCCCTCCCGGCACCATCGTCTATAAGAGCAATGCTGCCACCATGCAAGACGCCACATGGCTGGAGCGCGAGGGCGACGGCATCGAGCTTGAGCAAATAGCCGACCTCACCGAGGACGGCCAGCGCTTCGTCCTCTGCCAAGGCGGCAAGGGAGGGCGCGGGAACTGGCACTACCGCAGCGCGACGAATCGCACCCCCATCGAGTTTGAATACGGCACAGAGGCCGAGTCGGGAGTCTTCTTCTTTGAGCTACGCCGCATCGCCGATGCGGGCTTTGTGGGCTACCCCAACGCGGGCAAGAGCACACTGCTCGGTGCTATCTCCGCCGCCAAGCCCAAGGTAGCCAGCTACCCCTTCACCACCATGCAGCCCATCGTCGGTATGGTCGAGTTCCCCGACTTCAGCCGCTGCATCGTCGCCGACATCCCCGGTATTATCGAAGGAGCCTCGGAGAATCGCGGCCTCGGGCATGAGTTTTTGCGCCACATCATGCGCTGCCAGCTGCTCATCTTCGTCGTGGATATGAGTGGGCTCGAGCACGACCCCGTCGAGGCCATCTCCACCCTGCGCAAAGAGGTCAAGCTCTACTCCGACGAGCTCGCTGCTCGTCACTGGATCATCGTCGCCAACAAGATGGATGACCCCGCCTCCGCCGACAATCTCGCCACCCTGCAACAACGCTTCCCCAAGGTCGAGATCATCCCCCTCTCCGCCGCCGAGCAAGACGGCATAGACACCTTCAAAGACCGCCTCAAAGCCCTCCTAGAGCAGCAGCGCGCGCAGAACATCCGCATCGCCGAGCAAGCCGCCCAAGAGGCTCAAGCAGAAGGAGAGGACGAAGAAATCATCCCTGAGCGCAAGCCCCGTCCCAAGCACACCATAGGATACGGCAATGAACCCAAATCCGCCAATTAAGAGCAATGAGGGGCTCACTGAGCCTCAGCAGCCACTCAGACAGCGTCTCGTCCAGCAAGGCAAGGAGACGCTCGTCTACATGCTCTTGGTCACCCTAGCCTACGTAGCAGGGGGACTCTGGCTCTTTGGCGAGATGCAGCCCCTGTGCAGTGCCGAGCCATGGAGCAAGCTGCAAGTCATCTACGCCAAGCTCATCGGCGGACTCCCCGAGTGGAGCCTGCTACTGATGAGCGCATTCTGGCTGAGCAGCATCTTTGTCTACCTCTGCTACCTCTTCAAGCTCCAGGACTGGTCGAGACGCATCATCTTTGTATCCAGCGTCCTGCTCTTGCTGCCCTTTGACAGCTATCGTGATGTCTTTATGATGAATGCCAACGCGCTAGGGCTCTTCCTCGCGACCGCCGCAGCCTTTCGCCTGCAACGCATCACCACCCTGCACCGCGGAGCCCTCATCGCGGCTATTGCGAACCTCACCTTTGCGTGGTCACTCAGTGCCAATGCCCTCTGGTATTTCATCGCCCTTTGCACGACCCTCATCGTGCTGCTCTACCTAGAGAAAAGCGACAACAGACTTGAGCGCGTCTTTGTCTATAAAAATCTCCTCTGCTTCCCCCTCATCGCAATACTCATCGAGCTCGTCAACGGCGAGCTCCTCAGCTCCGCCGTCGCCGCCTCCATGGTACCGAGCCCCTCACTGGGCATGGAGCTGGCGAGCCCTATCTACCTCACACTGGCCCTCGCGCTGCTCATCCTCCTGCTCACGCGCCGCGCGTGGAAGGCGGCATTGCTCAGCCTACCCCTCCTCGCCCTCCCGCCCATTCTGTTGGCTACCCCGCTATTTCAGAATCAAATCATGGAGCTACGCGCCCTCATCCTCCCCCTGATGGCACTTCTCATTGCCCTCCCCGCAAGCAAGCTCCTCCACGGACGCGCCGCCACGATAACAGCTGTGAGCCTCACGCTACTCATCGCCCTCAAGCTAAGCTACATCGCCTTGTCGCTCGAATCTTCTCTATAAAATTTATTTTGCTAAATTCTACAATCTCAAACCTAACTCATTAAATATAAAATAAGGTCTTGAGCATCATCATAAGTTTTGCGAATTTAGGAACGATGTACAAAATGACGACTAAAAGGACAACATAAACTGTAGCGATCAGTGCAATAATAAGAAGAAGAGAAAAAATAGCAGATTTTTTTAATAAAAACTCTATTTCTGAAATAAATCGCTCCCTCAACCTACCCACGTAGCACCAATCTAGGTAGCGACTAGCCTTATTCCTCTTTGAGCCGAAGAGGTTCTTTTTGCGCTTTGCTAACAGACACGTCAAAGACTCTCGCTCGGCATCTCTTCTTTGTTGCTGACGAGACATATCACAAATATTCAGGCGCAAGTAGCTCTTCTGCTTTCTGTCGATCATCTTGCGATTTCTTTTCATACTCTTTGACTAAATCAACAGAAGTGGCGACTGATGCAAGATACTCATAGACTTCACTGCGCTTCAAATATGCTGCTTTATACTGTCTATTGATATTTATAGCTTTTGTATAATTATCTTTCGCTTTGTAGATATCGCACTTAAAATAGATATCCCCGAGCATTTTGTAAGCAGAAACCAATGAAGGATTCTTACTTAAAGCCTTTTCCAAATATTTAATGGCATTCTCATATTCATTCTTCTCGAAATACAGCAATCCCCAATTCTTATACACTAGATCAAAATTGGGATTGGAAAGCTCAGCTTCTTTCAAATAAGCCTCTGCCTCAGGATACTTCTTCCAGCAAATATACAAAAATCCCAAATTATTCTTAGCTTTAGCATAATAGGGCTCCATTTCCAAAATATCCAATAAATAGCGCTCTGCACGCTCAAAGCTATCCTCTGGATCTATTCTGCGAGAACGTTCACTTAGTCCCTTCACTATATGCGCATAAGCACGAGTTCTCAATAGCTCAATATCATGAGGATTCGCCTTACAAGCTTTATCGTAGAGTACGATAGCGCTTTCATATGAGTCAAGAATGAGATATGCTCCAGCCGCGCTCATCTGATGAATGAGTTCATAATCATAACTACAAGCAATGGCATTTCTCCATTGCTTCAGAGCAAAATCAAAATTATCCATATTAAAATAAATGGCACCTAAATGATAGTGAGCCTCAGCATTATCCTCATCAACTTCTATTGCTTTCTCTAATGTTCTAATAGCATTCTTAATCATAGACATTTTAGCTTCTGCTTTAGCTCTTTGACAATAGGCGTTTGCTAGCTCATTTTTACTCGCCTCCCCCCTTCTTTGAGATGTCTCTAGAATGAGAATAGCTTTTTTGTAATCATTGATAATTCTCTTTTTAACATCATCCACAACAAACTCATTTGCATTTGATTCCGAAGACACTTCTTCTTTGAGCTGCATCAACACATCTGCTCGACGTAGATAAGACTGATGTAAATCTGGCTTGAGCGCGATCATTTCATTTAAGTACTCTAGCTTTTGCGATTTGACATCTGTCTGCGCCCAGCGCATCTGTAAATCTAAAAACTTTACATCTGTTTTTTGACGATCTATAAGACTTTTTTCATATTTTTTCATCGTAAAAAGCGGCATTAGAACACCGACTCCAGCTACCACCAATGTACAGAGTGTCATCCAAAAACCAATCATATACCCTGTCCACTCACTCGTCTTACTGACGCTAAACTCAATCGCCTTCAATCTATCATCTAGAGACTTAGGTCTGCTATCTGCGGATGGAACAGATGTATGGTGCGTCGTGTTTTTTTGGGCAGACACTTCAGACGCATTCGATAGCTCGGCAACTTGACCTTTAGATGGCTTTTCTGCTTCGCGCTCTGCGAAGGCCAAGGACAATTGAAAATGTAAAACAACAAAGATAATTAAAGCTATCCTAGTACAGATGTTTCTCTCCGACATACATGCATTATACACAGCTAGTAAAAACATGTAAATAGAGAAATAGCGCTATGAGTTCACAAGGCTAGAAAATATGCTCTAGAGCTAGAGTATATCACAAAACCAGAACACTCTCTTGGGAGTGATCTCTGTACACGCCATTCAAAACATTAAAAATCGTCCAGCATGTCAAACATATCCATTTGCAGGATACCGTCAGCCTCGCGCGCTTGGGGCAGGGCGCGGGGACTGCGTTTGCGGGCGGTAGCTGTATCCTGCGCACTAGCCTGACTCTGGTGCTGCTGCGTGTTGTGCGCGTCGCGCTTGGCGGAGCTGAGCTCGAGATGGGTGAGGATGGCTTTGGCGCGGTTGATGATGCTCTCAGGCAGTCCTGCGAGACGCGCCACTTGGATGCCGTAGGATTTATCCGCTGGACCGGGGAGCACCTTGCGTAGGAAAATAATCTCGTCCTGCCATTCGCGTACCTCGACATGCCAGTTGCTCACCGCTTAATGTGTGTGCTCGAGGTCAACGAGCTCGTGATAGTGGGTGGCAAAAAGCGTGCGCGCACCTATCTCGTCATGGAGATATTCCGCGACAGACCATGCAATGGAGAGTCCGTCGAAGGTGGCCGTCCCGCGCCCTATCTCATCGAGGATGACCAGTGAGCGGGCGGTGGCGTTGTTCAAGATGAGGGCGGTTTCACTCATCTCGACCATAAAGGTGGACTGCCCGCGTGCGATGTCATCACTCGCCCCGACGCGGCAAAAGATGCGATCGACAAGGCCTATACGCGCCGCGCGCGCGGGGACATAGCTACCTATCTGCGCCATGAGGGTGATGAGGGCGACCTGGCGTATATAGGTGCTCTTGCCCGCCATGTTGGGGCCTGTCAGGATGAGCACGCGCTGGGTGTCCGCGAGCATCTCGCTGTCATTGGGCACAAAGCTCTGCTCGAGCTGCGTGGTCTCGATGACGGGGTGACGACCCTCTTGGATGATGAGATCGCGGTCCTCGGTGAGCTCGGGGCGCGTGTATTGCTGCTTGCGGGCGACCTCGGCGAGGCTGAGCAGCACGTCGAGCGTCGCAAGGGCACGCGCGCTGCTCTGGATCTGATCGAGGTAGCTACCCACCTCCTCACGCAGCTCGCAAAAGAGCTTGTACTCCAGCTGGCGTGAGCGTTCATCCGCGCCGAGGATGGTGCCTTCCATCTTCTTGAGCTCTTCGGTGATGTAGCGCTCGGCGTTGACGAGCGTCTGCTTGCGCGTGTAGCGGTCGTTGGGTACCTTGGCGAGATTGGCCTTGGTGACTTCGATGTAGTAGCCAAAGACGTTGTTGTAGCGTATCTTGAGCGAGTCTATGCCTGTGGCGGCGCGCTCACGGGCTTCGAGCTCAGAGAGCCACTTCTTGCCCTCATGGCTGGCGAGGCGCAGCTCATCGAGTGCTGCGTCGTAGCCTCCCGCTATCATGCCGCCTTCTTTGATGGCGATGGGGGGCTCATCGACGAGGGCACGCTGGAGCAGAGCGGAGAGCTCAGCAAAATCGCCGCACTGCTCAATGAGCTCGCTAAAGTGTGGCTGCTGCGCAGCAAAGGCGTCGAGATCGGCGATCACATCGGGGAGCTGCGCGAGCGAGGCTCCGAGCCCGAGCAGGTCGCGAGCATTGCCCGCCCCCTGCGAGAGGCGCGAGGAGAGTCGCTCGAGGTCGCGCACCGATTTGAGCGAGGCTCTCAGCTTGCTCATGAGAAAGTCTTGGGAGAGCAGGCTGGCTATCATGTCTTGACGACGCAGCAGCTCCTGCAGGTCATCGAGCGGATGCAGCAGCCACTCGCGCAGCAGACGTGCGCCCATAGGCGTGGCGGTGTGGTCGAGCACGCCGAGCAGCGTGTGGCTGCGCCCGCCTCGCGCCTCGACGAGATCGAGATTGCGACGGCTAGCCGCATCAATGAGAACGGTGCGGTCAGTGGGGAGGAGGGCTATGCGGCGCAGATGCTCGGTGGAGCGGCGCAGCTGGTGCTTGAGATAGTGAAGAATGCTCGCAGCAGCTCCGACGGCTGCATGCATCTGCTCGCAGCCAAAGCCATCAAGCCCCTGCACGCGAAAGTGACTCTTGAGCGCACTATGCGCGGCGGCGGGGAGAAAGGCGTAGCCATCATAATAGAGAGTGACGGGAAAATGGCTGACTGGGAAATCCTCCCGCTGCTCATCACTGACGATGAGCTCACGGGGCTGGAGGCGTGCGACCTCATCAGCGAGCGTGTCAGGGCTGGCAAACTCGGCGATGAGGAAGGCGCCCGTCGTGTGATCCGCACAGGCCAGTCCCCAGCTCTTCTTGACGCGGTAGCAGGCGATCATGTAGTTGTGCTCAGCGGCATTGAGCTGGCTGAGCTCGGCGACTGTACCCGCGGAGATGATACGCGCGATTTCTCGCTCGACGAGCTTGCCTGGGATGGGAGTGGAGGTCTGCTCAGCGATGGCGACGCGCTTGCCCAGCTGGATGGCCTGGGCAATGTAGCTCTCGGCCGCATGGTAGGGCATGCCGCACATGGGGATGCTGTGGCGCTTGGTCAGAGTCAATCCCAGAGCGGCAGAGATATCGACGGCATCCTCAAAGAACATCTCGTAAAAGTCGCCTAGACGAAAGAAGAGCCAGACATCCGCAGGGAGGCTCTGCTTCATACGCAGATACTGATCCATCATGGGGCTGAGCGTGGGGGAGGATGCCATGGTATGTGAGCTATGTGTCGAGGTGATGCTAGGATGCTGTCAATGACGCGCTCGTGATGATACGCAAGAGAGGGGAAGAAATCAAGTTTTTTCATTGACAAAGAGCCCGCTATTCTTTATCAATAGAGCTCATGCACCCCTCTCTTTTCTCCTCATCTCTCCTGCTGCTCACTGCCCTGCTATGCTCCTCTTGTACCTCGACGAGGCAGAGCGGCATTATTGATGTCGTGGATTTGCCACTCAAGGTCATTGAGGCCCCCGAAGGCAGCTGGGATGTGACACCTCTGCGGGCGCATGCGCGCTATTTCCTCGACCATGCCGAGTCGAGGAAGGAAAAAATCGCGCGCCTCGGCGACTATTATTTCGTCAACTGGCACGATGCTGATCCGAGCCTACCCGCAGAGGTACGCATGTACTACACGCAGGCTAGGACAGGCTCCAAGATTCAAACAATCAGCAAGAGCTACCCTGCTGCGCGCCCATCGGTGGCGAAGCGCGAGAGTCAATTTTTCTTCAATGGCCAACGCCGAGCCAAATACGGTGACATCCTCAGCTGGCGCGTGGATCTCCTCATCAATGGGCAAAGCGTCTCCTCAAAGCAATCCTTCCTTTGGGAATAACTGGCACTCCGTCAGAATCGTATCATGATCACAGTCGCTTCATACCAAGGCAATCTT
>CAYJJA010000070.1:0-13085 GCA_964370355.1 uncultured Akkermansia sp. | reverse complement strand
AGGCGGCCTCACCGTGGAGGAGCTCACCGATAGCACCTTGGCGTACCATGTTGAGGAAGAGGAGTTCTTCGCGGCCGTAGTTGCAGTTTTCGAGCTGCATGCAGACCTTCTTGGTCTTTTCGCTGGTATCGACGATCTCCCAGAGCTCCTTGATGGAGACAGCCATGGGCACCTCGACGAGCGCGTGCGCACCGTAGAGCATCACGTCACAGGTGACGCGAGCGTGCCATTCCCAGCTGGGGGCGACGAGGACGACGTCGGGCTTGACCTCCTTGAGGAATTTGATGTAGGTCTGCTCATCACCGTAGTAGACCTTGGCCTCTTTGCCGGACTTTTTGAGCACCATGTCACCAGCGGCCTTGGCGACATCTTCATGAATATCACAAACACCTACGACCTCAGCACCGGGGACATTGAGCATGAGGCTGAGCATCGAGCTACCACGACGACCGACACCGATGAAGCCCATGCGCACCGTCTCCAACTTGGGAGCACAAAAATCGCCCATGTAGGTCGAGCCTGCGGGGCGTGAGGGATAGCTCTCCATAGGCCCGATGGGATAGGCACTCTTGGGCAGATATTTATCACCTTCGCCAAGGGAGTTCGGGACGACGAGTCCGGAGGCAGTGCTAGATAAAAACGGGCTTGCAGCGAGAGCTCCGGAGAATAATCCGAGCTTTTGCAAGAACTGTCGACGTGATGTTGGATGATTCATAATTTAAAGCTTAAATGAATGTAGCAGCTCACACTCTAGCATATCGAAGTCGATCTGTAAAACTCTTTTTCCGCTAATTACTCAATGATGACAAAAAATGAATCCCTTTTAAAATGAGCGGGTTAAGGCTATAAGTCGCTGATTATGATTGAGGCTATGTTTGTTGGGAGAAGGAGGGGAGGAGGGCGAAAAGGGACGCGTTTTTTTTTCCTTTCTCACGATCATCCCCCCTTCACAGAAGCGGGCTTGTGCTTATTTGGATTGCAGTGTATCCTTCTTGACGAGCTCAAAGACAATGCCACCGCGCGAGTAATCCTCCTTCACCGTGCTGCCTGATTCGTAGAGAACACCTAGCGTCTCGTGGTCTATCTCGACGAGATTGGAGTAGCCATGCGAGCCCTCGCGTAGGCAGCGGGAGTGCGGCCAAGATTTGCCCCCGTCGGAGCTCTGGAATACCGTGAGATTCTGACGCTTTTTCTTGACTCCAGGGCTTGAGAAATAGAGCGTGCGCTCGCGCGTGCCATCCGCGATGAGCGAGCCTTGACAGACCACGTGGGGGAGCTCGGGCATCTCCTCCTCGATGTTCCACGTGGCACCTCCGTCTCGGGAGTAGCGTTGCAGACGTATGCCGCGCCCGCTCTGCGCGCGGAAGCTCTGGAGCACGAGATCCGCGCCCACCTCGGCTATCGCGCTCTCATTGGCAGAGAGATTTTTTTGCGTGATTTGCCCCCGCTTCCACGTCTGCCCCTCATCATCGGAGTAAAAGCAGGAGCCTTGGTAGACCACCTTGTCCCCCTGCTTTGCACTATGATTGCTCGGGATGAGGATGCGCCCCTTGTGCTTGCCGTGGCGCAGCACGATGGCATTGCAAGGGCCTGTGGCAAACCAACCCCAATCCGCCTGCTTCGCCTCCTCCGTGATGCGGCGGCGCGCACTCCACGTGAGACCCTCATCATCGGAGTACTGCACATAGACCTCGCGTGGCACGCCACCGTGCATATTCTGCTGCTCACTGCCCGTGCTGCCGCATGAGAGCAGCAGGATGCGCCCACTGGGCAGCACGACGGGGGCGGGATTCCCGCAGGTATGCGCTCCGTCATCGCTGACGACGAGCTGCTCGCCCCAAGTCAGGCCCCCATCGCGCGAGCGGCGCAGCACGATGTCAATATCGCCGTGATCGGCAGCACTCCTGACGCGTCCTTCGCAGAATGCCAGAAGCGTCTTATCCTCAGAGAGCACGATGGCGGGGATGCGGTAGCTCGCATAGCCCCCCGTGCCTGCGCGGAAGACAAAGGGCGCGCTCTGAGCCACAGCGAGGCCTGAGCAGAGGACGTAGGAGCTGACCAAGAGAGCCCCTAGAGAAAGGTGATGTCGAAAAGTCATAATGATGAGAGAATATCTGGTGAACGGCTAACATCCTATATGATAGCAGCCTCCTTGGCAATGAGGAAATTCTTGGCGTATTGATTCTACCTTGACAGAGGGGGTAGATTTCTACTAGAGTAGGAGGATGACCGTTGCACCACTTCTGATGTCCCTAGGTCGAGTCCGCTCATGCGCGAAATACGCGATGTTTTCCGCCATCGTAGGACTTAGTTTTTTATCGGGGCAGATCTCAGCCGAGATGAAATACCCCGCCCACGGGGCCAATTACAAGATATTTTCCGTCGAGCAGCCCCCGCTGCTCCCCCTGCCCCAATCCTGCCAATGGGCAGAGGGCAAGATCAAGCTCAGCACCGTGAGCCTCTCGCTGCCTGCGAAGGCGAAGGACAAGGACAAGGACAAGATCGCCTTCATGCGCTCCCAGTTGACCGACTACCTCAAGGAGCATGAGGTCAAGATCGTCCCCGAGGGGACGAGTGCTGCCTTTGCCATCAGCTTTGAGCTCGCCCCCATCAAGCTGCCCTCCGAGGCGAAAGAGCCATGGCAGCGCAAAGAAGCCTACCTGCTCAGCGTCACCGACAAGGGCGCGAGTATTCAAGCCGAGGACGAGCGTGGACTCTACTACGGCATGCAGACACTCATGCAGCTCATCCTGCGCCGCGACAAGCAGACGACTCTTGCCAGCTGTCAGATCGTTGATTGGCCCGACTTTGAGATCCGCGGCTTTATGAATGACGTCGGGCGCAACTACATGCCTGTTGATTACATCATGGATCAGCTCGAGGTCATGTCACGCCTCAAGTACAATGTCTACCACTTCCACTTCACCGAGAACTACGGCTGGCGCTTGGAAAGCAAGCTCTACCCCGAGCTCAACCGCCCTGAGAACCAGAGCCGCTGGCCGGGCAAAAACTACTCCCAAGAGGAATTCAAAGCCCTCGTAAAGGCCTGCGCCCTGCGCAACATCCAGCTCATCCCCGAGATGGACATGCCCGGTCACACGGCGGCCTTCCGCAAAGCTCTCGGACTCAAAAATATGGAGAATGAGAAGGCGACCAAGGCTCTCGAAGAGCTCATCGCCGAGATGGCCGCCCTCGTCCCCGCCGAGGAGATGCCCTACATCCACATCGGCACCGATGAGGTCAAGGCACACGAGCGCGTCAGCGCCGCCACCCTCAAGCGCTATTACGACGCTGTAGAAAAGGCGGGTCGTCAGGTCATCCGCTGGCAGCACGGCTTGGCAACGCCCAAGGGGGTCAATCGCCCCATCGAGCAGATCTGGACAGGCCGCCTGCTGCGCCGCTCCCACCCCTCGAAGGGCGCACGCTACATCGACTCGCATGAGACTTATCTGAATCACCTCGACCCCTTCGAGCTCGCCGCCACCTTCTACTTCCGCCGACCCTGCCCCTTCAAGCACGCGAAGGGCATGGGAGCCATCCTCTGCGCCTGGCCCGACCTGCCCATGACCGACAGCCGCGACCACATGAGACAGACCCCCATCTTTGGCAGCCTCGCCTTCGGCAGTGAGCCCCTGTGGAACAATCCCCACCCCAGCTACGACGGCGACATCTTCAAAGATCCGCTCTTTGTCTACTACTCCAATCTCCCCAGCCAGCAGAACGAGCTGCTCAAGGGCTTTGCCGCCTATGAGAACAGAGTGCTCGCCTTCCGCGATAGGTACATGGCTGACACAGAATTCGCCTATGTGCGCCAAGCCAACGTGCCCTGGAAGATCATAGGCCCCTTCCCCCATGAAGGCAAGGTCGAGACCGTCTTCCCCCCCGAGGTCGAGCTCCTCGCGGGCAAAAAGCCCAGCGAGAGCTACAATCACAAGGGCACAGACTACGCATGGCATCCCGAGGACTACACGGGGCACACCATCATGTTCAAGCACTACTGCGACTACCCCACCACCTTCAATGGCGGCTCGGGCTACCCGCATCGCAATCATACCTACTACGCGCTGCAGTACATCTACTCCCCCAAGGCGCAGAGCGTCCCCTTCTGGATAGGAGCGCAGACATGGGCGACCTCCGACCGCCGCCATGGTCCTACAGGTGTCCCCGGAGAGTGGCTCTACACCAAGGCGCAGTTCTATGTGAACGGCAAGGCCATCGCTCCGCCGAAGTGGCAGAACCCCATGGGCAAGCTCGAGCATTATATAGATGAGAACTACCACTACCGCAAGCCCACCGAGGTGAAGCTCAAGAAGGGCTGGAATCAAATCTTGGTGAAGAGCCCCAGCCTCCCCCAGCTGCGCCGCTGGATGTTCACCTTCGCCCCCATCTCGTGGGATGGCAAGAAGATGGGACAGAATGTGAAGGAAGCCGCTGGCCTACGCTTCAGCGTCAAGCCTGAATAGGAGACACTCCCCATCATGCGCTCCGAATAGGCCCAAGAGCCCTTTGATACAAGCCCGAGAATTCTTTCTCGGGCTTGTATTTGCTGTTGAGGGAGCTAAATGCGTAAAAAGAGCCTTTAGTGATCGTAAATGAGCGCGCTGGTATGCTCTGATGATAAGTTATTGTTTGATAAGACCGCAATCACGCCCCCTTGATAGAACTTGACATCTGAAGGCACTCTGATATTATGATAGTAAATTGAACTCAACTATTAATATATGATCAAATCACTTGCACGCACCATCACAACAGTCTGCGCGCTCTCTTTGGGAATGCTCGACTCCGCGAGCCTCGGAAATAGCAAGACACAGGAAGAGCAGCCACAGACGACACGCTTTGTCGCCTCATGCCTCAACAAGCTCAAGCCCGCCTTTGGAACCTTTAATACGAAGGCAGAGTATTATATCTATACGGATTTTGGCAGATATTCTTTAGATGATCCCGCAGCAGTCGCCCAGTGCATGAAAGTACTCAACAAGGAATATAAGAAGATGAAACGCGCGAACGTCGAGCTCATTTTTGTGTTTGCAGGAAATGCATCAAAGATACTCCCCATGGAAAAAGAATACGATATTACATTTCCCGCATTGGATCTAGGTGATGTGGTTCGATTGAGCCCTATTCAAAGAATAGACTGTAGCGATGGGTGCTCTTCCGTTTCCAAATTGATCCTCACGGATCCGGACAACAATCGACTCGGAGTGATGCTCATGAGCGATGTATCCGATTGGAAAAAAGCAATTCGCAAAGGAAAACAAGAACTCATTAAAAAACAAAGGAGAACAGCTCGCGAAGAAAGGCTGAAGGCCAAAGCGGCAAAGTGATGACATACCGCGCCCGCCTCGCCGTAGTACGGGCGCGATCACACGTGTCCCAAATAGCGAACAAACAGAAATACGCCGCTAAAAGCTCAGTAGCTTATGAGCTCAAAAGTCTTATTTCTAAATGGAATCCCCTTTTCTAAAGTAGCGTTGGCTGTGGGGCTGGCGGTCGAGCAAGCTTTGCGATATAGGTTTCATTGAGCCATTCCCAAAGATTGATTTTTACAAGTAAATTATTACTTTGGCAGTAGTTAATGTAACAAATTGCAGGATTAGCATAAATGGGCATATCTGAATATCAAAGCTTCTAATTTGATTAGGTAGAGCTGTCAAGGAGCAAATGGAATAAAGTCCCCGAAGGGGTGAGCGAAGCGTATCCTCTGCCCTCTGCTTCGTCTCGAATTGGCATGCAATTTGTGCCGGATTGCGACTTGATGGGCTCTAGCTAATCAAGTACGCAAGCCGCAGCACTCCTGCCTTCACCCTAACCAAAGTAATAACTTCTGTCACAGTCATTATCAACAACACGGTCACTCCATCTGTCATGGAGTGACCGTGCAAAAAGTCTGGCCTGTGTGGGGGTGCTGCTAGCTGCGACGGCGACGACGCGCGAGGAGAGTCGTGAGCGCGAGCAGACTCATCACTCCAGTCGATGGCTCGGGGACGGGGACGACGATCATGTACTGGACACTGCCGACTTCGGTTGCGTATTTCTGTGAGCTATGCAGCTCGTAGCGATCTCCAGATTTGAGACCGAGATAGACTGTCTCTAGCTCTGACATATCCAGCGTAATGCTAGGATCGTTTTGCAGAGCAAAGGCTACCCCTGTTGTGAGCACGCGACTATCAAAGAGGGCAAACTGTTCGTCAGTCAGATTGAGCTCAAGGTAGAGATCGCCTGATACATTCAGTGATTCTATATCAGTCCATGAGGTGTTCAGCGTCACAAGGAGCATTGTTTCGAGACTCGTGTCCGTTATTTGTTCGAGCACGCGAGCTGTCCCGCTTGGTTCGGCACTGGCTGGTGCGGATGATGGGGGCGTGGCGAAGGTGATCGTGTCTGCGTCAAATACGATGCCAGAGTCGTGCAGATTTACTGTATTATTCGACGTTCCCGAGAGCTTGCCCGCTCCAATCGTGCTATTTTGCAGGGATAGAGTAGCATCTGCCCCTAGCGCGATGGTGTTGGTGGCTATGTGTGAGTTGGTGACGCTCGCTGCTGCGTTTGCCGCAAGGGTGAGATTTCCTGTCCATTCATCCGCCTTGGTGAAGGTACCTCCCTGCATATGAACATTGTTGTTGTGTACGACATTGTTCATATTCAGAGTAGCATTGGAGTGGACGGTGACACTGTCCACATGATCGAAGGCATTCGCCGCTTCTAGCACGAGAGTGCCTGACTGGACAGTGATTGCACCGGAGTAGGCGTTGGTGCCTGAGTTGTAATCATCATCATTGTCTGAGTTGTTTGTCTGATTGATGGTGACCGTGTTGGCTGCTCCTACATTGACGATGATTTCTCCATGACCTTCTGCGCTTGATTGGAAGTTTGCCATCTGATCACTGCGTTCATCTGTGTCAAAGGTGATGCTATTACCCTTTAGTTCGAGTACGGCATCGCTGTGGTCGAACTTAATCGCACCCTTCCATTCAGCGGACTCTTCAAAGACGACCTTTGCATGATCAATTTCGAGGCGATTCCATCGACCATCATTCGTGTTGTCTTTTTGACCTTGAGTTATTGTGAATGTATGCCTAGTAGCTCCTGCACTACCGACGACGAGATAGCCATTGTTCGATCCCGTAGAGGCCCACGTCCCAGTCCAGCGATGATCGGCAGACATCTCAAGATCGACGTGATTGCGTTCGTAAGTAGTAGTATGATCGCTACTGGCACTGAAGTTGATATTGCCTTCTAGCTTGTTGAGCATGAGTCCGTTAGTTCCGGGGCCAGCTGTGCCGTATAGGCTCACGGCTACAGCACTGGAGGATGTGTTCTCAAGCGAGAAGCGCGTGCCAGATCCTTGATTGCTGTTCAGACGTAGCCCTGTAGCACCTTCTACGAGCTCTATCGCACCTGTGAAGTCATTCACGTTAAGGCGCGTGCTGCCGTGATTACCCGCAAAGATCAGCGTCCCAGCACCGCGGATGTTTTTGAGGTCAGTCGAGTCCGACCCAGAGCCTATGCGCAGAGTCGAGCCTGCTGCAATGGTCGTTGTCGAGGCACCTGCCAGCAGAGCTCCCGATAGATTCAAGCTGCCATTACCTGTGACACTCATAGACGTTGAGCCTGTGAGCTGCTGTGTGAGAGTGGCCGTCGCGTCAGTGACATCGAATTGCATCGCTGCACCACCTACACTAGTAATGCTACTATTGAGGGTGACATTGTTGCCTAGCTTGAGCGTGCCACCAGAGCGAAAATGGATGGCACTCTCGTCAGTCAAGATACCATCCTCGCTCAGCTCGAGCGTGCCCTGTAGCTGGATGAGGGGAGAGTGCAGTGTACCACCGTCAGTATGTTGCGAGAGAGTCAGAGTTTTACCCGCATCGACGATGATTTGAGCTGATATGACGCTCCCAGAAATGGCTAGCTCGGCATCAGCTTTGAAGTTGACCCCCTGACCATTGGAAAATACGAGTCGATCAATCGCAGCTTCGCCCCATATTCCATCGCCTGCCACCGATCCAAAATCCATAGACGCTAGAGTGTAGTAGATACTTCCGCCTTCAGCGAATTGGATGTCAAATAAGTTTTTTGCATCATAGATGAGATTATCCTCAGTCAGTGATTCAAATCCCGTGACACCTGCACCCGAGAAGAGCTGGAGGGTATAGGTATTGGTATCAACATCATGCTGCCATTGTGACAAATCCACCGCATTGATATCAAAGAGAACGTCAGCGGCGAAGTCGAGAGTACCCGAGGAAAGAATCTGCTCCTTATTAGAAAAGCTGATCGTCCCACCCAATGTCAGCGTGCTGCCACTGGCAAGGGACAGCGTGCTCGCGCTGTCTGCGAAGGAGATACCACTTATCGTTGCCGCTGCGGACGAGGCTGTCGATACCGTGACTGCACCGCTGGCTTGGAGGGAGGATAGACTGATTTCTTCGATATTGATGTGGAGTGTAGAGCCTGCTGCCATTTGCAGCGAGTCTAGTGTAGAGCCTGCTGAAAAGCCTGCGCCTGCGGAGCTTCCTATGGTAAGGGTAGACCCAGCATTGATCGCAACGGTTCCGATCGAAATGGAAGAGCCTGATAGGGTGGTATTGTTCCCGTTGTTGAGTGTCAGGAGATCAGCTGTGAAGGTAGAGCTGATGCTGTACGCGGCATCACCACCCAAGGTGGCATTTTGCACGTCGATGTAGCTGTTATTAATGAGTGCGACTCCGGGAGTAGAGCCTGCCGATGTGAAGTTGTAGGTGAGGTTGCGATCTCCTAGATCTATGGCTCCGCGCCCCGATGCCGATGTCGCCCAGGTGGGTGCTGTGTCTGCTGTTTGAGTGCCGTTAAATGTTAGATTGAAGCCAGAGTTGGCGCGTTCCGTGATGACCCCACCTTCCTTCTCGCCATTGTAAAAGTCACCGTAGAAGTAGGACATATCACCAGCAAAGGTCAAATTATAATTTTTATTATTGTCTACAGAGTATCCGATACTGCCTTCGCCAGTGACTTGAGAATTAATGGTCAATGTGAGGTTATCCTCGACGGCCGCAACGACCCATGAGGTGATATGCAGACGAGCTGCATTCGTCGTTCTATTATTAGTGACACCGTACCAGCGCTTGACAACATTGAGTTCAAAGGTTTGGTCATTCGATGCCGCCTCATAGATTGCCTTGTTGTTGTCTCCACCGCCGACGCCCTCTAGGTCAATGAGCGTTGTAGTGCCGTCTGGTAGGGCAGGCCATCTATCTTCTGCACTTGCAAGTGATGAAAAGAAGAGTGATACGAGGAGAGAGCCCAGTCTGAAATGTCGTTTGATCTTCATATTTTATCAGAGGTTATACTATTGGCTTTTTGCAGGCGCATGAGTCTAATAGGCATTAAATGTGTTCCTGTACCCCGCGAGTCGATGTTATCAAATGAAATGCTGCTGATCAATAAAAAAAAGTCGATAATGCCCAACAATCGAGATCAAGATGGCAGCTAGCTGTGTTGTGATGGGGAGGCTATGCCAGCTCTGATCTACCATGAGTGGAGCTGTGCTGTATGCTGCTTTTCTCGCTTGCTGTAGGAGCTTGCTGCGTAAAAGGATTGGTTGCTTTGGCTCGCAGCGCGTCAGCGCAGAGTCTCACTGCTCCGCCAGCCATGCGCAGAAACCGCGCGCCCATGCGAGCGAAATACCGGGGAGAGTCGCGAGGTCTTCGGGGCTGCGCGTGCGAATATTCTTCACCGTTCTATAGGTCTTGAGGAGTAGCTCTTTGCGCTTGATTGTCATGCTGGGGTAGCCATCAAGTTGGCTCTCCTTGACGCGCTTGCGCATGAGCAATTCATTGTAATTGTTGGCAAAGCGGTGCGCCTCGTCGCGCAGCCTCTGGAGTAGTCGCAGAGCCCCCGAGTCCTTGGGGAGGATGATAGGCTCGCTCTGCTCGGGGAGAAAGACCTCCTCATGACGCTTGGCGAGGCCAATGAGGGGCATCCCCGCGAGCCCCACCTCCTCAAGCACCTCGCGTGCAATTCCCAGCTGCCCCTTGCCACCATCTACGACGACGAGGTCGGGCACCGTGATGGGCGCGCGCCCCTCGTGGCTCAGCTGCTTGAGCCAGCTGTAGGCGTCGAGCTCGGCGGGCTTTTCCTGCTGCTGTGAGCTCTCCTTGAGGATGCGCGTGTAGCGTCGCTTGATCACCTCGAGCATGGAGGCAAAGTCATTCTGCCCATCCACCCCGCGTATGCGGTAGCGGCGGTAGGCCTTGTTGTCGGGCCGCCCCTTGCTAAAGCGTACCATGGAGGCGACGATGTGATTGTCCGAGAGATTCGAGATGTCAAAGCACTCCATGATCTCGGGGGCGGGGATACCCAGCGCCTCACCTAGCTCGCTGAGGTCGTCGTCGGGGCGCACCGTCCCCGGTAGATCGCCCGTCTTGCGCGTGAAGCGTCGCGCAGGCTCCAGCGTCTTGAGAATATTCTCCCGTATGTCGCGCAGCTGAGCCGCATGCTCGAACTCTAGAGCCTCCGAGGCAGCCTCCATCTCCGCCGTCAGCGCATCGAGGTGCTCCTTGCGCCCGCGCGTCCCTTCCAGCAGCCCGAGAGCCGCTTCAAATTGCTCGCGGTAGTCCTCCTCACTGATGCGACCTATGCAGGGCGCGGAGCAGTGGCGGATGAGGTCATCATGGCAGTGGCGGTACTCCTTTTCCCCTGGTTTGCGTGCGCTACAGCTGCGCAGGCGGAAGCGGTGGTTGAGCCACTCGACCGTCTCTTTGAGCGCGTTGCTATGGACAAAGGGACCGAGGTAGCGCGCGCCATCCTCCTTGCGCAGACGCACGAGGCTGAGACGCGGGAGCGCGTCTTGGCGCGAGGCTCGCAGCAGAAAGTAGCGCTTGTCATCGCGCAGCTGCACATTGTAATGAGGGCGGTAGTCCTTGATGAGCTTTTGCTCAAGAATCATCGCCTCGGAGTCATTGCGCAGCTCGTAGTAGTCAAAGTCGCGTATGGCGGCGATGAGGGCACGCGTCTTGTGGTCACTGAGCGTGGCGCGTGAGGGGGAGAAGTAGTTGGCAAGCCGCCGCTTGAGATTCTTTGCCTTGCCCACGTAGATGATGTGGCCGCCCTCCCCTTTCATGAGGTAGACACCGGGGCAATGGGGGGTGCTGCGCCATTTTTCCTTGAGTTGCTCGCTCGTCATTGCAGAGGCATTGTAGCATAGTCGCGCGGGATTGCAATCTCGCAGCCAATCTGAGCCTGCGCGGCATGATTGCTTATCTCAACATAGAGAATGAGGGAGGCTTTGCTAGCCTCCCTCTTATTGCTCCATTTTTGTCATGAAATTTGTGTAAGTAGGTATGAGTAGGTGTGAGTAGTAGATTACTGGGTAGTTGGAGAGGAGTAGGGGTAAGTAGATTACTGGGTAGTTGGAGGGGTGTAAGTAGGTAGAAGTATAAGCGTAGGTAGTAAGCTATAGGGTAGCTAGAGTATGAATAGGATAGTTGGGTATGTAGGGTATGTAGGGTATGTAGGGTATGTAGGGTATGTAGTGGATGCGAGTAGCAAACTAGGTAGTATGTTGGTTTTTTATTCTCCGACGAGCAGATGTAGTAGGGTAGGGGTAGTTAGATCCGTGACGAGACCTAGGGTAGATGGTGGTTGTATAGGGTAGCTCTAAAGTCCTGTATACGGTGATTGTATGTGATAAGGGCTTGTTTTGCTAGAGTGTTTTTTTGGCTCTGAGGTGCTGTGTGAGTCTCTCGCTTGTCTTCTAGCTCTTTTCTCATCTGTGCCCCTCGAAGCTGTGATCATGATAGTTCTTTCGTAGGAAAAAGTAAACTATAAAATTCGTAAAAATAGCCCTTAGATGCATAGGATTTATTGAACGTGAAATACGTTTTAAATTACTTAAAATAAGATTGCTTTGATTGTATATTTTTTATAATGAGAGTTTAGCGTTATTTTTTGTTATAACGAGATAAGCTGATACTTATTTGTTAATAATGAAGAATTTAATTTTACAATGGAAACTTTTTTTTTGTGGGAAGTTCCGAAAGTTTGGGATTTTTTGGCTTTTTTCTCTTTATTTACGATTTCCTTAACAATGATGGGGGCATTCGCGCTAATCTGGAAATGAGTGTTTGCGGAAAGAGTCAACATTTCTAAAGAGCGGAGGTCAAGGGGGTAATAATTAATAAGTAGATATATTCAATGCGCGGCTGAGGGCGTGCGGAGGCAAGGAGGCGGCAAGAAAGTGATACTTTGCGCATTCAGAGTGTGAATTTGCTTGACCTTTGTGTCGATTCGTAGTTTTATAGATGCCGCTTGAATCGAAGCTTTATTCTATGTTCGTTTCCCAGCTCAAATCGAAGATTCACCGTGCCGCGATCACTCGTGGAGATGTCAACTACGAAGGTAGTATCGAAATCCCTCTCGATATGATGGAGGCCGTCGGACTCTGGCCTCATGAGAAGGTGCTCGTCGCCTCGATCACATCGGGCAACCGCCTCGAAACCTACGTACTCACCGGTCCCCCAGGTACAGGGCAAATTATCGTCAATGGCGGTGCTGCTCACCTCATCAAGACAGGCGAGCGCGTTGTCATCATGAGCTTTGCCATGTCGGATAAACAAATCGAACCCAAGCGTATCGTATGCAATGAGTACAACGAGATCATAGGCTGAGTCCATCAGCTACCTACCGTCTACTCAGAGCAAAATATATCCCTGACCCATCTCACCTCACGCCCCATCTCATCCCATGCTTAGTTTTTTCATCTACCTCTGCTTTGCGCTCTTGCTCATCGTCAGTATACTTCTCTTGCTCGTCGTGCTCATGCAGCGTCCCAAGCAGGAGGGGCTCGGAGCATCATTTGGCTCTCAAATGACCGATCAGGCCTTTGGCGCACAGACTTCTGATGTGCTCAAGAAAGCAACCATCTTCTTTGGAGTACTCTTTGGCGTCCTCTGCTTTACGCTCTCCATCCTCATCAACGCGCGCTTCCAGTCCGAGAAGTCATCACTGGCCAATGTAGCCGTCGAGCTCACCGAGGAGCAGAAAAAGGCCGCCAAAGATGCTGAGCTTCTGCGCACCGTCGAGGCTCTCGAAGCCGCCAAGCC
>CAYJJA010000069.1:0-13158 GCA_964370355.1 uncultured Akkermansia sp. | reverse complement strand
CATCTCACATCTCACATCTCACATCTCACATCTCACATCTCACATCTCACATCTCACATCTCGCATCTCGCATCTCGCATCTCGCATCTCGCATCTCGCATCTCGCATCTCACACGTTTTGACAGTTCTCTTCCAAAATGCTATTTTTAGCTCATGAACAATGCAGAAATTGTCCTGCGCCCTTACGAAGTAGGCGATTGCTCTCCCATGGCTCAGTTATTCTACAATACCGTTCACTCTGTGAATAAAAGCGACTACTCGCAAGAGCAGTTGGACGCCTGGGCATCAGGCATCATTGACTTCAATGCCTGGCATGAGAAATTCTCCAGCTCTGTCACAATCATCGCTGAGTGTCAGGGTGTGCTGCGAGGCTTTGCCAATAGAGCCGCGCGTGGAGAAATAGATTTTCTCTACGTACACAAAGATTATCAACGACAAGGCATAGGCTCCATCATGTTGCGCTTTCTCGAGATGCAAAGGCACGGGGAGCTGCCCTGGGCATTTGTCTCCCTGACTGCTCGACCATTTTTTGAAAGTAGGGGCTATGCTGTCCTACGAGAGAATCGCGTGTTGCGCAAGGGTGTCGTGCTCAAGAATTATTTGATGAAAAAATCCCCGCTGAGCCCACCTGCGCTCTGATTGACCTTCACACTGTCTCTATACATAGCTTCTCTCTCGCGTCTATGACAAAACGTGACATTGCTAGAGAGGAGTCCTCATGTGTAAGTCTATTTAGGAAAGCTTTCAAACAAGTCTGCTAGCGTACTTTCTGCCAATGTAGCCGCCTAGAGCCAGTTCTTTTACGCTTTCTTTACTCGGGAGGATAGGAAAAATAGGCTTGATATCAGCCTTCCTTCTGCTATAGTGGGAGGCTATGAAGCAGATTGTCACATCTTATTTCCCTCTTCTCATGCTTGCTCTCGGTTCTGGCTTGTGCGTGGCAAAGCAGCCAGCGAATGTCATCTTTGTGCTTGTCGATGATATGGGATGGGGGGATTTGAATCTCTATCATGTGCAGCATGGTCTCCGAGGTTCGCGCATTGATACGCCCGCTTTGGATGCTTTGGCTCGACAGGGGGTGCAGCTCACGAGGCATTATACAGCAGCTCCTGTGAGTGCCCCTGCACGTGCGTCTCTCTACACCGGCATGCACCAAGGTCAGGCTGCCGTGGTGCGTAATAGCAGTTTTGATGCCCCTATTGAGGATAATGTGACGCTCGCAAGTCTGATGAAGTCCGCAGGCTATTCCACCGCGCTTATTGGTAAATGGGGGCTAGCTGGTGGCACTCAGATGGGGGGGGACTCCGCATACGACTCCTGCATGGCCGACGAAGCGCGGATTTGACTACTTTTTTGGCTATGGGAATCATCGCATGGGGCATCGTCATTATCCCTACGAAGATCCCTATCAAGATCCCGAGAATAACTGCAACGCGATCTGGGATGCTGAGCAGCTCATCACGCCTCATCTCCCAGGCTGCTATTCTACTGATCTCTATACGGCGCGAGCGAAGAAATGGATCGTTGACCATCAAAAAAATAGTCCCAACAAGCCCTTTTTTCTCATGCTCGCGCACACCGCTCCGCACGCGCGTCTAGCTCTGCCTGCCATGCCTTACCCTCAGGGCGGTGGGCTCAAGGGCGGCGTGCAGTGGCTCGGTGAGAGCGGCAGGATGATTAATACGGCTAGTCACGAGTCATGGGATAGCTACATGCATCCGCGCTACGCCAAGGCTCCATGGCCCGAGGCGGCAAAGCGACACGCGAGTATGATTACTCGCCTTGATGAGTCTATGGGCGATCTTGTCACTCTGCTCAAGGATCTCAAGATTGATAGGAATACCTACATCATCTTCACGAGTGATAATGGGGCTCATGATGAGTATGGTGCTGTTCCTCACGGCGGGGAGGCGCACCCGAGTCTCAGACAGAATCCCGCGTTCTTTAGAGGCTATGGTCTCTGTGATGGCATCAAGCGCGATGTTTGGGAGGGTGGTTTGCGCGTGCCATGCCTTGTTTATGCTCCGACGCGTACGGCTGAGTGCCTGATTTTGCGAGTCTTCGCGATGGGAAAAAGGCTAGGCATTTCAATCACGCGAAGGGCTCGGCCTTTGATATCCCCGCAAGGTCGATTATTGAGCTCGAAGGCTACCTCGAAATTCTCGAGACAGCTCGCTACTATCCCCGCCTCCATTTCACCGAGGGCACGCGTGCGCACATTCGCCTCCACAACATTAGTCTGGAGGACACAGGACCTCTCGTTCTCCAAAAGGGCTTGCACCCCATCACGATCACTATCACGCAGGAGAGCGACAAGAAGGGGCGCGTGGAGATTGAATGGCTCAAGGCTGACTCCTCTGGCATGAGCAAAGCCGTCGCGCTCACCTACAGGCATAGTTTTAGACATTAGAATGCTCTCAAGATTCGCATGCTGTCTTGGTCTCTTTGCTGTAATGAGTACACCTAGGTCGATCACACGGCAATTGAATTCCAAGAAAGAATAGTTTTGCTTGCATCCCCAGAATCTATTGCTAGAATATTCCTCATGAAGATTGCTGTCATCGGAAAAGGCGGCCGCGAGCATGCTCTCGTGGAAACCCTCGCGGCCAGTCCCTGCGCCCCTACTATTTACTCCTTCCCTGGCAGCGATGCCATCTTGAGCATCGCGAGACCTGTGGCGGCTCACGACATGGATAGTCTCATCGACTGGATGGTCACAGAGCAGATTGATCTCTGTGTCGCGGGGGAAGAAAGCTACCTCGTGCTGGGCGAAGGTCTTGCCAATCGCTGCGCTCAGGTGAATATCCCCTGCTGGGGACCCGTCAAGGAGAGTGCCCAGCTGGAGGCTTCCAAAGAATTCTCCAAAGAATTCCTCCTGCGCCACGGTATCCCCACCGCCGCGGCGACGACGGTGGATAGTCTTGAGGAGGCCAAGACCGCCATCGCGGGGCAGTACCCCACGGTGTTGAAGTTCGACGGTCTTGCTGCGGGCAAGGGGGTCGCCGTATGCCCCGATGAGGCCTCGGCGGATGCCTTCCTGCAGGAGGTGCTGGTCGAAAAACGCTTTGGCCCCGGTCGCCTCCTCGTCGAGGAGTGCCTTGTCGGCCCTGAGATCTCCATCTTTGGCGCGATCTGTGATGATGAGTATCTCATCCTCTGCCCTGCACGTGACTACAAGCGTCTCGGCGAGGGCGATGAGGGGCCCAATACGGGGGGCATGGGTGCGGTCGCCTCCCGCCAGCTCGTCACCCCCGAGCTGCTTGCTGAGATCGAGCAGAGCATTGTCGCGCCTACCGTGCAGGGGCTCATCAAGGACGGGCTGCCCTATAGGGGCTTTCTCTACTTTGGACTCATGCTCACGCCGCAAGGTCCCAAGGTGATCGAGTACAACTGCCGCTTTGGCGATCCGGAGTGCGAGGCTGTCATGCCGCTGCTGCGTGGTGATCTCGCGACTTTTTGCTTGAAGGGCGCGCAGGGTGACTTCTCCCCCGAGCTCATCTCCTTTGACGACGGCTGGAGCATCTGCTGCATCCTCGCCTCCGCTGGCTACCCCGTGAGCTCTCGCAATGATGATCTCATCAGCGGGCTCGACGACTGCGCCGCGCGTGTCTATCACTGCGGGACGAAAAAGACAGAGGCGGGCTGGGTCACCAATGGCGGGCGCGTCCTCGCCATCGTCGCGCAGGGTGATAGTCTCGATGAGGCACGCACGCGTGCGCATAGCGAAGCTGCCAAGGTGGACTTCGACGGCTCGCAGCGTCGCGCCGACATCGGCTATCTGAATATGTGATTGCTTTCAATAGGTAGAGAAAAGAGGCGTGGAGCTCGCTCCACGCCTTTTTCTATTGAGATAGGATGTGTACAGAAAGTACTAGTTGCCGAGGTAGGAGCGCTTCGCTACCTTGTTGAATCGACGGCAGGCCTGACGGAAGGGCTCGACGTCGAAATACCCGACGGCACGCAGATTCTCACGTGATCGCTCCAGTCCACTCGCGGCGCGCTTATGTGACTTGATAAAGTGGCGACGGTAGAGGATGTCGCCTAGCGCGCGCTTTTCCTCTTGGCTCAGCTGCGTCATGAGGCGATCACCGCGCATGCCGATGATGTTGAGCTTGTCGGCGAGCTGGTAGATAGGGGTGATGGCGTGGCGCGGTCTCAACTCCCTGTTCATCACGCGGTCGATGAGGGAGATGTAGTCTCTGCGTACTTGGATGGACTTTTGAAAGAGATCGACAGCACGCTGTATGTTATTCTTCGACTGATGCCCGCCGTACTGAGGTCTACTGTAGCTAGGTCTATCGTAGGAGTAGTGGTCATGGCCTCCCCTCGCGGAGGCTGGCTGGAGGACGACTGGCAGAGCCGCGAGAGCGAGTAAGGTGGAAATGAGATTTGGTTTCATTACTTCTATATATCACATTGTAATTTTGTCTTCAAGAGCTAATTTCGTGTGTAACACCTAACAATAAAAACTACTTCTTCACCCTATAATGTCCATTGATGGGGTAGGCATAGAGGAAATTCTCCTCCTGCGTGCCACCGCCCACATTGTGGATGACGAGGGGGATGCCCCGCGCGGTCTTCTTGTCGCTGATGATCATGATGTGCGGGAGATTACCCGGAAGGGTGTTGGTCACGAGGTCGCCGGGGAGGTAGCTGGAGGGCTTGTGATCGGCGAGCTTCTTGGGAATGGGGAGACTCCAGCCCTTGCGGGTGAAGTAGGTGCGTAGATTGGGCACGCGGCGATGGTCGATGTTCTTATCGGGGCGCTTGAGTCCCCAGATCTTGGGGTACTTTGAGAAGTTTGCCCTCATATCAAGATGTACATCTTTCTGGAGGTCAATGCCTTTGCCACGCAGGGCGCGAATGACGACGTCGGTACACACGCCGCGCTCCTGGGGCACGTCACCTCCGGGGTACTTGAGCACCACGTAGGCGGGATCGTAGATGGTCGTCACACCTATCTGCTTGCGCGCCTCGACATGGAGGTCGAGCGCGTGGGTGAGGGAGGCACTGAGGGCGACAAGGAGTGGGAGGATGAGCGATTTCATGGGAAAAATGAGGGTGGGGGGAAATTGTTTAATGGCTTAAATGACTTGATGCACCTCCCCGCAGTCGGGGCAGGGCTCGGAGCTAGGGGTGATCTTCTTTCTCAGGAGATTCGTCGCGTCTACCGCCTTATAGATAATGAGACGCAGCTCTTTGACACGCGGCTCATCAAGCTGGTAGAAGCGGAAAAAATCACGCAGCTCAGGAGCCTTGGGAAAGAAGTCAAAGGGGTCTATTGTCCCCAGTAGCTTTCCTTGCGCATCGCGAAAAGCGAGTGTGAGGGCATAGGCAGGCTGAGAGTGCATGTTGGGGCTCCCGCTGTAGCGCAGCTCTGCCTCCTTGACGGCTCCGAGCAGAGTAGCTGCCTGCTCGGGTGTGAGCTCTGCGCGTCTCCAGCGGGCGACCCCCTGCTCGGCGAGCTCGCCCTTGTGCTTCGCACGTGGGGATTTCTTATAAGCCTCAGAGGCCATGCTAAAGGGATCAACATAGAGCTCGACGGCAACAGCATCGCGCTGAATGCTCGCCAAGCGCGTCAAGGCCTTCTTATGATAGCCCCGCTGCTCGAGGCTCATCGGCTCGTGCGCAGGCGCACATTGGAGTAACGAGAGAGAGGCGAGGACGACTGTGAGAATGAAGGGTGTATTCATACGATAAGATTTTAAGAAAAGGGCTATTGAGCCTATGCTATCATTTTGCATTCGATGAATCAAGTACGCAAGCTGTCCTTTCTGGATGAACTCTAGCCAAAGTAATAATGGATTAGAGGACGGGATGCATCCTGCCGCAGTCAGGGCAGGGCTCGGAGCTGGGGGTGATCTTCTTTTCCAGCAGATTTGTCTCGTCTATTGCTTTATAAATAATGAGATGCAGTTCTTCGGCACGCTGCTCTTTTATCTGGTAGAAGCGGAAATAACTACGAAGAATAGATGGCTCGGCTAAGAAATCAAAGGGGTTTATTGTCCCCAGCAGCTCTCCTTGCGCATCACGAAAAGCGAGCGTGACGGCATAGTTCGGCAGGCCGACCATATTGGGGGAACCGCTGTAGCGCAGCCTTGCCTCCTTGACCATCGTGAGCAGAGTGGCTGACTGCTCGGGCGTGAGCTCGACGCGTCTCCAGTGAGAGCCTGTCTGCTCGGCGAGCTCGCCCTTGCGCTTCGCTCGAGGGGATTTCCTATAAGTCTCAGAGCCCACGTCATAGGGGTCAACATAGAGCTCTACGGCAACAGCATGACTCTGAATGCTCTCCAAGCGTTTTAAGACCTTTCCATGATTTCTCGTCTGCTCAGGGCTCATCGGATCGAGTGCGGGCGTACATTGGAGTAGTGTGAGGGCTGCGAGGCCGAGTGTGAGTGTGTGAATGAGCGGTGTATTCATATGATAAGGCTTTCTTAGCAGGATTAGCTGCCTTTTTACGCTCTAGGGGGAGGCGCGGGGTGGTTATTGAGCCTATGCTATCATTTTGCTTTCTATCAATCAAGCGATCTTTGGCAAGATCATGTCACTTGAGCACACATTTTCTACTTAGCTATAGCCAAAGAGAAGCATCCTTGCCATGCCCCGCCCTCCTAGTCGATGGCCGCTATCTCGACGACATACTCCCCAAAGGCGCAGGTGAATTCCTGCTCATGGGAAATTTCCCCTATGTATATCCTTGTAGGGCATCACCATGTATGATAGACTGACTCTAGGAGACTATTCATATCTGATCTTATCATGAAACGCATTGCCATCACAGGTCTATCTCGCGCGGGGAAAAGCGCCTTCTTAACAGCTCTACTCTGGAATATAGAATATGAGATGGAGTACAAGCAAAAGGCCTTGCGCTCGCTCTCCGTTCTCAAGAAATACAAGGAAATGAGCTATGTGAAGGTGAGCGGCACTGAGCTGCTCGATTATTTCCAGACGCGAGCCCCACTCAGCCCCTTTCCCTTGGATGATAAGATGGAGGAGTTCAAGCTAGGACGCTTCCCCAGCAAGACGACAAACTGTGAGAGTATCTGCTTTCGACTCCAAGCCAGCATGCCCAAGATCCTCTCGCCGCTGCGCAGCCTGCGCTCCAATAGATTCTTCTTTGTTGATTTCCCAGGGGAGCGCTTGGAGGATGCGCTCATTGACAAGCATGATCACTATGAGTCTTGGTCTGAGGAGATGCACGAGCTGCTCAGCGGAGAAAAATACCCTCGCTGCCGCGAGCTCTCCGAGCACTACCGCGTGCTATTGAGAGATGCGGAGACCCCGCCCAGCGTCATCATTGCTGCCTACAAGGAGCTGCTCTATACCTTTGCCGTTGAGGCTCTGCCCATCTCTCCCTCTTCCTTCATGCTCTCCCCGCAGGGGGTGCGTACCAAGAAGTCGAACTACCAGTCGGCGATCTGCGGTCTCTCCGCCGAGGAGGAGTTCGTCCCGCTGACGGAGAACTGGCGCGAGACGGACGCGTACAAGCAGATGGAGCTGCATTACAAGCAATACAAGAATAGCCTGATCACCCCTGTCTTCAACCTCGTGAACACTGCCGATGTCTTGGTCGTGCTCATGGACATCACCGATATTCTCAAAGGAGGCTACCAGCGCTATAGGGCTAGCCTCGAATGGCTCAGCACTCTACCGAGTCTCTGTGAGTCGAGTTTTCTGGCCAATCCCTTTGATCTGGGCTTTGGCGTCAAGAAGGTGGCCTTTGTCGCGACGCAGTCTGACAGGGTGCTGCGCGAGGATATCCCGCATCTGGAGAATCTTCTCATCCAGATCACGCAGAAGGTGAAGAAAGAGATGGTCACCTGCGGCATCTCCCATGACAATATCAAGAGGTTTTATTGCTCCGCCTGCGTCTCGACGAATCCTGTCGCCGAGGGGAAATTGGGCGCGTATTTTGGTGATGAAAAAAAGGCCTACAGCCCCGAGCGTATCCCGAGAGACTGGCCCGGTGGGCTCTGGGACTCCCAAGCTCCCATTCCCTATCCCTCGCCGCCTCCCATTGCTGGCTACATCCCCCCGCCATCGAGCAATCTGGATGAGATTTTAACATTCATTATGGAATAAGACGACGATGAAAGACGATGATTTCTTACAAGCGGAGGACTCCGCGATCAAGACAGCGGAGCAGAAGAGCAGGGTGCAGCAGCCCTCTCAGGCAGAGGCTCAGGTCGCGCCATGGCAGCAGGCCCAAGGCGAGATCCTGAGTGCCCCTGCGAGGCTGGGTGATGAGGAGGCACTGGATGCTCGCGCTATTACGGAGGGGATTGAGGACTACAGCGGTGAGCTGAGCTTTCCGACTCAGGCTGCCTCAGATGAGCAGCGATACCGCGATGCGCTGAAGCCCTCGCGCGCGCTCGCGCTCTGGTCGCGGGCGGTATGTCTCCTGCTGCTCGCGGGGGCGGGGCTCTGTGGGGTGCTGCTGATGACGCAGCTGGCGGCCTTCTGGGCAGACATCGCGACTTTGCCTCAGATGGGGCGGTGGGTGCTCTGTGGGGTGTTGGGGGTTTTTGTCTTGGCAATTCTGGTCGTGGTGGTGAAGGTCTTTTCCTTCCTGTGGAGGTATAGGAGCTTGAGTGCTTTTCATTTTTCTCAGGTGCAGTCCCTTTCACGTGTGGAGGAGTACCGCGAGTGGGCGCAGCGCGACATGGCACGCGCTCAGCAGGAGGTGCTCAGCATGCTCAAGGGCTACGATGTGGCAGCATTGAAGAAATTCAAGCTGGATGTCGAGCAGATCAATGTGATCTACGCGCTGCGCCAAGATTTGCTCGATCAAGCGGATGGGATTTTGACTCCCGAGAGCTGGCTGATGCTGTATAGGGAGAAATTCCAAGCGGAGCTGATTCGCGTCGCCAAGGGGAGGCTCAAGAGCTACGCGCTGAAGGTGGGCGCGGGGACGGCCTTTTCTCCCTTTGCGATTGTCGATCAGTGTCTCGTCCTGCACGCTACGCTGTGCCTGAGCCGCGATGCCTTTGAGATTTTCAACTTGAAGCTCTCGCCTCTCGACAATATCAAGCTGCTCGCGTGGGCGATCTATGCGACCTACTTTGCTGGCTTGTCTCAGGAGATGATCAATGACGCGCAGGCGAATCTCGTCGATGGGCTCAGTGATCCTGAGTTGATGTCGGAGTGGAGTACCTTTGCGACGAAGTTTGTCTCGGTGAATGTGGTGAGCGGTCTGACGAATGCTCTCTTTACATGGCGTATAGGTAGATTTGTGCTCCGAAAGCTAGCGATCTAGTGCCCTCTGTTAAGATACTGAAAATAAATCTGTACTTCGTGGGGCGTATAACGTAGAATGCGGAGCGTTAAAGCTTTTTTTTTTTGCTATGCGCTCTCTTCTCTTTCTCGCTTTTATATTCTTGTGTAGTCCCTGTGTTTTTGCCTTTTGGGCGAGTGGTTCTGATAGCTCCAAGCTCAGCGAGCGTGTGGAGTGGTTGGAGACGCAGTACCGCAGGGATCAGGATGTACAAAAAAAAGAACTCCAGCTCGCGAGAGCATACAATAGACGAACTCTAGCCGAACAGAAAGGTCATAAAAAGCAATTGGAGGAGAGGTATATCCTTCTAGAAAAGAAATACGCCTCCATTGAAGATCAGCTAGGTGAACTGCGGGCTTGGGCTGATTCGGTGATTACTTTTTGGATGACGATGTGCGGACTGATCGCCACCATTTTCGGTATTGGTATTCCTCTCCTCACCCAGCGTAAGTATGAGCTCAAATTGAGAAAAATGATGTCAAAAGAGATTGAATTCCTCGATCTCAAAGCTCGCAGTATGGTTACGGATAACAAATCAGAGAAGATGAATCTTTATGATAAAATGATTGAGCTACAGCCGAAATCCTTTCACGTCTATACGATGCGAGGCGATCTTTTCCTTGAGCTGGATTCCTATGATGAAGCAATATCGGATTATGATCGAGCTATAGAGCTTGTGAAACAAGATATTAATTCATTCGCAAGCAAAAGTTCCAATAAGGATCTTTCCTACATTTATTGGAGACGCGGACGTGCAGCATCTCGTTATTCTAGATACGATAATGCCACCAAATTTTATGATTTAGCACTCGCGTTGACTCCCAAAGACGCTCAACTACTTTTAAGTCGTGGGCATATTTATTATGAAACAGGTGACAAAGATAAAGCTCTCTTGTGCTATAGAGCTGCCCAAAGACACTCTAATAATGGCGATTATATCCATTGTATTTCCTCTGCTTTCGTTGCACTAGAAAACGAAGAATACGACAAAGCCATTCGTCTATTTACAACGGCTATGGATTTGCACCCCATGAGTTATGAGGCATGTAGATGGCGTGCTGATGCATATTCATATATTGAAGATGTCAATAATGCAGAAATTTATTACAATAAAGCACTTAAACTCAATCCGAGAAGTTCGGCAACATATTGCAATCGAGGGTGCTTATACTCCGTTCAAGGCGAGCAGGTGAAGGCTCTAGCAGACTACAATACAGCCATTGAGTTAAACCGCAATAATGCACACACATACAAAAGACGCGGGAACTTGTATTCCGAGAAAGGTGAGCATGGGAAGGCACTCGTAGACTACAATAAAGCCATAGAGCTCAATCCTAAATATGCACTCGCATACAACAGTCGCGGGAACTTGTACTCCAATCAAGGCGAGCATGCGAAGGCACTCGCTGACTACAATAAAGCCATTGAGCTCAACGCAAAAAATGCAGATGCATACAACAATCGCGCGAATTTGTACTCCGATCTAAACGAGCACGAGAAGGCACTCACTGATTACAGTAAAGCCATTGAGCTAACGCCAAAAGATGCAGATGTATACAACAATCGCGGGATTTTGTACTCCCAGCAAGGCGAGCATGAGAAGGCACTTGCTGACTACAATAAAGTCATTGAGCTCAACCCAGAAGATGCGGACGTATACAACAATCGCGGGTTTTTGTACTCCGATCAAGGCGAGCATGACAAGGCACTTGCTGACTACAATAAAGCCATTGAACTCAACCCAAAAGATGCAGAAGCATACGCCAATCGTGGTGTCTTGAGCGACAAGCAAGGCAAAGTTGATTTGGCCATGGCAGATTATGATAAGGCTATCGAGCTAGCCCCTAATCATGTAGAAATACTCAGAAATAGAGCTGGTCTTCATGAACGTTGCAATAATCTTGATGCTGCTATCAAAGATTATCAAAAGATTCTTACAATCAATCCTGATGATGAGATGATATCCATGCAACTGATAGAATTGCAGCAGAGAATGAGTGATGAGGATAAGCTAGAGGATAGCGATGAAGATAGCCCAACAGCTAAAGACTCATGAAAGTGACGTGCAGATTGAGGCGAGGTGGACGTAGATTCTTGCTTGTGCTTGTGGGGGTATTAGCATCTCCTAGTGCTCACCTAGATGAGATGATTTGGTGGAGCTTGGATAAGCTGATGGATAACATCGAGGAGAAGGGCTCTTGGTTTTTGCTTATCTCTATAACAGCTATCGTCGTAGGAATGTATGGAGTCGTGCGCTTGGTGTACTGGCTGCTCAATGTCTTCTTTGAGTGGTGGGGGCTGTGGATGACGCTTCTTTGTCTCATTCCTTGTGTTGCTGGGCTTTGGAGGCTGCGCTTACTGCTGTTGTGGGTCTTGCGCTGGGTCATCAAACGCATAGACCCAGATCCCTTGCTGGAGGCTGCAAGGGATTAGGGCTGCTGAGGGTGCAAAAAATTTAATTAATCGTCGTATTTTGCTTGGAGCTTGCCAAGTACTTTCTTATAGATGCGTTGCAGATTTTTGTTAATCTGGGGTGATAGGTCCCCGAGGTCTCTATACAGACTTCGCATGGAGCTTGCCTTGGGTGCTTGGGGGCTTGTTGAGTAAAAATACTCTTCGGGATAATCCTCACTGCTGCTTGTCAGCAGGGTGTTGCCTTGCGCGTCTTTGAGCTGGTATTGGATCACGTAGAGGGGAGGGGCTGGTGGTCTGGGGCTGCCGTTTGTTTTGCCCTTGTACCACTGGGTGACGCTGGTGAGCTTCGCCATGGTGGTTTTCCAGTCAGGATTGGGCTTGACGGTGAAGACGTCGCGCGTCTTGACAGAGAAGCCTGTCACCTCCACGTCCATGCGTACCGCTTTGTCCTCAATATCCTTCATCTTCTGGATGAATGCGGGGTTGTTTTCCTGATCCAGTGGGTGGTAGTCAAACCAGTTGTAATGGACGTCATTCTTGACGATTCCCGTCGTACACGAGACGAGGGCGATGGGGAGCAGTGCGCTGAGATAGGCTTTCATGATGGATGATTGATTTTATGAGATAGTTGTAGTATAGTTGATGACGGTGATTCTTCAAGATTTTTTTTACATTGTCTTACGGCGTTGCCTTCGCAGGGGGAATTCTTTCGTGAGTGACGCTTGACTCCTGTCTGGCGTGATGAAGAGTGCAAGTCGTGTGTGGTGGCAAAAAAACATTGAAATCGCTGCTAAAAAGCACTAAAATATTTGCCATGAATAGCGCTCAACAAGAACTGCTCGGCATCCTTCTGCAAAAATCTATCAAGACAGGTCACTTTGTCCTCGCCTCGGGCAAGGAGAGTGATCTCTACTGCGATTGTCGCGTCACTACGCTGGATGGCCGCGGCGCACTGCTCATCGGCGAGTGTGGCTGGGAGCTCGTCGAGGAGAAGATTCTTGCTCAGTACCCCGAGGTGAGCGCCATTGGCGGCATGACCATGGGGGCTGATCCTATCTCGCTGGCCATAGGGATGCGCTCCGCGCAGCAGCAGGGCAAGCCCGCCTTGCAGGTCTTTACCGTGCGCAAGGAGGCAAAGGATCATGGGCGTGGCAAGCGCATTGAGGGGAATTTCTCCTCGGGGCAGGATGTCATTGTCGTCGATGATGTCAACACGACGGGCGGCTCGCCGATCAAGGCTATTGAGGCGATCACTGCTGAGGGCGGGCGTGTGCGCGCGGCTCTGGTGCTGGTCGATCGTGAGGAGGGGGGGCGCGAGGCTATTGAGGCTCTCGGGGTGCCTGTCTTCTCGCTCTTCACTCGCAAGAGTATCTTTGGTGATCAATAGGGGAGATCTCAATTTTTCGTGTTGAAAAGTTCTCCTATGACCAAACGCGCCCAACAGCTTGTCTCGTGAGAATGGAGATCCT
>CAYJJA010000068.1:1701-13277 GCA_964370355.1 uncultured Akkermansia sp. | reverse complement strand
TGGCAAGAGCGTCACCTTCCGCCTGCATCCGCAGGCACGCTACTCCAATGGTCGTCCTGTACGCGCGGCTGACTTTGCGCTGGGCATCTACCTGCGCAGCTTTGACTTCATCAAAGACCCCTTTGCCCTCAAAAAAATCACCCAGAGCATCGCAAGCCTCACCATCCACGACGAACACAGCCTCACCGTAGGACTGCACCGCGCAGAGCTGCTCGCCCCCTACCATATTGCAAGCTTGCTGCATCCTGCAGAGCCCAGCTTCTATGCGGACTTTGGATCTGACTACAAGGAGCGATACGCCCAACGCCTCGTGCCCACGACGGGAGCCTACACAGTCAGCCCCAGCGACTTCACGCAAAACCGCAAAATCGTGCTCAGCAAAGTCCCCCAATGGTGGGCCGCCGAGCTCCCCTACTACCGCTACCGCTACAATGTGGACGAGCAACATATACACTTCCTCAGCGATGAAGCACAAGGCTGGGAATTCTTCCTCAAGGGCAAGCTCGACCTCCTCCAGACGCGCAACGTCGCCGCGTGGAACGAGCGCCTCGCCCACCAGCATGTAGTAGAAGGGCGCATTGAAAAGCATCGCTACCGCGCCCACTACCCCCTCCCTCCCTATGGGATCTATCTCAACACCAAGACCCTACCCGAGCTCAAGCTGCGCCGCGGCATCCTGCATGCGCTGGATATGAATCGCGCCCTCGACACCCTCTTTCGCGGTGACTACGAGCGCCTACGCTGCTTTAGCGAGGGCTACGGCAAGCTCACGCCACGCACAGCCCCCATTCGCGAGTACGACTATGACCCTACACACGCACGCCTCATCTTCAACCAGCTGGGCTACACGCGGCAAGACAGCATGGGCATCTTGTGCCAGCCTGACGGCACGCGCCTGAGTCTGATGCTCAACTACGTACCCTCGGAGAAGGTCAGCAGCCTCGCCCAGCAGCTCGCGCAAAGCGCGCGCCTCTGCGGACTAGAGCTCGTCCTTGCCCCGCTGAGCTGGCAACAATGCTCTGAGGCGGTAGAGGGCAAGAGCTACCAGCTCGCCTTCTGGGCAGATGTCGCAAGCTTCCCCCTGCCCTCGCTGGACAAGCAATTTCACTCACGCTACCAAGCGAGCCGTGGGCTCAATCTCCATGCCATCGCGGATGCCCAGATCGACGAGCAGATAGCCATCATGCAGCGTGCGAAAACGCAAGTCGAGCTCGCCGCAGCCACGCAGCGCATCAATGAGCGCATCGCCGAGCTCGCCCTCTGGCTGCCCGGCTGGAAGGAAAATCGTGCCTCTATCGCCAGCTGGCGTCACATACGCTTCCCCGACACCGCGCACACGCGCTTCACCACGCCGCGCCCTTTCGATATCCAAGAAGCGCACCTACTCTGGGTAGATGAGCGCAACTACCCGACGCGCGGCAACTACCCCGAGGTCGATCGCTTGATCAACCCCGTAACGGAAAAATAGTCTACTTAATTTTAAGTAGCTCTGTGGCGTGCGCTCGCGCAATATCCCCCTTCGTCCCCAGCATGCGCATGAGCTCATTGACGCGTTGCCCATCGGTGACTTCCTGAAGGCGCGAGATGCTGCGGCCCTCTTCCACATGCTTGGAGATGAGGTAGTGATGCTCTGCGAGAGCCGCGACTTGGGGGAAGTGGGTGATGGCGATGACCTGATGATCCTCGCCGAGCTCGCGCATCTTCATGCCCACGGCACGCGCGATCTCGCCGCCGACGTTGGCGTCTATCTCGTCAAAGACAAGTAGTGGCGTGTCGTCCTGCTTGGCCAGCGTGCTCTTAAGCGCGAGCATGACACGCGCCATCTCTCCACTGGAGGCTATCATGCGCAGGGGCTTGAGGGGCTCACCAGGATTGGGACCAAAGAGGAATTCAATATCTTCTGCCCCCTCGCTACTCGGGATGGCGAGCTCTTGGAGCTCAATGGCAAAGTGCGCTTGGGCAAAGCCGAGATGCTGCGCATGGGTGAGAAAGTCGGCCTCGAGCTGCGGGATGCTGCGACGACGCGCCGCTGTGAGCTGGGCTGCCGTGTGCTGGAGTTGGGTGTAGAGGTGCTCTTGCTCGAGGCGCAATTGCTCAAGACGTTCTTCGCGATTCTCAATAGCATCGAGGCGTGCTCGGCATTCTTGATAATGAGCATCTATGGCTTCAAAATCTGCCCCGTACTTACGCTTGAGTGTCTCAAAGAGTGCCATGCGCGTCTCTAAGGCAGCGAGAGCAGCGGGGTCGTCATCCATATCGCCAACGTAGTCGCGCAGATCGTCCGCGAGGGCTTCGAGCTCCTCGACCTGACCTTGGAGGGGCTGGAGGCGACTCGCCATGGCGGCATCATAGCGCTCAAGCTCATGGGCGGCGCGCACGAGCTGGCGCAGCAGGATGAGCACGGAGGGGCTCTCTTCACTGCCCGAGCCTTCGAGGAGCTGGAGCATGGGCAGCGTGATGTCGCGCAGACGTCCCGCGTTGCGGGCACGCTGCCACTGCTCTTCCATGGCGATAAGCTCAGCTTGGGTGAAGGCTGCCTCCTCGATCTCCTCCACCTGATGACGCAGGTAGTCGAGCTCGCGGGCGTTGGCCATCTCACTTTCCATTAAGCTGTCGTAGGCTCGCTTCGCGCGTGCCCACTGGCTGTAGTCCTGCTGGTACTGCTGCTTGACCTCGGTCGAGCTCAGACAGGCATCGAGCAGGGCGCGTTGCCTGTCCTGCGAGGTCAAGGAGCGATGAGAGTCGGGGTGATGCATATCGACGAGACCTGCCCCTATCTGACGTAGAACACTGAGGGTGACAGGACAATTATTAACAAACTGACGATTCGAGCTCATGGAGATGACGCGTCTTATCAGCAGCTCGCCCTCCTCGCAGGGGGTGATACCGGCATCTTCGAGCAGCTCGTTGATGCGCACGATATGCTTGAGTGAGAAAATAGCCTCGATCACGCATTGACTCTCGCCGCTGCGAATGAGGCTCTTGTCAGCGCGCTCACCGAGGACGAGCTCAATGCCGCCCATGATGACGGACTTGCCCGCGCCGGTCTCACCTGTGATACCGATGAAGCCAGATTGGGGTTGCCAGATGAGTTCATCAACGAGGGCGAGATTGCGGATTTTCAGGAGGGTGAGCATAGTATTTTCTTTACCTTACGCGCATGAGTATGGCATAATTCGCGCAGAAAATCAAAAGGAATTTTTTGCCCCCATTCACGATGAAGATACTTTTCCTAGGCACAGGGACATCCACGGGCGTTCCTGTCATAGGCTGCGATTGCGAAGTTTGTCAATCGAGCAGTCCCTACGACAAGCGACTGCGCTCATCCATCCTCGTGCGCTCCGCGCAGACTTGTATCCTCGTGGATGCGGGCACAGATCTACGAGCTCAGGCTCTGCGACACAACATACGCGCCATTGACGCGGTGCTCTACACGCATGCCCATCTCGATCACGTCTCAGGCTTTGACGAGCTGCGAGCCTTTTGCTGGCGACGCGAGGAGAGACTCCCCCTCTACGCGCATGCGGGCTGCATGGATCAGTTGCGCCGCATGTATGCGTGGGCTTTTTCTGAGGACAATACCTACAAGGGCTATATACAGCCCCAACCCATTGAACATGACGGTGTGAGCCCCTTCTTCATCGGAGATATTGAGGTCACTCCTGTACGCGTGGAGCATGCTCGCGTGGATACCTTTGGCTATGTCTTTAGACAGGGGGGCAAGAGCTTTGGCTATGTCTCGGATGTAAAGAGTATTCCCACCAGCTCGCTGGATGCGCTGCGTGATCTCGATGCACTCGCCATGGACACACTGGGCTACAAGCCCCACCCCTCTCACATGTCGCTCGACGAGAATATTGCCGTCATGCGCGAGCTCAAGCCTCAGCATGGCTACACAACGCATGTAGGGCATGCGCTCTCCGACGCGCAGCTGAGGATCATGCTCCCTGCCTTCATGTCTCCCGCCTACGACGGACTAGACATTGAGCTCTAGACTCTCAGTCAGCAAAGACACGAGTCACGCGCCTATCGTGAGGCTCAGTAGGCAGATCATCCACTAGCTGCTCTGCAAAGGCGAGCGCGATGAGCTCTGCCTGCGAGGCGCGTAGCAGGTAGCGGTCGTAGTAGCCGCCTCCATAGCCAAGACGCTTCCCACAGCGCGTGAAGGCGAGCCCCGGGAGAATGATGAGATCAATAGTACTTGCCTCTATCAATCGCGCCGAGGCATTTGGCTCGTGTATGCCATGAGCTCCCAGCTGCAATTGCGATACATCCTCTACTTGATAAAAGTCCATGCGCCGCGTGCGCGGCTCGCAGCGGGGGAATCCGTAGCGATGGCGAGGATATTCCTCTAGAAGGGGCAAGAGATTCACCTCATGGGGCAGCGACGCATAGAGGGCGACAAGCAGCGATCTCTCTGCCGCTAAAAAGCAGTCCAAACGCTCGCGCAATGCCCTAGAGCGCTCATCGCGCTCTAGCTCAGTATGCAAGTCAGCGTGCAGTCGCTGGAGCACTGCACGCCTGAGTTGAGATTTTTGTTGGGCTATCGTACGATTCACCACATTCTTGCGATCAATGGTGGGGGGTGCGTCCGAAGAGCGCGATCATGCGTCCTGTCTGCCCCTTCTCAATGCGGTAGGAGTAGAAGCTCTCCGTATCAGTTGCGGTATCGAGATTGCTATCGACGATATTGTCCATCTCTAGCCCTGCATCAAGCAGCTGCTGCTTGATAGCTGAGGCTATATCCACTTCAAAATGCGGGGGGCGGATGCAGGGGGAGATGACAGCGATGCAGTCCTTGGGCTTGGTTTTTGCATACTTATACATCGCTTTAAGTGTCTTTGCGACAATGTTCAGCTCAGTACCTATCCTGCCCGAGTGCAGCAGACCGCGCGCACCAGTCAGAGTATCATAGATCCACACAGCAGCGCAGTCCGCGACATAGATACCCAAGCAGCAGTCGGCACGCGGTGAGCAGACGAGCGCATCGACACCCTCCACAGGGAAGAAGCATCCTATATCTCCCACCAGAGCCACATGATCTCCATGTACCTGCTCTGCCGTGCGTAGCATAGCAGGATCTATGCCCTGCTCTCTGATGATGTCGTTGTGTCGGGGGCGCAAGATATCAAGCATAACCTTACGATCCGCTGTCACAGGGAGGTCGTTTTGTCGTGTGATAAAACGCGCGATGATGTCAGGCTGCGCATTGAGCCTATCGAGATAAGAAGGTGAATAATCGCTCATAATGATGAAGATAGATGTTAAATTGTCTTTTTGACAGGCAGGTGAGTAGCTTTTGCTTGTTTATATGTTTTTTCAATACGACTATTGACATTGGACATGATGAGCTGGGCATCGTCTTGGACCATCGTCTCTGCGATATCGTTGGCGAGATTGCCCCCCATCAGCGTGACAAGGTCACGACCCGCTTGCGTGATCTGAACGAGCACACGCCTACGATCAGAAATAGCTTGCACACGTAGAGTGTATCCTAGCTCATCGAGCTTGTCAACCATCCCTGTTGTCGCCGCGGTGGTATGACCTACCATAGCGGCAATGCTGCTCATGGAAAGTCCCTCTTGATCGACAAGGTGTGCAAGAAGAAAAAAATGTTGCAGGGAAAGTCGCTTCTTTGAGAGCTGGGAAGATAGTCTCAAGATGGAATCGCACTGTCTTAAAAGCACAAAATCGACGAGGCGTTTTGCATCCCTCTCATCACGCGCGCTCGCCTGGCATGGTCTAGCTGTTTTCATCATATGGAGTCGTTACTTCCCATGATATTAAAGATAAATTTATCTTTTTCAAGTCTAAATTGCTTGCATCCTACCAGCCCAAATCCCCCCCTATGAGATCTAGTAGCGATCTAAAAAAAACGCTACTAGATGTTGAGAAACGAGGCTCATTAAGAGCGAATTTTTAGCACCTCGGCTAGCTCCTCAGACATGAGCCCGCCATGCTGCAAACGCCTGATCTCTTCTGTAATCAAGCGCCACGTACGAATGAAATCCACAAGCTGATCCTGAGCCTGCACATAATCGGGTGCTGAGGGGATGGGGAGCTCTTCGAGCACGCGTGCAAGGGCATCCATCTCTCGCTGATATCCCTTGAGTAGAGGGAGCTGCTGGCGCACACTCTCCTCATCGCGGCAGGCCTGTAGGCTAGTCAGACTACGCTGCAGCAGCTCAACGAGGGCGAGAGAATACTGTTGATGATTGCGAATCTCAGTCGCGCTTTGCTCAGCTAGAGACAGAGGTGCTACGGCAAGAAGGAGCAGGGTTAAGATATTCTTCATGGTCAATGCAAGTGGGGACGGGTGACTATTTGCGCGGACGTTTTCTCTTGAATAGCTTTTGAGATGTACCGCAGGCTGGGCAGCGAAACCAAAGACGCGTCATGACGACCAGTGCCGTAGGGATAGCCGTATTAAAGAAGGGGAAGCGATGCGCATGGCGGTGTCTGGGGAATCGACGTACACTAAATATATTGATATACCACACCTGACAGCGAAAGAGAGGTGAGCAAAAATAGTAAATCAGCCACAGCAGAAATGCCCCGCCCATGTAGAGCTTCGCCATCTGCATCGTCAGTGATGGTACAAAGTACATGAGAACTGGGAAAAGCAAGGCAGAGACGACAATGGGGTAAATGATGCAGGTGGCTATAGCCCCAATATAGCAGGAAAAAGAGCGACGGTAACGTATCGCATTGCCGATCTCCTGCTTATAAATATCACGCTTATGCTTGATATTCTTTGCCTTTTGAATCTCCAGCTCATCAGGAATGTTCATCGACCTATCCTTAGCAGGTGCAGTAGGCTCAATATTATCAATAATAGAGTGACTGATCACCGCAGCCTTCACCCCGCCTACCTCGCGTGAGGCACGCAAGGTGGGCGAGACGATTTCTATATTCTGAGCCTCACAGATCTCGCGTGCCGTTTCGCACAGGCGAGGTATCTGCTCTAGCTCAATGTGCTGACTCAGATCAGGAAAGTATAAGTAATAGTGCTTGATATCGCGGATCAGAATATCGGGATGAATTTCTGCCAACTGTTTATCATTGACAATACCTACTGATTGGAGCGTCGAGCGCGTCTTCGGGCCTAGTTGATCGAATAAATAGGTGGACATAAAAATTACTGAAGAGCGCTGAGCATGGCGAGGAGTTGCTGCTGCTTTGCCGTCCACTCTTGGAGGCGAGCACGTTCTTGGGCGACAATCGCGGCGGGAGCGCGATCGGCAAAGCCCGGATTATCAAGCTTGGCTTGACTCTTTGCCATTTCTGAAAGGATTTTTTCAAGTTCCTTCTTGAGGCGCTTATTCTCAGCCTCAAGATCCACAAGTCCCTCTAGGGGCATGAAGAGCTCACCTAGCTCGCTCAGAGCCGTGGGAGTACCCTTTTCTGCGACATAGTCCTCATTTTGCTCTACGCTACGAGCTCCAATGAGCAAGGCGAGACGCTGCAGGGTATCCTCATCTTGCGTCTGAGCTGCTTTGAGGATGAAGCTCACATTCTTATTGCTGGCGAGATTATACTCAGCCTTGAGATTGCGGGCGCGATTCGCGGTCTCATAGATCTGACTCGCCAGCGTAATGGAGGTCTCAAGCTGCGACGCAGACACATCTGTGAGCAACTCATCGGGAGAAGGCAGTAAAGTGAGCATCAATACATCTCCCTCATTCTGCACCCCATAGCCGAGGCTCACCCAGAGCTCTTCTGCGAGGTGAGGCATGATGGGAGCGAGTAGGGCGAGATAGTGACGCAGCACGGTATCCATCGTCAGCAGTGTCGCCTTGCGCAGCCCTGAGTACTCATCGCCACGCAGATCATTCTTCACAGCCTCGAGGAAGAGAGCGCAGTATTCATTCCAGAAGAAGCTGTAGAGAGCCTGTGTGTAGGTGTTGAATTCGTACTTCTTCAGTGCTGTAGCTACCTGTTCGTGCAGCAGCTTGAGCTTGGCTAGGATATCCAGATGCACAGCGGAGTACTCAGGAGTCACACCCGCCGCAACGTCACTCTGCATCAAGCGGAAGCGCACAGCATTATAAATCTTATTGGCAAAATTCTTCCCCTCCTCAATCTGCTTCTCATCAAACTTGATATCCGAGCCCGTCGGCGCAATACGCATGAGTCCAAAGCGCAGACCATCCGCGCCATAGTGGGCGATCAGGTCGAGCGGGTCAGGGCTATTGCCCAGAGACTTACTCATCTTGCGCCCCTGCAAGTCGCGAACAATGGCAGTAAAGAACACATGGCTAAAGGGCTTCTCTCCAGTAAAGTGATAAGCCGCCATAATCATACGCGCCACCCAGAAGAAGAGAATATCGGGACCGGTGACGAGATCTGAGGTGGGGTAAAACTTCGCCCTACAGGCCTCATCCATCGTCGCATAGGGCCAGATCCAGCTAGAGAACCACGTATCCAGCGCATCCTCATCCTGCACCCAATTCTCCGCATCAGCGGGAGGCTCTACCCCTACATAGAGATCGCCGGCTGCGGCATCTTGCTCATCGAGCTTCGTCGCCTCTTGGAGCTGCTGCGCCTTCTCCTTGCGATACCAGACGGGGATGCGATGACCCCACCAGAGCTGGCGGCTGATGCACCAGTCTTGTATACCATGCATCCAATGGGCATAGGTCTTTGCCCAGCGTGCGGGGCGGAAAGTAATCTCGCCATTCTCCAGCGCCTCGGTAGCCTCCTTGACACAAGGATACTTGAGGAACCACTGCATACTCAAGCGCGGCTCAATAGGCACGCCTGAGCGCTCACTCATGCCCACATTGTTCTCATAGGGCTCTTGCTTGACCATGAGCCCCTTGGCCTCAAGCAAATCGGCTGCAAGCGCACGCGCCACAAAGCGCTCCTTGCCATGCAGCTCAGGAAGCCCCGGACAATCAATATTGCCCTGCGCATCAATAACAGATATAAACTCTAGCCCATTCTTCGTACCAATTTCAAAGTCCGTCTTATCATGGGCAGGGGTGATCTTCAAAGCCCCCGTGCCGAACTCAATCTCCACGCCCTCATCAGCAATGATGGGGATATCGCCATCATAAAGAGGACGGCGTACCGTCTTGCCTATGAGATGCGCAAAGCGTGGATCATCAGGATGCACCGCAACCGCCACGTCTGCCATGATAGTCTCAGGGCGCGTCGTTGAGACGTGCAACTCACCACTGCCATCACTCAGCAGGTAGCGAACCGTGTAAAATTTCCCCGATGCTGGGGTCATGATCACCTCCTCATCAGACAGTGCGGTGAGCAAAACGGGGTCCCAATTGACCATGCGATAGCCGCGATAGATAAAGCCCTTGTTAAAGAGATCGACAAAGGTATTGAGCACCTCGGGCGCGAAATGATCATCCATGGTAAAGCGCTCGCGCTCCCAGTCACAGGAGCAGCCCAGACGCTTGAGCTGCTCGATGATGATGCCACCGTGCTTCTCCTTCCATTCCCACACCATGTCTAGGAAAGCGCTGCGACCGACATCGTGGCGCGTACGCGGGGGATCTTCCTTGGCGAGCTCCCTTTCCACACGAGCCTGAGTCGCAATACCAGCGTGATCAGTACCGGGTAGCCAAAGCACCTCCTTGCCCTCTTGACGTGCACGACGCACAAGGATGTCCTGAATCGTATTATTAAGCACATGTCCCATATGCAGCACCCCAGTCACATTCGGGGGGGGGATCACTATACTATATGCCTCTTTAGTCGAGTCAGGATTAGCGTGAAAACACTGACCCTCAACCCACTTACTCTGCCATTTTTTCTCTACTGCTTCTGGTTCGTATGCTTTTGGTAACTCAGTCATCGTGCGCGATTATCTCACATCTAAATAAAAAATCAAGGCTTTTTACAAGTCATGGCACATAACGCTTCACCACTGTCAGTGCATGATCACCGCACTTTCCAAAACAGGATTGCAATATACACTTGACCTCATGAGCGGTCAGGTGTACTCTAGAGCGCAGATCAAAACAATATGAGCATCGCATCCCTCAGCCAGATTGAAAAGGCAGCCCACGCCATGGAGGCTTGGGCTTGGCGTCGCTATGATTGCAATCTCTATTAGGGCAGTATCACCTCAGCTTGGCAGACCTAGACCAATATCGTTTTTCCATTATGCATGCGCTTTGACTTCCCCTAATGAGTCGGAGCGTTTTTCTTTTTCCCCTTTCCCGCATTTTCACACTTTCACAATAATCATCATGAGCATTATCCTTCAACAGCAATGTAGACTACTCCCTGAGGGCGACACACAGACGCCCATCAGACTCTTTATGCAAATCTCACAGCAGAATCCCCACGCCATTCTCCTTGAGAGCGCGGAGGTAGACGGTCGCTGGGGACGCTACAGCCTCATTGCGACGGATTTTATCGCAGAGTTTTCCTGCGAGCAAGGGCACTTGCGCGTGCAGAGCGATCATCCCGAGCTCCAAAAGCTCAAGTCTCTGGATGGAGAGCCCTACATGAGTGCGATGCATGCGCTACTCTCCTGCCTTGAGATCCAATCAGACGACCCCAAAGCTCCCCCCATCACACGTGCCATCTACGGCTACTGGGGCTATGAGATGGCGGCTCTCTTTCAGCCCAAGCTCGCCACGACCATCCCCGTCGAGGAGGCGGAGAGTCATCTGGTAGTCGCGGGCACGCTGCTAGTCTTTGACCATCTCTACAACAAGCTTTATCAGCTCAGCATTGGCGAGCATCGCGACCTATCCACCCTCTCAGATAGCCCCAGCAGTGCGAGTGCAGCACTGGAGATAGGCGAGACGCAGCGCGCCCCCAGTGAGTCAGAATACAAAAGTGGGGTCACGCAGGTGAAAAAGCTCCTGCACGAGGGCGAGGCCATCCAGGTGGTAGGCTCGACGCAGTGCAGCGCGAGCTTCAGCGGGGACACCTTCACCCTCTATAGGCGCATGCGCGGGATTAATCCCTCGCCCTACATGTTCTACATGCGCTTTGCCCAGCTGGAGCTCTTTGGAGCCTCCCCCGAGGTGATGGTGAGCTGCGAGAGCAATCAGCTGCTGCTCTCCCCCATAGCAGGGACGCGTCGCCGAGGCAAGAATGCTGCCGAAGATGAGGCTCTCGCCCAAGAGATGCTCGCTGACCCCAAGGAGCGTGCCGAGCATATCATGCTCGTCGATCTCGGACGCAATGATCTGGGGCGCGTGGCAAAGGCGGGCAGCGTGAAGGTCGAGCGACTCATGACTGTAGAAAAATTCTCCCACGTCATGCACATGACCAGCCGCGTCACCGCTGAGCTCTCCGATGGGGCTGACGCTCTGGACATCCTCGCAAGCACCTTCCCCGCTGGCACCGTCAGCGGTGCTCCCAAGATACGTGCCATGGAGATCATCCGCAGCATCGAGCAGCAGCCACGCGGTCCCTATGCGGGCTGCATAGGCTGGATGGGACTCGACAAGGACGCTGTGCATCTCAACACCGGCATCACGATACGCTCCATGTGGCAGCGTGGGGGCACGCTCTACTGGCAGATGGGTGCTGGCCTCGTCTATGACTCCAGCCCCGAGGCTGAGTGGGTGGAGTGCCGCAACAAGGGGCGCATCATT
>CAYJJA010000068.1:0-1691 GCA_964370355.1 uncultured Akkermansia sp. | reverse complement strand
TGATAGCATCCTTGGCAAGGACGAGCTCCAGCAAGGCTGAGTTATTCACCATCGGGGCATGCTTGTTCACAGCTTTGTTCACAGAAACCCCGACTTATTCACAAGCTTATTCACATTTCCCCTTCTCATGTTCCTCTTCATCGACAACTACGATTCCTTTTCCTACAATATAATCCAGTACTTCCAACAGCTCGGCGAGCATCCCCGCGTCCTCTGCAACGATGACCCGCGCCTCCTTGAGCTAGCCAGCGACCCCGCACTGGAAAAAGTCGTGCTATCCCCAGGACCTAGCAATCCCGAAAAAGCGGGCTACTGCCTCGAGTTCCTCCACCTGCTCCCCCACCACATCCCCGTGCTCGGCGTCTGTCTAGGCATGCAATGCCTCGGCCACCACGCGGGCTGCCCCGTCGTGCGCGGGACACGCGTCATGCACGGCAAGACCAGCCAGATCGAGCATGGCGGCACAGGGCTCTACAAGGGGATCAAATCCCCCATGACCATAGGTCGCTACCACTCCCTCGTCGTCAAATGCCCCGACAACCACCCCCTACTGGAGGTCACCTCACGCGACGAGGACGGCGAGGCGATGAGTCTACGCTACAAGGATAGGCCCTGGGTGGGTGTCCAATACCACCCCGAGTCCATCCTCACCGAGCAGGGCTTGGAGCTCTTTGCGAACTTCCCCAAGGCCATCATGGGCACGCACACACGCGCCATCAGTATCGCGCCGCTCATCGAGCAGCTCGCCAACAAAGAGGCTCTCAGCGGCGAGCAAGCGGAGCTCGCCTTTGGCGCGCTCATGGATGGCGAGCTCACCGCAGCACAGTCCGGTGCCTTCCTCCTCGGTCTACGTAGCAAGGGGGAGAGCAGCACAGAAATAGCTGCCGCCGTGCGCTGTGCGCTCCAGCGCGCCACCCCCATCACGGGCATCACAGGCGACAGCATTGATGTCGTAGGCACGGGAGGCGATGGCAAGCATAGCTTCAACTGCTCCACCGCTACAGCACTCTACCTCGCCGCCCTCGGCTACCAAGTCGTCAAGCATGGCAACCGCGCCGTCTCCTCCAGCTCGGGCGCTGGCGACGTGCTCGAGGGCATAGGCTATCCGAGCTCGCCTGATGCGGAGAGCATCGGGGAGAATTTGCGACAATACGGCTTTGCCTTTGCGCTCGCGCCCCACTTTCACCCCAGCTTTAAAAACATAGGACCTATACGCTCTGAGCTAGGCGTGCGCACCCTCTTCAATCTGCTGGGGCCTCTCATCAATCCGAGCAAGCCCAACCACATCCTCCTCGGCGTCGCCAAGCCTGAGCTCGTCGACACCATCGCCGACGTCCTCGCCCAAGGGCACTACAAGCGCGCCATGGTCCTCTGCGGGCACGGAGGCTACGACGAGGCGACCACCCTAGGTGTGACACGCATCAAGCTCATCGACGAGGGAATCATCAGCGAGCTCACCCTCAACCCCGCTAGCTACGGACTCTGCCCACCCGCCAGTGAATCAGAGCTCATCGTCAGCAGCAAAGAAGAGGCCGCCAGCACCCTCATCGAGCTGCTCCACGGGCGTGGCAATCAGGCCATGCGCGACATGCTCAGCATCAATCTCGCGCTCGCCATCCACCTCCTTGAGCCCGCGCTCAGTCTCGAGCACTGCGTCACCAAGGCACGCCAAGCCATCACCAACGGCATAG
>CAYJJA010000067.1:0-13306 GCA_964370355.1 uncultured Akkermansia sp. | reverse complement strand
ATTTATATGGATTGCTCCTTGACAGCCACGGCTTCTTCAGGTCGAAAGTAAGATGACCTTGGTATGAAGCGACTGTGGTCACGATACGATTCTGACGGAGTGCCGATAATAGAAGACTCTCTCTTAAAATAACGATCTTTTTTACAGATCCAGAGGCTAGATTTCTTGGGGAGGGGGTGGAAGCGCTCTTGACTTTGGTGGGGGATGAGCGTAAGCTCGGCGGCGACATGGCTAAAAGTGATACATTGCGCGACTTGGAATGCTCCTCTATCGGAAAGCTCTTGCTGCGCTACTCGTGGCCAGCCGTCATCGGGATGACCGCCATGTCGCTCTATAATCTCATTGACGCCTACTACATCGGTCTCTGGTGTGGGACTGCCTCTATTGCAGGGCTAGCACTCATATTCCCTATCATGAATCTCATGATCGCCGCAGGTATGCTCGTGGGGCTGGGCTCGGCGGCCAATGTCTCGCTCGCCCTCGGGCGAGGGGATCATGACTATGCCTTTCGCGTGCTGGGGAATATGGTGCAGCTGGGGCTCTTTTTCTCCTTTGCCGTCGGGCTGGCACTCCACTTTTACCTACCCGAGGTGCTGCACTTTTTTGGCGCGCGGGGGGAGAGCTACCAGCCTGCCTATGACTTCATGAGCGTCACCACGATCTGCTTCCCCCTGACGGCTCTTTATATGAATCTCAATCACGTGATGCGTGCAAGCGGCTATCCGAAAAAGGCGATGTATAGCCTGCTCATCTCCGTGGGGGCGAATACGGCGCTCGCGCCGCTCTTCATCTATACCTTTGACATGGGCATGCGCGGGGCGGCGCTGGCGACGGCGGGGGCGCAGCTGATCGGCTTTGCCTTTGTGTTGCGCCACTTTCTCCAGTCGGGGAGTGTGTTGCACTTTCGCCGTGGGATTTATCAGCCCTGCTTTGCGCTGATGCGCCGTGTGTGTCTGATGGGATTGCCGCCTTGTCTCATGAGTGTGTGGGGATGCGTGGTGGTGTTTTATTATAATAGTCTCTTTCTCGCCTATGAGGGAGATATGGGGGTGGGGGCCTTTGGCATTGTCAATAGGCTGATGTTTTTCTTTTGCATGATTGTGATGGGCATTGCGCAGGGGATGCAGCCTATTATTGGCTTTAATTATGGTATCGGGGCTTTTGCACGTGTGCGTGCGACGCTGTATCGCTCGATGTTGGCGGCGGGGGGCGTGATGCTGCTGGGCTTTACGCTCATGATGCTCTTCCCGACTGAGATCATGGGGCTCTTTATCAAGGCTCCTGCGGAGGGCATGGCGCAGGATGCGACGCATGTCGCAGGTGAGGCGATGATTGAGCTGGGGGCGCAGGGGATTGTCATTTATATGCTCTTTATGCCGCTGATTGGTCCGCAGATCATTGTGGGGAATTTCTTTCAAGCGATTGGCAAGCCTGTCTTGAGTATTTTCTTGAATCTCATGCGCCAGATGTTCATGCTCATCCCGCTGCTCTCCATCTTGCCCGCGTATTATGGTGTGAAGGGGATCTGGGCATCGGGTGCGGTTTCTGACCTGAGCTCGGCTGTCGTCTGTAGCTCTCTGCTGATCTATTACCTCAAGTATCATTTCAAAAAGTCACCCACCTCCCATTCCCCCTCCATCTCGTCATGAAGCTCATCATCGCTACGCGCAACGCGCACAAGACTCAAGAAATCGCCCAGATCCTCCCCGCTAGCTTTGAGGTGGAGAGCCTCGCGGGCTACCCCGATGCCCCTGATATCGTAGAGGACGGCGCGACCTTTGCCGCCAATGCGGCTCTGAAGTCCTGCGGCATCTCGGCCTGCTACAGCGGGCTGGTGCTGGCGGATGACTCGGGGCTCTGTGTGGATGCGCTCGACGGGGCACCAGGCATCCACTCGGCACGCTTTGCGGGGGTGCATGGTGATGACACAGGAAATAACGTGTACTTGCTCCAGCGTCTCCAGAGCCTGATTGACTCGGGTGCGCTCTCGGCGGACACGCCCATCACGGCGCGCTTTGTCTGCGTGCTGAGTCTGGCGCGTGATGGGGTGGAGCTCGCGAGCTTTGAAGGGGTCATCGAGGGGCATATCGCTTTAAATGCGAGTGGATCGGGAGGTTTTGGCTACGATCCGCTCTTCGTCCCCGAGGGCTACACGGAGAGTTTTGCAGTACTGCCTGCTGAGATAAAAAATAGCCTCTCGCATCGCGCACGCGCCCTGGAGCTGCTGCGCGACTACCTCGCCTCAGAGTCTTGAATGAGAGCTGCGCACAGACTCGTTGTGCCGTGATTTCTTCTTGACAGGGTATTCCACTCGTCATACACTGAGTGGCATGGGATTCTCTACTCTAGCCAGCTCAGCCCAGCTCGTGGGCAATGTCGCGGGAGGTCTGCTCTCCTATAATGCGCAGAAGAAAAGCAGCAAGCAGCTCAACGCGCTCGCTGATCAGCAAGCGCTCGAGGGGCAGCAACGCTCGCGAGCCATGATTGACATCGCACTGGGCAACGCCACTCGCGCGGCACGCAACGCGCAGAGCGAGCTCGCGCGCGCTCAGCTCGATGCTGCCAGCTCCAATCTCGTCTCCAGCGGTAGTGTCGCCGTACGCGAGCGCGATCTCGCGACGCGTCTCCAAGACGAGATCAACAACCAAACCACTCAGGAGCTCCAGCAGGCCGATCAGGTACGCGACCAGAGCCTGCTCAATGCTCACAACACCCGCACACAGGCTGCGCAGATGCGCTACTCCGCCACCTCCTCTCTCTTCTCAGGGGTTGGCTCTTTGTTTGGCAACCTCAATAGCGTCGCCAGCAGTCTCAAATAATGTCGCGCTCTTTTTACATGAAGAGAAATCATCTCATCGCCGTCTCCCTCGCCCTGCTCGCATTGCTCGCCCTAGGCAGTCTCGCGCCACGCGCCTGCTCCAGCAGCAGCCCTCAGGCGCATGTGAACGATCGCATCGAGTATTACAATAAGGAGCTAGGCAAACCCTTTAGGAGTCTGCATCAGCTCCGCGCGGCTCCCAGTCTGGCGCGAGTGATCCAATCTATCCCCTTTTCTTGGCACGACAACAAGCTCTTCCTTCCCTCAGACGATGAGACGCGGGATGATGGCGGCTATAACGCCTATGCCAAGGCTCAGTATGATCTCCTCGCCGCCGTTGAAATGACACCCTATGTCAACGAGCAACAGCAAGAGGAGCTCTGGGAGCGCACGCTAGCGGCTCAAGCGCAGCTCAAGGCAAAGTACCCACTCGCTGCAGAAAAGCTCACCGACGTCATCGCCCTCGTGGATGAGACATGGCGTCGCGAGCGAGCCCGCCCGCAGGCGGAGCGTGAGAAGAGCGCCGCTGAGTATCTCTCGATGCGTGAAGAGCATGCCAAAAAGAGCGGATTCTACCTCTGCTATCACCAGTATAGCTCCGCCATGCAGGAGCTGCTCCTGCGCTACCTCACCCTCTCGCTGGAGTACAAGATTCGCTTGTATTCGCAAGATCCCACGATAGCCTTTGTCCCCAAGACCAAGCTGCTGCTCGCCGAGGAGATCAGGATTCTCCAATCACTCGATACGAGCAAGCTCAACGAGGAGCAGCGCGAGGGCATCCAACAGACCATCGCGAGAAAGACCGCGTTCTCCCTTGATATCGCGCAGGTGAATGATTCTACATCCCTGAAGCAATGCTACAAGGAGCACACAGAGAGCCGCTCCTACACGATTTGGGATGAAACTCATGTCCTCTATGAGCTGCTCAAGCATCTCGACCTGCGGGATTATTACGTCTACGTCTTGGCTCAAGAATACGCCAAGAGGACAGACGACGAGTCACTTCAGTATGTCGAGCGCACGAATCGCCGCATCCTTGATGCCATCAAGAAGGCGATGGCGGCTCAGAAGACCACTCCATGAGTGACTTTCCAATAATTTCCCCCTCCACACACACATTTGTTTGACTATGAAAAAAAACCACCTCATCACCGCCTCCCTCGCCCTGCTCGCGCAGGGCAGCCTCACACCTCTAGCCCATGCCAGCAATGCTGCGCCAGCTGCTCAAGACGAGCGTCTGGAGCGTCGCATCAAGGAATACAATGAGGAGCTCAGCGAGCCCTTTGAAAGCCTGCAACGACTCCGCACGGCTCCCCGCCTCGCGCGCGTGATCCAAGCGATACCCTTATATTGGCACGACCGCTACTTCCTTCCCTCAGACGGTGAGGTGCGAGATGATGGCGGCTATACCGCCTACGCCAAGGCTCAATTTGCGCTCCTCGCCGCCGTCGAAATGACGCCCTATGTGAGCGAGCAGCAGCAAGAGGAGATCTGGAAGCGCACGCTGGCAGCTCAGGCTGAGCTCAAGGCCAAGTACCCCCTCGCAGCGCAAAAGCTCACCGACCTCATCGCCCTCGTGGATAAGACATGGCGCAACGAGCAAGCCCGCCCGCAGGCGGAGCGCGAGAAGAACGCCGCTGAGCATCTCAAAGAGCGCGAAGAGCTTGCCAAAGAGAGCGGCATCTACCTCTGCTATCATCAGTATAGCCCCGCCATGCAGGAGCTGCTCTTGCAGTACCTCATTCTCGCGCTGGAGTCCGAGATCCCCCTGTATGCGCAAGCGGCCGAGATCTCCATTGAGCAGATAAGCAAGCAGAGCCTCGTCGAGGATCTCAGGATTCTCCAATCGCTTGATACAAGCAAATTAAGCGAGGAAGAGCGCAAGGGCATTCAACAGGTCATCGAGAGAAACATCGCCGTCGCGGCTGATCTCGAAAAGGCGACAGATGAGGCCTCCATCAATGAATGCTTCATAAAGCACCGAGAGCACTTCTCTGACACGATCTGGACGAGAGGCTATGTCCTCTTTGAGCTGCTCGATCATCTCGACCTGCGGGATTATTACGTCTATGTCATGACTCAAGAACGCGCGAAGGGTCCACGCGGCGTGAATCTCCCGTCCATCGCGCGCACGAATCGCCGCGTCATTGACGCCATCAAGCAGGCACTGGCGGCTCAGAAGACCGCTCCATGAGTACCCCTCCACACACACATTTTTTTGACGATGAAAAAAAATCATCTCTTCCCCGCCTCACTCGCGCTGCTCGCCCTAGGCAGCCTCGCGCCATCCGTCTACGCCAGCAGTACTACACCAGCTCAGCCAGCGCAGAGCAACCCTCATCTCGATGGACTCATCAAGACCTATAATGAAAAGCTCAAGGCCTACCCTGATGAGCTCCCGTCTCTCCGAGTAGCACCCAGTCGCGGGCGCGTGGCCAACGAGCTGCCTCTAGTCCTATCTGAATCACACTTCTCCCCTCCCCGTCAGCGAGAGGCATCGGAAAAAAAGCTCACGATCAAGCAAGAAGAATACAGCGCCTACGAGGCCTACGGCTCGGCTCAGGAGGATCTGATCCACGCCCTAGCGATGACGCGCTACGAAAGCGAGCAGCAGCAAGAAGCCGCTTGGCAGCGTACTCTCGCGGAGAACGAGGCACTCAAGGCGAAGTATCCTCTCCCCGCCCAAAAGCTCACCGACCGCGTCGCCCTCGTGGATGAGGTATGGAGGCGTGAGCAAGCGCGTCCGCAGGCGGAGCGCGAGAGCAACTACGCCGCCGCTCTCAAGGAGCGTGAGGAGGACGCGAAAAAGCTGGGAGTGCCCCTCTTTCACCAGCAGAGCCCCGCCATGCAGGAGCTGCTCTTGGAGTACCTCTATCTTTCGCTAGAGTCCGAGATCCAGTACCTCGAGCACGCGACTGACATCGAATTACATCAGATCGTTAGACAGAGCTGGCTAGATAGCCTCAAGATACTCAAATCGCTCGATGCGAGTAAATTAGACGACAAGCAGCGCGCCGATCTAGGCGTCATGATTGAGCTCACCGAGAAGGTCTCTGCTGCTCTTGCAAAGACGACAGACAAGCAATCCATGGAGCGATGCTTTGAGGAGCTCGACTATGATAAGCTCCTCGAAAAGCATCAAGATGCGTTTAAGATTGTTAGTTTTTGGGATAGAGCCGCGATTCTCCATTCTGTGCTCAATCACCTCGATCTCAGCGATTATTACTTCTATTGCTGGTCCCGAGAGATGGGGAAGCGTGCAGAGATTACCGACCCTCGTATCCTTTGCGAGGTGAATCGCCACATCATTGACGCCATCAAGAAGGCGATCGCTGAGCTGGCGACGCGCTGAGAGAGGGAGGGAGCTAGTGTACACCGCTAGCTCCCTGCCTCCCCACACATCCCCCAGCTCACACAGATAATTTCTTTGAATATGAAAAAAAATTACATCATCCCCGCCACCATAGCTCTGCTCGCCCTAGGCAGCCTCGCGCCACCAGTCAACGCCGGCACAGCTCAGCCAGTGCAGAGCAGCCCTCATCTCGATAGAGCGATCAAGACCTATAATGAAAGGCTGAGCATCTACCCCTCTGAGCTCAAGTCCCTCCGAGTGGCACCCAATCGGGGGCGCGTGGCCTACGCCCTCCCCAAGGTCGCGGCTGGCTCGCCCTTCTTCCACCCCCATAAGCGAGACGATGCTCAAGCGCTAGAAATGTGCACCATAGAGCAAAAATACTACAGCCCCTATGATGCCTATGCCTCCGCCCAAGAGGATCTGCTCGATGCGCTAGTGATGACGCGCTACGAAAGCGAGCAGCAGCAAGAAGCAGTCTGGCAGCGCACTCTTGCGGAGAACGAAGCACTCAAGGCGAGCTATCCCCTCCCCGCCCAAAAGCTCACCGACCGCGTCGCCCTCGTGGAGGAGCTCTGGCGTCGCGAGCAAGCACGCCCGCAGGCGGAGCGTGACGAGAGCTACGCCGCCGCTCGCAAGGAGAGTGAGGAGTGCGCGAACAAGCAGGGAGTGCTGCTCTTTCACCAGCACAGTCCCGCCATGCAGGAGCTGCTCTTGCGCTACCTCTGTCTTTCGCTAGAGACTGAGATCCAATACTACGCGCACGCGGGCGATATCAGCTTGGATCATGCGTTCTGGCAGAGCTGGTCAGATAATCTCAAAAGGATTAAAACGCTTGATGCCAGCAAATTAGACGACATGCAGCACGCATTTCTACTCGTCATGATTGAGTACTCCGAGCAGAGGATAGCCGCTGCGCTTGAAAAGACGGCAGAGGGCGAATCAATGAAACCATGCTTTCAAGAGCTCGATGAAGAGTACAGTGATGCGCTCAAGGATAATCTTTGGGATAGAGGCGCGATTCTCTTTTCTGTGCTCGATCACTTTGATCTGTTCGATTATTACAAGTACCGCTTGGCTCAAGAAATGGCGAAGTATGTGGGGGATACCGAGGCGCGTGTCCGTTGTGATGTGAAGCTCCACATCATTGCCGCGCTCAAGAAGGTAATCGCTGAGCAGACGGCGCAATGAGAGCTTGTTGAGAATGACGAGCATTTAGAAGTCCCCATCAAGTCTATACAGGCATTTTTTATTTTTTTTACAATTTCTTATTGACCTGCTTTGAAAGCTTTGCTACAATGCCCCCGCACAAACGCACTAGGAGCGATGGCTGAGTGGCTGAAAGCACCCGTTTGCTAAATGGACGTAGGGAGAAAATCCTTACCGAGGGTTCGAATCCCTCTCGCTCCGTAGGCGCTATGCCGCGAGAAGAAGCAATATCCACAAGATATTGCTTCTTTTTCATTGCTGCTACAGAGCTTTCTTTTTCCCCTTCTCTCTCATTGCCAGAGTAATCATTGGCTCAGAAGCTGTAGGATTTCGCTATATAGAAATATTCTAAAAATCAAGTTTTTTCGTAAAAAAGTGTGAATTTTGTTTGACATGCAAGTTAGTCGCTGCTAACATGACGCCGCATTCAATGTTAGCCTGATCTAACACCGAGAAGTTCCCCTCGACTAACTCTCGCAAAAACTCACAGTATCATATTATCATGAAATTAACGAACAAATTAGCTATTCTCGCTGCTAGCATTCTCGGTCTCAGCCTTGCTCCCGTGCAGGCAGAAACACACGGACACAGCCTTGCCCCCGCGCAGACAGAATCACAAACAGCTTCTGCATACAGCATGTGGACCGACGGGAACCTCTTCGCTGCCGAGGAAGGTGACTATGACGTTAAGGTCAATGCTGACAAGAAGCTCGGTCTTCAGTGGTTCATGGAAGCCTCCGCTGGCTTCTGGAGTGCTACTGGCACCGAGACTTCTCACCCCAATCCTCAAGGAGCATTCCTCCTTCACGGTCACGTCGCAAAGCGCATCCTCTCCAGCAATGAGCATAGTGGACTGTGGCTGCGCTTTGAGATCGCTGGCTCTCTGGGTGCTGATTCTTCTGTACGCCGTACGGAGAATGATTTTAACTCTGTTCTCGGCAGCTTCACCACAGCACAGGCTGACTACATGGGGGGAGCTGAGTTCGTCCTTCCAGAAATCGTACTTACTCAATTCTTCAAGAATGACCGCGCGGCACTCCACTTTGGCGTCATCAACTTGACCAACTACTTTGACGCTGTAGGCATTGCCAACTGCACCTTCAGCAGCTTCACCAATAGTGGTTTTGTGAACTCCACAGTCCTCCCACTCGTCGATAGCAACCTCGGTGGTGTCTTCCAGTTCCAAATTGATGATTCCAGCTGGTTTATGCTGGGAGCCGCACGCACGGTCACAGAGCCAGGTCGCAACCCCTTCCGCTCGGGACGTGGTGCTAGCTATGTAGGTGAATACGGTCGTAGCTTTGCAGATGGCAAGGGTACATTCCGTATCAATCCTTTCCTCAACAATCAGGAGGTAGAGAAGGCCAATGGTGATATCAAGCTCGCCTACAACTACGGTCTCGCTGGTAGCGTAGAGTATAATTTCTCTGACCGCGTCAACGTCTTCGCACGTGCGGGCTTCTCTGGCCGCAGCGAGTATGGCACGGACAATGACTTTAGCGTCGGTACGCATGTGCGCCCCTTCGCCTCTCGTGAGAATGACTACTTCGGCGTTGCCTTCGGTATGTTCAAGCCAGGTGGTGATGCTGAAACAACGGGTGCTAACGGCAACCACGAAAAAGTTGTCGAGCTCATGTACAACTTTGCAGCCACTGATCGCCTCTTCATCGTCCCCCACCTCCAGTTCATCGTAGACCCAGCTGGCAACGATGCGACTTCTAGCGAAGTATTCTGGGGCGTGCAGGCTGTCTTCAACTTCTAATCGAGTCCCCTTTTAACGGTAAAAATAGCATAACATGTAACTCAGGCAGCGGAGATTCTATCTCCGCTGCCTTTTCGTGCTATTCACCCCCAGAATCGCGTATGCAGCATCTTTGCAGGTGTGCTCCGTTGATGGGGGAATTTTTAAAAAAGTTTTATTTTATACTTAAGAGATTAGAATCATACAATACAAAAAAATTGCAATTAATGTGATTTTATACTCGACAAAATCGTTTACTTTCTGTATACTGCCCTCGCAACAAAGGGCAGGATAGCTCAGTGGTAGAGCAGAGGACTCATAAGCCTTTGGTCGGGTGTTCAAATCACCTTCCTGCTATTAAAAAAACGCGTGATCTTAACTGATTACGCGTTTTTTTGTGCTTGCCTTCGCATGCGCTCATGATAGAATACGAGTCTAGCTATGACAGCCGATCGCACTACTCTGGATTTGCACCAATCCCCCAGTCGTGACGCTCTCCCCACCCTGCTGATGCCCCAAGCACCAGGTGTGGAAAAGAGCCTTTTGTCCATGATGACTATCGACCCGATGAGCATTATCTCCCAGTCCATCTCCGAGGGGATGAATGAGGAGTACTTTTACATCCCTGCTCACCGTATTCTCTGGGAGATCTTTCGCGCTCGCTACGAAAAGAGCATCCCCATCGACCCCACCTCCGTGCTCCAAGAGCTCACCGATAGCAAGCGTCTCGATGCCGTCGGGGGTCATGCGGGGCTCACGGACATCTTCACCTTCTCCACCTCCACCGCGCTCTTTGCCAGTCACTTTGAGACGCTCAAGGAGAAGTTTATCCGCCGCTCCATCATCCAGACGAGCAATCAGCTCGCCAGCTCCGCCTACACCAGCGAGGCTGAGATTGAGCAGATACTGGATGAGACTGAGCAGCAGGTGCTGCGCATACGCCAAAGCTCCGCCAAGGCCGATGAGTGGAGCATGAGCAGCGACATACGCGAGGCCATGGCGAATGTGGAGCGTATGATGAGCCAGAAGGAGGGCTTTCTCGGCATCACGAGCGGCTTCCCCGTGCTCGACCAAAAGATCAATGGTCTGAAGTCGGGCGAGCTCTTCGTCATCGCGGCTCGTCCCTCCATGGGCAAGACCTCCTTCTTGCTCAATATCATCGAGCATGTCGCGCTCGATCTCAAAAAGCCCTCCCTCATGTTCTCCTGCGAAATGCCCAGCGTCCAGCTCGTCGAGCGTCTGCTCTTTGCCCGCAGTCAGGTGAGTCGCACGCAGCTCAATCTGAAGCGCACGCTGAGCAAGAATGAGATGAAGGCCTTCAACTCCGCGATGAAGGAGCTCCACGACAGCTCGCTCATCATTGATGACACCCCGGGTATCTCCATCTCAGCCCTACGCGCCAAGGCGCGGCGCGTGGTGCAGAAAAATCCCGATCTCGCCCTCATCGGCATCGACTACCTCCAGCTCATGCGCTCGCATACCAAGCAGGCTCAGGGCAGCCGCGAGCGTGAGATCGCCGAGATCTCGGGTGGTCTCAAGAGCCTCTCCAAGGAGCTGGGTATCCCCGTCATCGTGCTCGCCCAGCTCAACCGTGGTCCCGAAAACCGCGTGGGCAAGAGCAAGGGTACGCCCCAGATGAGTGACCTGCGTGAGTCGGGAGCCATCGAGCAAGACGCGGACATGATAGGGCTGCTCTACCGCCCTGGCTACTACGCCAACACCGCCGAGGAAAAGCAGGAGGCGGGCAACAAGTCCACGCTCCTGCTCGCCAAGAACCGCAACGGCTCAGTGGGCAGCATCTACCTGAGCTTCCACGGCGAGTTCACCAAGTTCGTCCCCCGCGAGCCCACCGACAGCGAGCAAGAGGAGGAGTAAGCCCCCTCCCCCCGAGAGCAGGGCTCGCAGCCGCGAAGCACCCTGCTCGCGACAAGGCGGATAAGAATTGACTTCTCCCCCCCGATGGGGTAGGATCGCCGCACCATTTTCATCTTGTTTTTATGAGCACACTGGATTATCAAGTCGCAGACATGTCCCTCGCAGATTGGGGACGCCGAGAAATAGAAGTTTCAGAATACGAAATGCCTGGCCTCATGGCCTGCCGTGAGAAGTACGGCGTGGCAAAGCCCCTCGCAGGCGTGCGCATCATGGGCTCACTGCACATGACCATCCAGACAGCCATCCTCATTGAGACACTCGTCGAGCTCGGCGCGGAGGTGCGCTGGGCGAGCTGCAATATCTTCTCCACCCAAGACCACGCCGCCGCCGCCATCGCCGCTGCTGGCATCCCCGTCTTTGCATGGAAGGGCGAGACACTCGAGGAATACTGGGACTGCACATGGAAGGCACTCAGCCACCGCGACGGCCTAGGACCTCAGCTCATCGTCGATGACGGCGGAGATGCGACACTGCTGCTGCACAAGGGCTACGAGATGGAAGAGGGCTCTGACTGGGTCGATACCCCCTCCGAGAGCGAGGAGGAGGCCATCATCAAGGCTCTGCTCAAGCGCATCGCCAGCGAGCAGCCCGGTGTCTTCCATCGCTGGATACCCGAGCTCAAGGGCGTGTCTGAGGAGACCACCACGGGCGTACACCGCCTCTATCAGATGGAGCGTGAGGGCAAGCTGCTCATCCCCGCCATCAATGTGAACGACTCAGTGACCAAGAGCAAATTCGACAATCTTTACGGCTGCCGCGAGAGCCTCACCGATGGCATCAAGCGCGCCACCGACATCATGCTCGCGGGCAAGGTCGCCGTCGTCTGCGGCTACGGCGACGTAGGCAAGGGCTGCGCCCAAGCCATGCGCGGTCAGGGAGCACAGGTCATCGTCACCGAGATCGACCCCATCTGCGCCCTCCAAGCCGCGATGGAAGGCTACCGCGTACTCACCATCGAGGACGCGCTGCCCTATGCTGACCTCTACGTGACCACGACGGGGAATCGCGACATCATCACGCTGGAGCACATGCAGGGTATGAAGGATCAGGCCATTGTGTGCAATATAGGACACTTTGACAATGAGATACAGGTCAGCCGCTTGCAGGCACTCGAGGGCATCACGCGCAGCAACATCAAGCCTCAGGTGGACAAGTACAGCTTCCCCGATGGTCATAGCATCTACCTGCTCGCCGAGGGTCGCCTCGTGAATCTGGGCTGTGCCACAGGCCACGCCTCCTTTGTGATGAGCAATAGCTTTACCAATCAGGTACTCGCCCAGATCGCCCTCTGGGAGCAGCGCGACACCCCCACGCCCCGCGTTGAGGTGCTGCCCAAGCAGCTCGATGAGGAGGTCGCACGCCTCCACCTTGCGAAGCTCGGGGTAAAGCTCACCGTCTTGAAGCCCGAGCAGGCCGACTACATAGGCGTCGCGGTCGAGGGTCCCTACAAGCCCGATAGCTACCGCTACTAAGAAAGCCACTATGGACGACCTCTGCGCCGAGCTCGACTGGCTCTACAGCACCCAGCTCTTTGGTATCAAGCTGGGGCTCACGGGCATCACGCGCCTGCTGCGCAGTCTGGATGTCGCCAGCGTCGCGCCCCAGACGCGCGTCATCCACGTCGCAGGGACGAATGGCAAGGGCTCGACCTGCGCCACCGTGGAGCGCGTCGCGCGTGCCGCAGGCTACCGCACAGGTCTCTTCACCTCCCCGCATCTGGTGCGCTTTCACGAGCGCATCCGAGTGGATGGGGAGATGATCACGGACGCGCGACTCTATGCACTCATCCGACGGCTGCGCGAGCATGTCGCGGACTGGGGAGAGAGCAGCCCCACCTTCTTTGAGCTCGTCTTGGCACTGGCTCTCCTCTACTTCCAAGAGCAGGGCTGCGATCTACTCATTCTTGAGACAGGCATGGGAGGACGTCTCGATGCCACCAATGCCCTCGCCAAGGACATCGCCCTCATCACGCCCATAGCACTCGATCACACCCAGTACCTCGGCGACACGCTAGCCGCCATAGCTGGCGAAAAGGCGGGCATCATCCACGCGGGCAACAAGGTCATCTCAGCCCCCCAAGAGCCCGCTGCCGCCGCCGTCATCCACGATCACTGTCGCGCCATCGGCGCGGATCTCCAACCCCCACCCCCGCCCCTCGCAAGCCCGGGGGAAACAAAACAAACCCGCGCGCCCCCCCCCCACCAAGACCCCCGGGCCCAACCCCGCCCACCCCCCCCGCCACCCCCCCCCC
>CAYJJA010000066.1:0-13421 GCA_964370355.1 uncultured Akkermansia sp. | reverse complement strand
ACTAGCTTCCTTATCGAGTGTGGCAATCATGATACGATTCTGACGGAGTGCCAAATTTTCCCTCCCCGAATGGAGCTCCTGATCAAAGAATGGGCTAGCACTACCAGCATCATGCGCTACTTTCTCTACCATTGCACTATTCTCCCTAGATTGTTTTGATTTTCGAGTCTGATCATCGCGCAGAGTGTCCATTATCTACATTCTCGACGGAATAATGCTGCCACTAGGAGAGGAAATGGTGAGTATCCCTCCAAAAGGGCTCGCGAGACAGGGGCTGCTTGTCGCATGTTCACTCCTAGCAATTCATGTCGCTGGATGAGACCACAAAGCGCGATTCATGACATTGCAGGGATTGTACTTGATCTTAAACTGTTCATTCTGTATAATCCGCCCCGCTCATGGAAGACAAATCTACGACCCCTGCTATTCGGAATATCAAACACCGCGACGGACTCGGTGAGGGCGCCCATCTGCTGCGCATTATTGTCTTATCAATGCTCGCCCTCTTTGGCATTCAATATGCCCGCGACATCGTCTTGCCCATCATCGTCGCGAGCTTCCTTGCCATCATCAGCTACTCCATCACCGATTTCTTGCGTCGTTACCTGCGCTTCCCCCATTGGCTCGCTGTGATGTTCACCGTGCTTGTAGATGTGGGCGTGATCTTTGGCATTATTAGCCTGATCAATTTCCTTGCCGCCGACCTCAAGGAGAGCATCCAAGGCGATCTCGCCACGCGCTTTGCCCAAAAATACACCGAAATCATGCTCTGGTTGGAGAAATTCGACCTCGCAGATCAGGCACGCGCCCTCGTCAAGTCGCCCCAAGATATCTTTAATCCTCAGCAGATGCTTGAGCTCATCCAGACGCTTACTAGCAAGGTATTTTCGCTCATGTCCATCACCGCCATCGTGCTTATTCTCATGACCTTCTTCCTCGGAGAGGCCCCCCTCTTCAAGCGCAATATGGAGAAGCTCACCAGCTCCGACACAGGCAAGGATCAAGTGCTACGCGCCCTCTTAGGCATACAACGCTACCTCTTTATCAAGACACTCAGCAGCCTCTGCACAGGGGGCCTAGCATGGCTGCTCTGCATCATGATGGATGTCCCCTTCGCCTTCCTCTGGGGGGTACTCGCCTATGTGCTCAATTACATCCCCACCTTTGGCTCTATCGCTGCTGCTATCCCCCCCATCCTTCTAGCATGGCTGATGGACTCATGGGGAGATGGCTTCATCGTCATGGCGGGCTACTTGGCGATCAACTTCCTCATTGGCAATGGTGTTGAGCCACTCTTCCTCGGCAAGCAATTCGGCATTGCCACCACGGTAGTTCTCCTCTCCGTTATTCTCTGGGGCTGGGTACTAGGACCTGTAGGGATGCTGCTCGCCGTACCCATCACCGTGCTCATCAAGCTCGCCTTTGAGAACTCCAAGGACCTCTCATGGATGGCCACCATGATATCGGATGAGCATGAGAGTCAGCTACCCATCCCCAAGCCCAAATCCTGACCTCTCTGCCCCCTTCCCTTCAACACATAGATCACATGTCTCACTCATTTCAATACCTCAACGGATCACTGCAATGTGAACAAGTAGAGCTCAGCGAGATCGCCGCAGCCGTCGCAACACCAGTCTTCGTCTATAGCAAGAAGACCATCTTGGACGACCTAGACGAGTTTCGCCGCGTGCTTGCCCCCCTCGATACGCTCATTCTCTACGCCGTCAAGGCCTGCTCCAACAAGGCTATCTTAAACCTCTTTGCCAAGCAGGGCATAGGCTTTGATGTCGTCTCTGGAGGCGAGCTCTGGCGTGCCATCAATGCAGGAGGCAATCCCAAGCTCTGCACCTACGCAGGAGTCGGCAAGACTGAGCCTGAGATCCGCTACGCACTCGAGCAAGAGATCTATTGCTTCAACTGCGAATCCCTCGAAGAGCTACGCGAGATCAACCGCATCGCGGGCGACATGGGTGTGAAAGCCCCCATTGCCATACGCGTCAACCCCCACGTCGATGCACGCACGCACAAATATATCACGACAGGGACAAAGGAGAGCAAATTCGGCATCGACATCACCAGCATAAAAGAGGTCTACGCCACCACTGCACGTGAGCTGCCCCACGTCCAAATCAAGGGACTGCAAATGCACATTGGCTCCCAGCTCACCGATGTCACCCCCTTTGTTGAGGCTATAGAAAAGGCCGCCCCCATCGTGCGCGAGTTCAAGGAAAGCTACGGCATTGAGTTCTTTTCCATCGGCGGAGGAGTCGGCATCGTCTACGAAGGCGCACTCGCCTCGGGGCAGCCCGAGTGGTGGGCGGCACACCCCGATCACATCACCCTACAGAGCTATGCCGATGCCATCATCCCGCTCTTGCAAGATCTTGGAGTCAAAATCGTCATTGAGCCCGGCCGTCGCCTCGTGGGCAATGCCTGCGTCATGCTGACGCGCTGTCTCTATGAAAAGCAAGGTGCGCCGCGCTTTGAGGAAAAGACGCAGAGCTTCATGCCTGCCAAGCTCTTCAAGATGATTGACGCGGGCATGAATGACCTGATACGCCCCGCCCTCTATCAAGGGCATCACGAATTTTGCCCCGTCAAGCAACACCATGGCGATGAAGTCATCGCTGACCTTGTCGGCCCTATCTGCGAATCGGGCGATTTTCAAGCCACTGATCGACTCGTCGCCGATGTCAAGCCCGGTGAGCTACTCGCGGGCATGAGTGCAGGTGCTTATGGCTTCACCATGTCCTCAACCTACAACTCCCGCCCGCTCGCCGCCGAAGTACTCGTCGATGGCGATCGCTGGCATATCATCCGCCGCCGCCAGACACTAGAAGAAATCGTGACAGGCGAAAGCATCCCCGAGGGGATCTAAGCACAAATTTCAGTCCCCGCCTAGGCAGTAGCTCATAGAGATGAGCTACTGCCTGTCTATTTGGCTACTCACTCTACCATGCCGCATGCAGAGGAGCAAATAGCAATTTCTTCCTATAATCTATAGCCAAAGCAATAAGGGTGAAGCTATTTAGAATGTGAATGAATCACATCGTTAACTTCATCTTTGGAAATTATCTGGTGATACGCACATTTTTGTAGAAAATTTTCTAGCTTCACCCAGCCTGAGCATGTTAGTATGCGCTAAGCCCAGAGTGCTCATCACCATGACAGCAAAAACAAAAACCTTTCTCCAGCGTAGCTTTAGCACCATTCTCCTACTCGGTCTGCTTGCAGCTGCGGTATGCCTCGACACTATCTGGGGCTACGCCCTGCTCATCAGTCTACTCTGCAATCTCACCAGCATTGAGTGGTATCATATGCAGAAGGAGAAGCTCAGCAAAGGCAATCGCCTCCTGAGCCTCACGGCAGGGCTGAGCTATCCGTGGCTTCTCACGCTCTTCTCGCTAACTGCCCTACGCCCAAGCACCTACTCAGAGTCTGCCTTTCTTTTCTTGATGCTGGCAGCTCTAGTGATTTTTACTACACTATGCTTTGTCAAGCAGGTGCTCTGCATGGACTACCGCGGGCATACGGCAGACAGCGCGCTGCGGCAGCTGGGGCTCATGCTGCTCTCCTTCATCTATCCGGTGTGGCTCTTTTGCTTCTCCTTCTTCTTTTTGATTGATCCTTTTTTGATTGATATGCTCCTCTGGATCATTCTTGTAACCAAGCTGGCAGACATATGCGCCTACCTCTGCGGGGTGACACTAGGTGGACGCTTTATCAAGCGTCCCTTCAGCCCTGCGGTCTCGCCCAAGAAGTCATGGGAGGGTATCATTGGCTCGCTCATCCTCACGACAGTGGCCGCTGTGGCGCTGGCAAACTATCTCCTCGTAGATCAATGGAACTCCGACCCAAGATTTAACATGAGTCTTCAGCTATTGATCGTCGCGATCTCGCTGGTCATTTTCTTCTTCTCTGTCATGGGCGATCTCACAGGCTCGCTCATCAAGCGCGGTATTCAGATCAAGGACAGCGGCTCACTGCTGCCGGGCATTGGTGGGATCTTTGACCTCATCGACTCGCCCGCAGTGACCATCTCCTTTCTGCTGTCCTGCTCGACGATCGTCTATTCTTTCGTGGCATGAGTTCGCGTATCCCTATCCTTCTCAACCCCATGGCGGGGAGCTTGCATCGCTCGGGGCTCAATGAGTGGCTCAAGGCAAAGCGCGACTGCTTCACCTTCATCGAGACGACGAGTGTACAAGACCTGCGCGCGCAGGCGCGACGCCTCGCGGATGCGGCTTGCCCCGTCGTGGCAGTCGCGGGTGGGGATGGCACGCTCATGGAGGCCGCTCATGGTCTCATGGGCAGTGAGACGGCCATGGGGGTGCTGCCCTGCGGGACGATGAATGTCTTTGCCCGCGAGATAGGTGTGGGCTCGCGTCGCTTTGACCGCGCACTCAAGGCGATGCAGGGGAGGCATAGGCAGCATATTGATATCTTTCGCGTGAATGAGAAGCCCTTCATCCAGCTCGCGGGCTTCGGACTCGACGCGCGTGTCGTCCAGTGCGTCACCCCGAGGATGAAGAAGTACTTTGGCGCGATCTCTCACCTCTTTGCCGCCTTCAAGGTCGGCATGGAGCCAGCACCACGATTGCGAGTGGAGCTCCCCACAGGGGAGAGCTTCACGGGGAGTCAGCTTATACTCGGCAATGGGCGACGCTACGGCGGCGACGCCCTGCTCTTTGCCCATGCGAGTCTCAACGACGGGCTGCTCGACATGGCCGTCATCGAGCATGAGGGGACGGGGGTCGCCATGGAGATCATCCATGCGATGATACTAGGCGGCGCACATCAAAAGAACGTCAGCGACTTTACCAGCATACGCCAGATCGAGCAATGCCACATCAGCTGCGATGGCAAGCTCGCCTACCAGCTCGACGGCGACTACGCGGGCACGATCTACCCAGGTGATACTGTAGAGGTACGACGCTCCAGCCAGCAGCTCCAAGTCTGCGTGCTCAGTGAAAAGCAGCGCAGCCTCGGACGCTTCCAAGAGCAGCTGCCCTGGCTTGAGTACCTGCACGGATTCATACGCCGCAGCCAGCAGCGCAGCTGATCGCCTCGACCACGCGGCGCACTCGCGCACTGGGCAGCAGCCCCCACTCCATCTGGTCCATCACATAGGCAAAGGAGATACCTGAGTCCAGCTGACCGCAAGCATGCGCTCCCCCTGCTCCCGCATGCCCCAGACCTCTGCGAGGGATGACCCCCTCCATATCCAAAAAGCTCCCGCTGCCATAGCACATGGGCTGCTGCAAGATGCGATCAAATCCGCGAGCCTGTGGCACCGAGAGCGCCTGCAAAATCTCAGGCGCAAAGACGCTCTCATCCATCAGCAATTGATAGAATCGCGCCACGCCGCTAGCCGAGGCGATCGCCCCCTTTGCAGGATCACCGCAGTGCCAACCGCGAGGCTCATTCATCGCACGTACACTCTCAAGCCCCCGCAGAGCATGAAAGGCGGCATACGTCTCTGTGCCCACACGCAGATAGGCGCGATAAAATCCCTCCTGCTCGACCTCACCCCGCGCCTCGAGACGCGGCGGACTCAGCCTCTTGATGCGTGCATAAAGATCAGAAGAAAAATCCCCCAGATAAAGCTCCAGCCCGTGGGGAGCTCGCAGATCACGCTCCCAAAAATCACAGAGACGCTCACCCGTGAGCTCACGCATCAGAATATCCACGAGTGGCCCCATCGTATGCGCATGATAGCCCAGCTCAGGAGCCCTCCACACGGGGCGCGATTCCTCCACCGCCACTCGACAATCATCCAGATCAAAGAGGTCCGCGCGACGCGCCCACGACGCGAGCCCCAGCTGATGGGAGAGCAGCTGTGCCACCGTCCCTCTCGGCAGGGGGAAGCGCGGCCAGAGCTCGCCAATCTCCAGCGACTCATCGAGCCCACGCTGCCGCAAAGCCCGCAAGAAGACCGCGGCTGAGATCAACTTGGTGACAGAGAATACGGGCACGAGCGAGCCAGCCTCCCAGCCCTCCCCGCAGGAGAGTGAAAGCATCGCACGCCCCCGCTGCCAGACACTCAGCGAAGCCCCCCCGCGCGTCACACCCGCCAGAGCCTCGCGACAGCACTGCTCCACCGCTCTCATGACAACAGCTCCAATCCACAGACCTCCAGACACTGCCCGCGCACACGAAAATGCACCTCATAGGGGGCAAAGATCAGATGATACACACGCTGCTCATCCTGCTGGTAGGCAGGGCGCGGGTCCTGCACCAGCACCTCGATGAGCGCGCTCCGCCAGAGCTCATCTACGCTCATCAGTCCTGGCGCAAAGCACACCTCCAAGGGCAGCTTCCACTCATGTGATTGGACGAATCCACCGCGAGCCTCGAGGATGGCATCGGCATAGGGAATATAAGGCTTAATGTCAAAAATAGGCGTACCATCCACCAGATCCGCTCCCGACAGCTCAATGATAGCCCCGTCGCTAGCCTGCACGTCGATGCGCTCGATGCGCACGACGGAGAGCCCCAGCGCATTGGGGCGGTAGGAGGAGCGCGTCGCAAAGACCCCCAGCCGCGCGTTGCCACCGAGGCGAGGCGGACGCACCGTAGGCTGCCACTTCTCCCCGTGGAGGTGGAACTGCCAGATCAACCACAGATGGGAGAAATCCTCCAAGCCGCGAAAGCAAGCCTCGTGGCGAAACTCAGGCTCAAAAACCAGCCAGCTGCGCACACTAGTCACCACATTCGACTGGCGCGGAATGCCGAATTTCTCCTTAAAGGGAGATCGCATATAGGCAATAGGCTGCATCAGACACGAGCATTGATACCAAAGACCTCCTTCATGACGTCGAAATACACCCCACGTTTGAACGCGGGTACAGCTTCAAAATCAAACTCATCAGGATAAATCCAGCGATAATCGCAGAACTCACGCTGATCCAGCCAAGGCTCAGAGCGCATATCATGCAGGCGAAAGAGGAAATAATGCTGCTCCTGCCCCACATAGGGAATGCCCCTCTTGAGGTAGACGCGCTGCTTGTCCGCATCGCCATACTCATAGCGATAGGGACCGTAGCTCGCGATGACATCATACTCATTGGGGCGCAGCCCCGTCTCCTCCATACCCTCGCGGTGGGCGGCGAGGAGAGGCTCCTCGCCAGCACTCACTCCACCTTGGGGGAATTGCCAGCTGCCGCGCGGGTGGCTACGCTCACAGACGAGAATAGTCCCATCGGGGCGTTGATAAATGACGGCGGCATTGGGGCGGTAAAGATCCTTTTGACTCATAAATCTCGCCCCATTTTATCGCGAAAAAGCGAGCTTGGCAAGAAGAAGCATTTTTTTAGCTGACTTATCTAGAGGGGATCTAAAATCGGCACTCCGTCAGAATCATATCATGATTGCCTCACTCCGCAAGGAAGCTAGTATGAGTAATGAAGCAGCTATAGAAAAAGTAGCGCAATTTGGCAGAGTAAGAACAAACCCGCCCAACAGCCAGTCAGGCGATTCGACTTCAGACTGCGCGAATTCTCCTACAATCTCATGAGATGAAATCCACCTCAATCTCTTCCTGCCCCGAGATGAGCTCCGCGAGTACAGGCACTTGGCAGAACTCCTCGATCTGGCGGCGATTCGTCAGACTCGCCAGATCCCACACCTCGGTGCGGTGATTGAGAATAATACCGATGCACTCGAGACCTTGAGCGCGTATAGCATTCACCGTGAGAATCGCATGATTGATCACCCCGAGCTTGTTCTCCGCGACGAGGATGACAGGGAGCCCCAGCTGCTGGGCAAAATCGCCCATCGTGTAGCCCGCCTTCATCGGCACATGCCAACCGCCCGCGCCCTCGACGAGCACGACCTCATACTCAGCACTCAGCTCCCTGTAGCCCGCTAGGAGTGCCTCGGAGTCTATCTCGATTTGCTCCAGCTCACTGGCTATGTAGGGAGCAGTTGCAGAGCGCATGTAGAGAGGGTTGATGCGCTCAAGGCTCAGCTTGTCAGCGCAGGCATCACGCATCGCACGCGCGTCAGAGCGATCGCCACAAGCTATAGGTTTGTAGCCTATGGCGCGAGTGCCGCGTGCCGTGAGCTCACGGAGCATGCAGCAGGTGACGTAGGTCTTTCCTACGTCCGTATCTGTCCCAGCAATGAAGTAATGTGCCATCGTCTATCTTATCAAGGAATTGCAATCAGGGCGTCAGCGTTTTCACCGCTTTTATCCCTCTCACTATCAATACCTATCTCCTTAACAACTAACCAAATTATAAGAGCGATGAGAAGGCTGATAAATTTAGGCTTTGCGTTGAGACCCAAAAAGCGTTTAATCTGATTCCACATGATTTTGTTGATTAAAAAGTTCGCGCAGACGCGTAGAGAGATAGGCAATATCCACATTACGCTCAAGTGAATTGCCCACCGCTATAGAGACAGCACCCGTCTCCTCGGAGACGATGACGACGACCGCGTCGGTCTCCTCGGCGAGACCTATGCCCGCGCGGTGACGCAGCCCCAGCGAGCTATCGCGCAGCTCGCGACTCGTCACAGGCAGGATGGCGGCAGCGGCAGCGATGCGGTCATCTTGGATAAGCACAGCTCCATCATGGAGAGGAGACTTGGGCATAAAGATCGTACCAATCAGCTCGCGGGAAAACTCTGCATCTATCTTCACCCCAGAGGCCATGCAGCTATCGAGATCAATCTTGCGCTCCATGGCGAGCAGAGCACCATAACGACGATGTGCAAGCCAGGAGACGGACTTCACAATCCTGTCAATGAGATCGTCATGATCCTTTTTCTTGCCAAAAAAATTCAAGAAATGCTTGGTACCAATCTTAGCTAGCCCCATGCGAATCTCCTGTTGAAAGAGCACCACAAGAATCGTCCCCAGCCCTATAACCATACTCACGAGGTACTTGAGCACCTGAGCTTGGAAGACCTCCAAGAGAATACTGCCTACGATGACCACAGCGATGAGCGCTATCAGAATCGCCGCACCACGCGAATTCCTAAACACGCGATAAGTCTGATAAATTAAAAACCACAAAACCCCAATCTCAAAAAGGGCGGTAAGCAGCGGATAACTCGGCATGATTCTATGCTAGCCTAGCCCTGCCTAAATTGCAAGTGCGAAAATCGCCATTCTCTCATCACCCAGAGATTTTAGTATCCCTGAGCACACGATGGGCGCGAGTTCTTTCCTATCGGTTATCGAACGAATCGAGGATAAATACTGTCTTTTTCTCTATCCACCCCCTCGACAACACCCTATATGAAAAGAAAAAATATCACCCGATACACCTACGAGAGTACGGACTTCCTCGGCTGGCGCGTGAGCATACAACGCTGCGGGCGCATCATCACGCGCTACTTCTCCGACCTCCGATACGGCAATGAGCATCTATCGCTACGCGAGGCGATCAAATACAGAGACTCCGTCATTGAGCAAATGAAGCTCAATAGGGAGAATCTCGCCACCTTCATGGATGAGGAGCTCTCACGCGTGCAGGAGGCACTCCACCCCCATCGTAGAGAGACTGAGTAGCAGAGCTTGACCTGATCCCAGCTCAAGGCGCGATCGGTGGCAACAAGAGCTGTTGCAAAGCCTTATTGCCATAAAAGTTCGCAGCTCTCAATCTGGCAATCTCGCGCGTGAGGGCTTGCAATGCCTCCATGACGAGCTGCTTTTGCTCAGGAAAGCGCGAGAGATAGAGCATCAGCACATGCTCATCTATCATCTCATGCGACTTCGCCAAGCGTGTGGCGAGCTCCGCAAAACGAGCTCGCCCCTCCTCACTCTGGGACTCCGATGTAATAGTCTGCAAACACCTCACCTGCTCTAAAAGCACCTGATGTATGTATCTCAGCACATTATCAACATCTTCCAAATCCTGATTGGCAGCAGATACTGCATACACAGGCTCTGAGAGAGAAGGAAGAGAAAGTAAACTAACGAGCAAAAAAGGGCGCAGATACATGTGCGGCTATGATACTAGCGCACTAGCCCTTTGTCAAGCAGCAGCTTTGCTCTGCTCAATAAAGGCATCCGCCTTCTCATACTCCGCCTTGGTCAGCAGACTTGTCACCACATACACCACCAGCGAAAGAGCTATTCCATAAATCACCTGCTGCGCCGAGGAGCTCTCCCAGCAGGCGGGCAGATCTCCCCCATTCTTCTGAGCAATCAGACGCGCCAGATTGTAGGTGCAATAGAGCATGCCTACGAGCATAGATGCCATCGCGCCTCGCGTATTGCCACGCCGCCAGAAAAAGCCCAGCACCAGCGGCACAAAAGCCCCCGTCGTGATGATATCAGCCGCCAGCCAACTCAGCTCCAAAATCGAGCGAATCTGCAAGGCAACCAGCAGTCCAAAAATCGTCACCCCCAGCGTCGCAGCGCGAGAAAAGCCCAATCTCCACCCCTCCCCGCGAGAGCTAGTATCGACCACATCCAGCGTCAGCGTCATCGCCGCCGTATTGATCAGAGAATCCATCGTGGACATAATAGCCGCTGAGATCCCAATAAAGACGAGAGCACCTAGAATGGGATGCATATGGTCCATGACAATAGCCGTCACAATACCGCCCTCAGGGAGCTCAGCATAGAGTGTGAGCCCCGCCATCCCCGTCAGCACCACGATGAGATAGAGCGGGACAAAGACCAGCAGACTCATGCTCGTCATCTTGAGCGCATCTCCATCATTTTTTGTCGCCGAGATGCGCTGCCAGACATTGGCCTGCACACACCAAGCGAGGCCGAAGGTGATCACATACATCAGGTACTTGTCCACACCCGCGGAGAAGCTCATATAGTCACCCTTCCCAGCCTGCGCGGCCCGCGTCGCGATCTGCTCCCATCCCCCCGAGTGATAATAGGCCACGCCAAAGATCAACAAGGCTGAGATAAGCAGCAAGAAAAACTGAATCATATCCGTGAGCACCACCCCTCGAAAGCCCCCAAAGAGCGAATAAATCAACACAATCCCCGTCCCGACAAAGACCGCTAGAGTATAATCCATCGCCAAGTACTGCCCAAAAAACTGCCCCACCCCCACCATCTGAGTCGCTGCGGTGAAGCTCATAAAAATCAAAATAATCAACGAGAGAATCCTCGCAACCCCCGCCGAGTAGCGAGCCCGAATCATCGCCCCCTGCGTTAAAAACCCAATGCGGCGAATGCGCTTCGCACCCAGCATCATAAAGAGTGTGGCCAAGAGCACAGGCACCCCATAGTACCAAAATGCACCTATCCCGTCCTTGTAGCCGAGATTCGCCGTCTCTATAGCCGAGCCCGCCCCCCACCATGAGGCGATAAAGGTAATGGAGAGAGCCCAGAAGGGCAGACTGCGCCCTGCGAAGAAATAATCGAGGACATTTTGATTTTTCTTCTCACGCGCCACCGCGCACAAGAGGAGGGCAAAATAGAGGACAAGACCAATGAGGGCGCAGATTTGGAGCAGAGTCATGACAGATTGTATAGGCATTATAATCCTCTACTCCCTGATGTCAAGATGATAGATCACACAGACCTATCGCGATGAGATCGACAAGCTCGCGTGGTACGACACGCCCCCCAAGCAGATGAAAGACATCAAGCGCACCTATAGCCCAAGCATCAGAATGATCTCGACAAGAGAGACGACAAAAGGGGAGAGGCAGACAATACGACTCATCACAGCCTTTGAGTGCAAGGCAGCAGAGATCTAGCATCTCGTCTGGGCACGCTTGGGCTCATGAGCGCAAACAGGCTATCGCGTCCGTCAAGGCTCCGTCGTGGTGGAGATTTTTTCTAGTCAAACAAAGATTAATTTGCTAGGATGATGCCAACACTCATCCATTTCATGAAAAAAAGACTCCTTCAACGCATCGTCCTTCTTGCTGCTGGCTGTTGCAGCCTCGTTCTGAGCGCCTGTAGCGACCCCCCCTACTCCATGATGTTTCTAAGTGAAGCAGACAGCGCAGCTGCGGGTGCCAAATTAACCACTTCATTTCGTGGGCGCTACTTTGACAGACTCCCTCTGCTCTCGCTTCAGCATTTTAGCAGCTTCAAGTCCTTCCTCAATCCCGATGGCTCCTATGGAATCGTCCTCTATGTGAACAAGATGTACACGCAGCGTCTCTTCACAGCCACAGCGGCCAAGCGCAACAAACTCTTACTCCCCGTGGTGTCTGGTCTCGCCTTTGAGCCCTTGCTCATCACCACCCCCATCACCGACGGTCAACTCGTCATTTGGAATGGACTCAATGGCTATGATCTCTACCGTATTTCAGAAACACTACGCCCCCTCAATCCCGATATAGAAAAGGGACGCTACCTCAAAGAGAATCCACGCCCCCTGCCCAAGCTCAAGCCCTCCAGCGAGGTCAAAAAAGATTCGCAAGGTCGCCTCATCCCCCAGATCCCCACAGCCCAGTGATGAAGCACCTGCTCCCTAGCCTATTGCTGCTGCTCTGCCCAGAGCTTCTGGCAGAGCAAGCCCCAGCCTCGCCTGCTCCAGCCCCAGCCCAAGTAGCTCAACACGAGCCACCTGATGCCAAAGAAGCAGATACGACACCAGCAAAGCCCAAGCCCCCCGAAAAGCCCAAGCTTGAGCCGCGCGGCCTTGGCACGGGGCGAGAAATCCCCCTCCCACCGCTCGACCTCATCTACTGCCTCCCCTCAGAGAATCAAGCACTCTTCACAGGCACGCCCGAGGAATTCTACACCTACGTCGATCGCCACTTTGAGGGAGAATACCTCAGACCTTGGCAAGGCGGCACCTACGGCATGACGCGCAATCCCTTTCGCAACAGCAAGGGCGAGATCATGTATAGCAAATTCCATGAAGGGATTGATATCAACCCCATACGACGCGACGAGGCAGGAGAGCCACTCGACCCTATCACCACCATAGCACCGGGAGTCGTCGTCTATGTGAACAACTCTGCCACGGCCAGCAACTACGGACGCTACCTCGTCATCGCCCACCATATCCCCGAAGGGACAATCTACAGCCTCTACGCCCATATGAAGAGCATCAGCGCGCGCCAAGGCGACATTGTCATACCAGGTGTCATCATCGGCAAGATGGGCTACACGGGGCGCGGGCTAGACAAACGACGCGCCCACCTACATCTCGAAGTAGCCCTCATGATCAACAGCAGATACTTCAAGTATGCGCCGGGTGTGCATGATCGCTTCAATGGTCTCAACCTCATCGGGATGAACGTCACCGACCTCCTCATGGCGAGCCGAGGTGGCAAGGCAGTCTCCATCCGCGAATACTTCTCCACCCTCAAAGAGCACTACCGTATACGCGTCCCTTACCAAAAGAAATTTGACCTCATAGAGCGCTACCCCTTCCTTTACAAATGTGTACAAGGCAAGGAAGAGTCCCCCCCACGCTCCTACGACATCAGCTTCACCGCGGAGGGGCTACCCATCGCCGTCTGGCCCTGCAAGGAAGAAG
>CAYJJA010000065.1:10378-13619 GCA_964370355.1 uncultured Akkermansia sp. | reverse complement strand
TCCCACAGGAGTTCATCCGCATGATGGGCATATGGATCATGCGCTTCTTCTACCGACCCTGCATCATCAATCGCCAGCGCATCCCCGAGCGCGGCGGGGTCTTGCTCATAGCCAATCATGTGACCTATGCCGATGCGCTCTTCATCACCATGATCTCCCCGCGCCCCGTGCGCTTTATTGTTGCGGAGGAGTTCATGCGCTTCCAAATTCTGGGCTGGATGCTTGAGATCTTCAACTCACTGCCCATCTCCTCCAGAAATCCCCGCGAAGCACTCGTCAGCGCCGCCAAGGCCATCAACGAAGGAGAGGTCATCTGCATCTTCCCCGAAGGCCAGCTCACCCGCACAGGCAATCTCTCGCCCATGCGCCGTGGAGTCGAGCTCATCGTCCGCAGGGCCAATGCGACAGTCATCCCCATCTACATGGACAATCTCTGGGGTAGCATTTTCTCCTTCTACGGCAATCGCTTCTTCACCAAAGTTCCGCGTCAGATCCCTTACCACTTCACTGCCGCTCTAGGTCAACCCATCGCCCCCAAGGACTTCAAAGCCGAGGAGATCAGCAGCATTTTCCGTCAACTCTCAGCTAGCTGTATAGAGACGACAGATGGCGGAGGTACAGAGCTGATACTACGCGCGCTGGACAGCATGGGGGATAGGAACTTTGTCTACTACGGAGAGCAGCCCATCCTCAAGGCTCATCAGGTCAGTGCTGCACTGGTCAGCCGCAGCATCCTTCAGAGCTACCCAGGACCGGTGCGCGATTGGCTGCGCCTACTCTTCCTCATCTGCGAGGATAGGATGAGTCTACACCAGTACTGGCTCAACGCCTGCCAAGTACGTCGCGTCAATGCGCTCAAGGAAACGACCAATCATCTCCTCACCACAGTGGGCTACCACGAGCCCCACGAGACAGTACTCGCCGTCCTCTGGCCCATCATCACGCACACGCCCGTGCATCTCATCAACTCGCCCCATGCCGTCATCCCTGAGTCAGTAGGCCAAGTCGTGGGTAGCACGGTGCTGCGTCGTCTACTCTACAAGATCATCCCGCCAAGGCAAATCCCCTTCTTCGACTTTAGCCTCCAAAGCTCCATGGTCGCCCCCAATGTACGCTGGAGACCGTGCTTTGCGACACATGGCGGCAAGATCATCTCGATGAGCATGGCCAAGAGCGTCTACAAGCTCTATGATGGCACCGTCCAGCTCGGAGCACGCCCACGCACTCGCGGCATCCTACTACCAGGCTATAGCTGCACGAGCTCTTCAGCAGAGCCAACGATCAATTCACCCTCCCTCGCCAATACCTATACACTGCCTGCGCACTACTATCTGGACGAGAGTGGCTTCGTAGCAGAGCTCTCCTAAGTCGTCTAACAGAACTCAACTACACTGTCGAAAATAGATGTTGACATAATCGCGATTAGATATATGATTAAGAAATCTATGAAAGCACTATACACCACAGTCGCCGCTATAGCCATCGCCAGTTTCAGCGTAGAAGCACAGGGAAGCACGCTCCTGCAATCAGGCGCTAATCTATGGCTTACGTCGCAGACAAGCGCTAGTAAGAAAGCGTCACCTACCGATACGCAAAAATTCATCAAGAAGCTCGACTACATCCAGACCAAGCCCAACGTCAAGGCGGATTACTTCATCCTGCTCAACACCGCGAGCTGGTGCCCTCCCTGTCGCAGAGCGATGCCAGGGATAGTCGAGGCCTACAAGGACATCAAAGCCTCCAAGAAAGTCGAGCTCATCATCCTCTCAGCAGATAGGAGTGAAGATGCAGCCAAAGACTACCTCAAGGGCTACAAGGCAAAAATCCCAGCCGTCATGGGCACACCCAAGATACCAGGCTACGTCCCAAGCAACGGTATCCCCAATGTCACCATTATCGACAAGGACGGCAAAACCATCGTCAACGGAGGACCTAGCCTCATCCTTGATTGGAAGAAGCACACGCTCGACAAAAAGTAGCATGAGCTAGGCAAAAGACAACAGCTCACTCGTCATAGGGGCGGGTAGATCCGAACAAAAAGCTTTCCCACTACTCTCGTGGGAAAGCTTCTTTCGTGTATCTCCTATTAATCTCAGTCGCACTCAATAAAAAATGAACACCGCGTCAGAATAGACGCGCCCTTGCTAGCCACAAGTGATCACTGCTACATAGCGATGCCGCGACAGGATACCACAGACATCCTGAAGCATCGAAACGAATAGCGAGCACAAATAAACTACACAGCACCTCCTCAGTGACTGCTAGGAACTCCGAAGCGATGAAACAAGGGCATAATCAAACAAAAACACACGAGCTCCCTTTGCTACAGAATGGCGGACGCAGAATTTCTTCTGCGTCCGCTCCAACTTACTACCTATGAAACACAGATCCTCTTTGTGATAAGCCTTTGTGCTCTCTCCTTCACTCGGGCTCGGAGGTTCTGATATAGGTAAGACAAGTCATGTGCACATTTTGTTCAAAAAAAAAGAAGATTTTCTATAAAAAAAAACAAACACCCTTTAGCGCTTCACGGATGTTGGTCTAGCTAACTCACGTAAACGACTAGCCATAAAACGATAATAAGCAATCAAAGTCTTCTTTGGATCACGTTGAAAAGAATCGCGCTGCGCATCCAGATGAGCGACCATCTCCTTTGAGAATCCCGACTCATCGAGCAAAGCTCTAAATTCGTGATTCTGACTCGTCAGCGTCGCATGAGCTACCTTATACTTTTGGGAAAGCTCGGCGAGCTTATCTTGATAGGAGCTGAGAATCAGCCTCGATGCGTCAGGCGACGCCTTTAGCTTCGGCAGCTCGGTTTCCACCCAGGCTAGCATCTCATCCATATAAGAGATATAAGAGGAGGGCAAGCCAGAGCGGTCAACAACCTTGTAGGACTCATACATGAGACGGAGAAAGCTAAGCTCGTCTTGCACAATGCCCTTTTCTATAAGAGCAGCTCGACGCTCATAGCCCTCAGCCGACAGCTCAAAGATCAGGCGTTTCACCGCGGGATGCTTGACTAGAACCCGCGACTGAGGATGCTCAGCCTGCTGTTCGACTGACGAAGCGGCAAGAAGCAACGAAGAAGTAGAGAAGGAGACAAGGACAGACAGCAACAAAGAAGCGCGGTAGTAAATCATAGAATCATGGGGGGGGGGGGGCTAAAATAGAAAACAACCATTTGTTAAAAACGGGGTGGCAAGAAAAGGGGTGGGGATTCAATAAAATAAAAAAAAAG
>CAYJJA010000065.1:801-10368 GCA_964370355.1 uncultured Akkermansia sp. | reverse complement strand
CCCCCCCCCCCCGCCCCCCCCCCCCCCCCCCCCCCCCCCCCCCCCCCCCCCCCCAGCAAGGAGTACTCACCCTATTCTTACGAACGGAGTCGCAAGAATAGGGTGAGGGAATCAAGAAAATAAAATCACAGGATATAGGGAGATCTAGGACAGGTCGCATTAGTGATATTGCTCACCCACGCAAAGAACGGAGAGCTTCTCAGCCAACAGACGCATCGCTTTAATTTTCTCCAGCGTCGGCATCGGATCCCCCTTAGTCAGCGTCATCAACTTCACGAGAGCGGTCAAATCAGCGATCATGGTCTTACCCTCTATACTCTTATAAGTCATAGGATTAAAGCCCTCAATCATCTCCGTAAAATATTCGGGACCATCTGGATAAAAAATAGCCTTTGCCTTCTGAGCGTCAAAGCTCGCCTCTAGTGCCGCACACGACGCGTTCAGAGCGCGAATCCAGCCACCTAGGGCGATGAGATGCGCCAGATCAGGATCGCCCAAGGCGCGTAGCTCCTCATTCACATCCCCCTGCGTCGCCGAGAGAGTCTCTTTGAACTGAGGCAAAAGTCCCTTTTCTGCCTGCTCGAGCAGACTGGCGGAGTGCGCATTCATACGCTCACCCGCCCCGATGGCCTTGCCGTAGCGCGAGAGATCGAGAGCAATGGGCTTGATGTCATTCATACGCCCACTGCGCACGGCGATGAAGCCATCTGCGAGCAAAAATCCCATCTCAAGCGCGAGCTTGCCCACCTCAGTAGAGAGCTGCTCGGGACGCTTGCGCAGCACATAAGCATCGGGGATGGAGGGAAGACCATCTAGCTGACTAAAAATCTTGCTAATCGAGGGAGCAGTGTAGAGATTAATACCGTGCTCATTATTCACATCGGACTCATCAGCAGGCGCGTCAGGGCGAAAGAGCAGCGGGGTCTCGCCCACCTTGCGCTCCTCATCATAGAGAGGCTCATCAGCGATAGAAGGCACGCCCTCTGAGACTTCGGTATCGGGGTTTGCAGGAGCTGCTGACATCACAGTGATCTCTTTGGTCTCAAAAGTTGCAACAGAACCTACTATAAGTAAATTAGACAGGGTCAGAGCACCTGCATGGCTCAGCGTAAATAGGAAGGGAAACATGGCAAAAAACTATGGAAAGAGGGATTTTTATGACTTGACTTACGACAGAATATATACTATAGTACGACCAGCGTCAAGTTATAGATCTCAGTAAGACAAAAAATGGCTCACTGCCTATATACTTTTTTCTCTTCCTAATCCAACTAAGAAGTACATAGTCAAAACACTGCAGATCATACAACTCGACACACAACGCATACTTAGCATCATTTTTTGTATATGGAATGGTTTAATTTCTTCTGGCTCGTCTCCTACTTCTTAGTCCTACTCGGCATGTCTGGCTATGGATTTCACCGCCTCATGCTCGTTTTTCTCTACATTTTACACCGCAAAAATGTGCCTACACCAGCGGGTAAATGGGAAGAGCTCCCCCTCGTCACCATTCAGCTTCCTATGTTCAACGAAAAGTTTGTAGTCGAAGGACTCTTAAAGTCCGTCATGGCTATAGACTACCCGAAGGACAAGCTCCAAGTGCAAATCCTCGATGACTCCACAGACGACACCTACGAGATCTGTGAGAAGTGGGCCGGTCACTACCGCGAGCAGGGCTTTGACATCACCTGCATCCACCGCACCGATCGCACAGGCTTCAAGGCAGGTGCGCTGGAGGAGGCGACAGTACACGCCAAGGGCGACTTCCTGCTCATCCTCGATGCCGACTTCCGCCCCGAGGCAGACATCCTCAAGGCCTGCATGGACTACTTCGTCGATCCCAACGTAGCTCTCGTGCAGACGCGCTGGGGTCACATCAACCGCAATAAGAACATGCTCACCCGCCTGCAGAGCATCTTCCTCGACGGTCACTTTGCCCTCGAACAGACAGTGCGCAATCGCTCGGGACGCTTCTTCACCTTCAATGGCACAGCTGGCATCTGGCGCAAGTGCGCCATCGTCGATGGCGGCGGCTGGGAGCATGACACGATCACAGAGGATATGGATCTATCCTACCGTGTGCAGATGAAAGGCTGGAACTTTGTCTACCTGAATGACTACGTGACTCCCGCCGAGCTCCCCGAGGATATGGACGGCTTCAAAGCACAGCAACACCGCTGGACCAAGGGCTGCATCCAGGTCTGCCAAAAAATGCTCCTAGACATCTGGCGCTCCGATGCGCCCCTCAAGGCCAAGATGGAGGCTACCACGCACCTGACCTGCAACTACTCCTACCTCGCGCTCATCCTTCTCTGCTTCCTCGTCATGCCTATCTCGACCAATCTGGTAGCCCCTTCGGGTACATGGGACTGGCAGTCATGGCAGATGATGCTCGTCACCTTCTCGCTCTTCTTCTTTGCGACCTTCTCGGTCTGCCTCTTCTACGTGACCGCAGAGCTCATCGTGCGCCCACGCCGCTGGGGTATGGTATTTCTCTACCTCATCCCCCTACTCGCCCTCGGTGTTGGTATGGCTGTCAACAATGCCAAGGCCGTACTAGAAGCCGTCTTTGGCAAGCCCAGCGAGTTCGTCCGCACGCCCAAGTTCGGAGAATCAGGCGAAGGCAGTCTCTCTATAGAAAAACGCGCACAGGGCTACAAAGCGATCAAGTCCATCATCGTTCCTATCTTGGAGCTCACCTTCGCAGTCTTCTTTGCCTGCATAGAGGTAGCCAAGCTCGTCTCAGGTGACTTCCTCGGATTCTTCCTCATGCTTCCTTTCCTCGGCTTCTTCTACACTGGGATATGCTCACTGCGCCGTCTCTTTGATACGATGCCCAGCCGAGCAACGAAATCTTCAACAATTTAACCTCATACCCCTGCTAAGCGCGTTAATCTCTCCCTATCATCAAACACAGACGCGCCTAGCAGCCAACCAACCAAACCCATCATAGCTTCTACCACAACTAACCTTCACACACCACAATGAGTTCCCTACACCGAACAGCTACATACAGTATCCTCCTCGGCTGCGCCGCAGCAGCCCTGAGCTCCTGCTCCAGCACGGACAACAAATTCGTCACTGGACCAGACACCAAACCCCGTGCCGTCCTCGATACGGGCATTGCCATCACCCTGCGTGACCAAAAGCTGACCTATGTTAAGAATGGTAAAAAAGTTCGCGAATACCCCATCAGCTCATCCAAGTATGGAATAGGCACGCGCATGGGCAGCAACAAGACCCCCTACGGTCTCCACTCCGTCAGCAACAAGGTAGGTGCAGGCTACCCCGTCGGAGCCGTGTTTAAAGGCGGCCGCCCTACGGGTGAAGTCGTCCCTGTCAACGCAAGAGGTCGTGACCCCATCGTCACACGTGTCATCTTCCTCAATGGACATGAGAATGCCAATGACAACTCGAACAACCGCCGCATTTACATCCACGGTACCCCCGAAGAGCGCAACATCGGACGTCCAGCCTCTTACGGCTGCATACGCATGAAGAGCCGCGACATCATTGATCTTTACAAACATGTAGGCAAAGGTACACCCGTACTTATTGACACCTGTTCACAGAGCTCCTTCATCACAGCCCTGACACAGACAAAGCAAAAGAAGGCGAACTACGCCGTCGTGCTACCTACTAGATCCAATCGCCCTGCGGTCTTCTCAGCATCACGTCTGCGCGCCCTCGCCGCACAAGTACGAGCACGCAAGGCTATGACAGCCTCTGGCATACCACTGACACCGCTCAAGCGCTAGAGCAAGCACTCTTTCAAGGCGCTTCCCTTTCAGCAGAAGCTCACTTTCAGCTCCTCTCAAGATATCTTGCGAGGAGCATTTTTGCTGTCTGTGAGCTGAATAGCACAAAGATTCTTCGATCCAAGGGGCTTTGCGAGACCTTGCTGTATTGTAGTGATTACTAACGATGGCAACTGCGACGACATCCAAAGCGACCACGTCAGAGCAGTGACGTACTCAGCAGACAGTCTCAGGAATAGCTCTGACACCGATCAAGCGCTAGCGCAAGCACACCTTCAAGGCGCTTCCCTTTCAGCAAAAGCTCATTTTCAGCTCCACGCAAGATGTCTTGCGAGGAGCATTATTTTGCAGCCTGTGAGTAGAATAGCAAAAAGCCCCTTCGACTAAAGGGGCTTTGCAGGATACTATAATGATTATTAACGATGGCAACTGGGGCGGTAAACCGGACGATAGACAGGACGACATCCAGGGCGACCACGCCAGTGACGTGGACGTACACCGCACCTAGGGCCTTTCTTAACAACGACGTGTCCATGCTTGACAACGACCTTCTTGACCGCAGGTCTATGATGGTGATGGTGGTGCGCACGATGCGCTGAGGCGGGGAGGGCGACGAGTGCTGCGAGAAGTACTGCTGCGAGGAGGGGGAGTTTGTTCATGATATTAGTTTTCTATAATTTGGTGTTTGTGTTCTATTTGAGTTATAGGGCTCGTTAGTTTTAAGAACGCAGAACTGGGAGAATAATCTACTGATATCGATTAATTTTCTTACTATAGAATAAAAAATCGGCGACAGGGAGATCTGTCACCGATTTTAATATTGATTATAAATTAATAACTACGAGCCCAGAGAACACGTCGTGTCGTGGGACGCCCCGTAAGAATGCAGGGGAGCTCCTCTGCGGCCTCGCCCATCTCGCCCTTGGGGATGCAGCGAATCGAGATACGCAGACTCTTTGCGAGACGCTCCTCCTCCTCAGAGTTGCCATCCCAGGGCGTGAGCAACCAATCCGCGTCTGTGCCGCCAGCAAAATTCTCCTTGAGCTCATCAAGTGTTGCAGCACTGCGAATATGACTATCGCGGAAAGCGAGCTGCACATCAAGAAGACCCTGCTGAATCTCCGTGAGCAGAGCTGCAACGCCGTTCACAAAATCCTCTTCGGGGATGAAGGACTTTTCATTTGCCGCACGATCGCGACGCGAGACGCAGACCGAGCCCTTCGCTAGATCGCGAGGACCAATCTCGACGCGCAGAGGCACGCCCTTCTTGACCCACTCCCACTTCTTGGTGCCACCGCCTAGATCGCGGCTATCCACATGGGCGCGAATGGGCAGCCCTGCGTAGCACTGGGCATTGAGACGACTAGCGAGATCCTCACAGTGAGCGATAATCGCATCGCGCGTGTCTGCCTTGGGCGTGACAGGAATGATCACCACCTGCTTGGGCGCGACGCGTGGAGGACAGACGAGACCGTCGTCATCAGAATGCGCCATGATGAGCGTGCCTATCATGCGTGTCGAGACACCCCATGAGGTGGTCCAGGCGTGCTGACGCTCATTGTTACGCCCTGCAAAAGAAATATTCTGAGCCTTCGCAAAATTCTGCCCGAGGAAGTGGGACGTCCCCGCCTGAATAGCCTTGCGGTCCTGCACCATCGCCTCCACCGTAAAGGTCTGGAGCGCGCCGGGGAAGCGCTCATGCTCTGTCTTCTCCCCTGGTATGGAGGGAATGGCGAGCACATCGCGCTGGAAATCCTCATAGACGCGGTGCATCAGATGCGTCTCCTCGATCGCCTCCTGCTCCGTCTCATGGGCTGTATGCCCCTCCTGCCAGAGAAACTCGGCGGTGCGCAGGAAGATACGAGGGCGCATTTCCCAGCGCATGACATTGCACCACTGATTCACCTTGAGAGGAAGATCGCGGTAAGACTCCGTCCAGCGAGCAAAAGCCGCGCCAATCACCGTCTCAGAGGTGGGGCGAATCACGTACTTGTCCGTGAGCTCGCCGGAGGGGATCATCTTTGTCTTGCCCGTCTCGGGATCTTTCACCGCCTCAAGGCGGTGATGCGTGACAACAGCGCACTCCGTGGCAAAGCCCTCCGCATGCTCCGCCTCCTTCTCCAAGTAGGAGACAGGAATGAGCAGGGGGAAGTAGGCATTCGTATGCCCCGTGCGCTTGAAATCGGCATCGAGTTGCTGCTGAATCAGCTCCCAAATCGCGTAGCCCCACGGCTTGATCACCATGCAGCCACGCACCTCGGAGTTCTCAGCTAGATCAGCTGCCTTGATGACCTGTTGGTACCACTCAGGGAAATCCTGAGCACGAGTGGGAGTTATTGCCGACTGTTGTGCCATAAGGCAGCGATCATACCAAACAGCCCTGCAACTGTCAATCACGATACGCTCATAGACATAACACCTAGCAGTCACCAGCGTACAAAAGTAGAAAAAAATAGACTTGTCAAGCCCCTCAGCATCCTGTACTCTTCGTAGAGAAAGAAAGATTATGACCAAAACATATCGCTATCCCCGCAACATCAATGGTAATACAGTTGCTCTACTCGTGCTCATGTTCGCGACTCTCCTTGCCGTGGCTTACTGGCAAGACGATGTGAGCGGCATCAATCGCCTCCTGCAATCGGGTGAGGGCGCGCCCTACAGCAAGGCTATCCTCGAGGGAGGGCTCAATGCCTTTCTCGGTCTGACTCATTACTTCATCATCATCTGCCTCCTTATCGCCCTTGTCAGCCTTGTCATCGCCGTACTACGCGGCCTCTTCTCCAAAGCCTGTCTGAGCATAGACGAAAAGCACTTGCGCTTCGAGCGAAGCTTCTTGGGCAAAAAAACACTCATCCACGCAGTCGAGCTCCAAGGCGGCGAGCGACTCATCGTCGAGCGTCTCGCCCCGAGCTCACCGCTCATTGCCGCCTCGGGAGCTCCCTTCGACAAGGCTCACTTCAAGAGCAGCTACGTCTTCCTACTCGGATCTGAGAATCAACGCCTCTACCTCTACCATGCCCTGCGCGAGCGCAACGCTCAGCAATGGGCGCAGCAGCTCATGCTGGATCATTCCGAGCTACAAGTACAAGAGCACGCCGCGCTCAGCGTACAAGCCTACCCACAACTAGAGCGCCCCCAGCCTCGTGCGATCTGCTTCTGCCGTAAGATAGCCTTTCGCTGGATCATGCTCATCATCATGCTCCTCTCGGGGCTCATCGCCACGCTCGCGAGCTATCGCTACCATCACCCAGAAGAGGGAGAATACGCGACTCCCTTCATGCTCGAGCTCAATCCCGAAGTCAAGCACAAGGACATTCACATCACCTCCATCTACGATGACGGACGTGAGACGAAGGTATACTCAGTGGGTCCCGACTACGACACCAGCCAGCTATCACACACTGAGTCTGTCCCCAAAAAATACCTCATCTACCCTCTCTGGGTTGACAAGACAGCCACGAACGGCTACCCTGATCTCTTCTCCGCAACGCCCTACGGATCTATCGACGCCCTGCGACTCTCACTCGGCGCGGCATTCATCACGCTCTGCGCCGCACTCGCCTGCCTCCTGAGCTACCTGTACCGCAAGCCAAAGAAGATCAGCAAGGCTGACTGGATCATCGCATCCGAATCCGGTGGTAGTCCCTTAATTATAAGCATACCCTTGTTGTACCTCGTCTTGAGATGTGCAAGCTTCGACTCTGTCTTTCATAGCATTAGTAGCGCTCTATGGCTGATTCTAGTCGTCAGTAATGTAGCGTGGATGTTGTATGATGTTTACCTGCGCTGCGAGTATAGCTTTGCCCCCCAAGGTCTCGTCATCAGAAAGCAGCTATTCAACATGACCTTATCGACACGCGAAATCCCTACTCAAGAGGGAGACAGCATCCTGCTCACGCCACTCAATAGGGAAGAGGCACGCCCCTATCTACACAGCTTTAAAAGCATATTCAAGCAAGACGAGATCTACCACACCGTCTTTCTCTGCCGTGCTAATGGGGAGCGCGTCCACCTCTACCACTCTGAGCAGGTAGAAGAATCGCGATTGTTCATGCAAGAATGGCAAAAAAAATACGCCACTCACTGCGCATAGACCCGCCACCAGCGGAAGTTGATATAGAGCAAGACGAGCATAAACACGCAAAGCAGCCACAGCCCCAACATCAAAAAGAAGAAAAAGAAAATCACCGAGGCAAAGATGCTCAAGGCATGCGCAAATCCCATCTGATTGGCATCGACAAGACCACAGAGAATCTGCCCCCCATCGAGGGGGTAGACAGGGATAAAATTGAGCAATGTCCACCAGACGCTCACCATGATGAGACTATGCAGCAGACCAACGACGCCGACGGGTAATGTACAGGCAGAGGAGATCGAGCAATCACCCTTGAGATGGGTAAAAAAACTCGCGGTCAGCAAATCGTTATCATAATCACTCGTAACATAAAGCAATCCCAAAGACGCGAAAGCCACCAGCAGCGTCATCAGCGTCCCCATGAGTGTCATGAGAAGACCCTGCCTACGCGACAGACGCGCCTGCGGATTGCAACACTCGCCTCCTAGCCCCGATAATAAGATCTTGGGCGTACCACCACCCCATGCCCTGCCGACGAGCGCATGCGCCAATTCGTGCGTCAAGAGGCAAATAAAGCCCGCGAATATAAAGTAGAGCATGGATAAAAAAACACTCTCACACTGCACACCCCATATCGCGCCGAAGAGAGCGAGTGTAACCCACAGCGAGGGGTGTACAAGAATGGGGATACGAAAGAGGCGAAAGCGTAACATCGCCACTATGATAAATTGTTTTTTGGCAGCTGACAAGTATTCTCTGAGTACGCATGGTAGAGAAGTTGATATTCATGCGCGCGTCATGTACACACGTCGTGTACTTGCCAAAGGTGAGTCATTGTGCTAAGGTGCTGCTATGACCACGCTCTCAGCCTTTGTTTCCCTACAGCAGCTCTGCTCTCTGATGTTGGCGCATGGAGTCACGCGCTGTGTCATCTCCCCAGGCAGCCGTAATGCTCCGCTCATCAATATGATAGCACAACTAGAAGATGACTTTACCTGCCGCAGTGTCTGCGATGAGCGCAGTGCTGGTTATGTCGCACTGGGCTGGGCCTCACAGGCGCAAGCCCCCGTCGCCGTCATCGTCACCTCGGGCTCTGCCCTGCTCAATCTCCACCCCGCGGCCGCCGAGGCCTACTACAGAAATATCCCCCTACTCATCATCTCCGCTGATCGCCCCAGTGCATGGATTGATCAGCAAGACGGTCAGACTCTAGCTCAGCATCATGCACTGGGAAATCTGGTGCGCATGAGCGTGCAGCTCCCCGCCGATGAGCCCCAGCCCAGCCCAGAAACTCTCTGGCAGCGCAATCGCCTCATCAATGAGGCACTCCTCGCGCTCCAGCACCGCAGCCCCAGCCCCGTCCACATCAATATCCCACTTGCCGAGCCCCTCTGGGGCAGCCTCACCCATCCCCTCCCCCCGCAGCGCGTCATAGAGCGCTCGACGCTCGCGCAACTATCTGCCCACGAGCAGGCCAGCCTCGCGCACGAGGCCCAGCACCTCCCGCGCCGCCTCATCCTGCTCGGCCAGAGCTCACTGCCGCCACAGCTCAGCTCGGGGCTCCGTCAGCTAGGCTTTGTCATCCTCGGCGACTCGCTGAGCAATGCCCATCAGCAGCACGACGCCATCGCACAGGTCGATCTCATCCTCGGGGCAAGGCCAGAGCGCGACTGGTCGCCCGATCTGCTCATCACCTATGGCGGGCACATCGTCTCCAAGCGCCTCAAGAACTTC
>CAYJJA010000065.1:0-791 GCA_964370355.1 uncultured Akkermansia sp. | reverse complement strand
TCCTGCGCCAGCACCCGCCGCGCGCCCACTGGCATCTCAGCCCCGATGGCGCTCTCATCGACACCTACTGCTGCCTCACGCGCTGCCTTGAGGGCAGCCCCGCCAACCTGTGGGACATCCTGCTACGCGGACTCGCAGAGAGCCCCGAGGATGAGCGCAGCCACGAGTACTCGCGCCGCTGGTATGAGGAGAACGCGAGCCTCAGCATCACACGCTACGAGCACATTGAGTACAGCGGGCTGCGCCTCATCGCTGAGCTCATCACCCAGCTGCCCACCCCCGCGACGCTGCACCTGGCCAACAGCCTCTCGGTGCGCCTCGCCCAGTTCACCAACCTCGCACACAGCGTACAAGTCGAGTGCAATCGAGGTACCAACGGCATCGAAGGCTCACTCTCCAGTGCCCTAGGCTACGCACTCGGCGAGCCAGACGCGGTGAACTACCTCATCATCGGCGACTTGAGCTTCTTTTACGACATGAATGCGCTAGGACTCCAGCCCCTGCCTGAGAATCTACGCATCCTACTCATCAACAACGGAGGAGGAGCCCTCTTCAAAGCCTCCCCGCGCGCCCCATCATCCCCGCGAGCGAGCCCTACATCATCGCCAGCCACCGCAACGAGGCAGGCGGCTGGGCACGCAGCCTCGGTATCAACTACCGCGCCGTCTACAGCCTCGAGGACTGGCAAGAAGTCCTCCCCCTCCTCCTCTCCCCTGCTGCAGCCCAAAAAAAGCCGCTACTCATTGAGGCCTTTACCGATGCTGGCGAAGACATCGACGCCTTTGGTCGCT
>CAYJJA010000064.1:0-14169 GCA_964370355.1 uncultured Akkermansia sp. | reverse complement strand
GTATGGGTAAGGGTAAAGGTGGTGTAGAGGGCTGGGTAGCCGTCTGCCGTCCTGGCAACATCATGTTTGAAGTAGGTGGCGTCACCGAATCCCAAGCCCGCGAAGCGCTCCGCCTCGCCTCCAACAAGCTTGGCATTCGCACGCGCTTTGTCTATCGTCAGGGTGTCAAGCCTACCGCCTAAAGCGACCTAGAAGCAACCTCATCACACTAGATCATAACTGCTATGCCCATCAAGAAAGCAAAAGACTTCCGCGGTATGCCCGCGAAGGAACTCGCAGCCCACATCCGTGGGCTCCGCGAGGAGTACCTCAACCTGCGAGTGCAGCAAGCCACTGGTCAGCTTGAAAACAACCAGCGTCTTCGCATCGTACGCAAAGAAATCGCCTGTGCTCTCACCGTCCAAGGTGAAGGAAGCAGCATCGAAGCTGAATAATACGAACCCCACAAAGGAACTCTAATCACACATGAGCGAAGAAACAACACAAAAGCCTCAGGGCCTTCGTAAGAGCCGCATCGGTGTCGTCGTCTCCACCAAGATGAACAAGACCATCGTCGTCGAATACGTGGCACGCGTCCCCCATCCTATCTTCAAGAAGATCGTCAAGAAGAGCAAGAAATTCTATGCCCACGACGAGAACGAGCAAGCACAGGTAGGCGACAAGGTACGCATCAGCGAAACTCGCCCCCTCTCGCGCCTCAAGCGCTGGAAGCTCGAAGAAATCATCAAACACTAAAAGCAGAAAGGACATCAATCTACTATGCTCCAGATGGAATCCTCCGTCCAAGTCGCCGACAACACCGGCGCACGCGTCGCCAAGATGATAGGCGTCATTGGCAAAGCCACTGACCAAGCCCACATCGGTGACATCATCACCGTCCACATCCGCGAATCCATCCCCACCGCCTCCATCAAGAAGGGCAGCGTGGTCAAGGCCGTGGTTGTACGCACCGCTGCCCCCATCCGTCGCGATGATGGCTCCGTGCTGCGCTTTGACGGCAATGCAGTCGTGTGCATCGACAAGGACAACAACCCCCGCGGCACCCGTATCTTTGGACCCGTCGCTCGCGAACTCCGCGAAAAGGGCTTCATGAAGATCGTCTCCCTTGCACCCGAGGTGCTCTAAGAGACCCCCTTCATCAATCAATCCCCCGAACATCCAAGCCGCTCTTCTCCTCCGTGGGAAGGGCGGCTTGCGCAAGGGGGGTAGGGGAGTCGTCATCAGCCTTGAATTATCTTGACTCGCCGCCTAGGCTGTGATAGATCTTAGCTATGTCCCAAGGTAATTTGAGCAGCTCTTCGCGAGGGTATCGTAGGACGGCAGCCACCAAGCTGCGTGCAATGCGTGTCAAGCGCATGTTGGACGCACGCAAGCGCAAGGCGCAGGACATCGCGGTCTCCCCTGTCGATGCTCTGATCAATGTGATCTGGCTAGCTATGCTCGCGGCTGGTATCTGGATTCTTTGGATGTTTATCAGCTCGGATATCATTCTGCTGCACTATCCTGTCGGCCTTATCCTCTTTGGCTACATCGCTATTGTCGTTCTTCGTACGCTCCAAGCGGATTGGAGAAATTGGCGGGACAATTCCCCATAACTAGAGGGAATTGTAGAATTTGGTTAGTTAAATTTTTCAAAGAGAACAAAATTCGTGTTGCCAGTCTGTTGAAAGTATGATAGACTCGCGCCACCATGAAAATTACAGGTACTACACATCAAAAAGCCGCTGAGTGGGTCGAACAGGTCCGCTCCCTTTGCAAGCCTGACTCTGTCTACTGGTGCAATGGCTCCGACGAAGAGTATAATGAATTGTGTGATGCCATGGTTGCCGCAGGCACCTTCATCCGCTTGAATCCTGAGAAGCGCCCTGGTTGCTTCCTTGCACGTTCTACACCTTCTGACGTTGCTCGCGTTGAAGAGCGCACATTCATCTGCTCCGAAAAAGAAGAAGACGCAGGTCCTACCAACGTTTGGGCTGATCCTAAAGAAATGAGAACTCTTCTCAACGGTCTCTTTGACGGTTGTATGAAGGGCCGCACCATGTATGTCATTCCTTTCTGCATGGGTCCTCTTGATTCTCCTCTTGCCAAGATTGGTATTGAAATTTCTGACTCTCCTTATGTTGTTGTCAACATGCGCATCATGGCCTCCATGGGTGCTCACGTTCTCGCACGCCTCGAAGACGAAGCCAACAACGGCGGTGGTAACACCAAGCGTGACGGCTACGGCGACTTCGTACGCTGCCTCCACACTGTTGGTGCTCCTCTCGCAGAAGGCGAAAAGGACGTCACATGGCCTTGCAACGTCGAGAAGTACATCACACACTTCCCCGAAACACAGGAAATCATCTCATTCGGTTCTGGTTACGGTGGTAACGCCCTTCTCGGTAAGAAGTGCCTTGCACTCCGCATCGCTTCTGGCATCGCTGTGAAGAACAACTGGATGGCTGAGCACATGCTCCTCCTTGGTATCACCGATCCTTCGGGCAAGAAGACCTACGTCGGTGGTGCATTCCCCTCCGCTTGTGGCAAGACCAATCTGGCCATGCTCGTTCCTCCTGCAGAATACGCAGCCAAGGGCTGGAAGACCGACATCGCATGGATCTGGCCTCACGAAGACGGCACATTCCACGCCATCAACCCTGAGAGCGGCTACTTCGGCGTAGCTCCTGGTACATCCTACAAGACCAATCCTATCGCCATGGACTCCATCAAGGAGAACGTGATCTTCACCAACGTCGGTCTTACCGATGACGGCGATGTCTGGTGGGAAGGTATGGACGGTGACGCTCCTGCACACGCAATCGACTGGCAGGGCAATGACTGGACACCTGGTTGCGGACGCAACTGCGCGCACCCCAACAGCCGCTTCACCACTCCTGCAACGAACTGCCCCACACTCGATCCTGAGTACACCAATCCTGAGGGTATCTCGCTTTCCGCCATCCTCTTCGGCGGTCGTCGTGCCACCACGATGCCTCTCGTCTTCCAATCCCGCGACTGGAATCACGGTGTCTACGTCGGCGCAACAATGGGCTCTGAAATGACTGCTGCTGCCTTCGGCGCCATCGGTCAGGTACGTCGTGACCCCATGGCTATGAAGCCCTTCATCGGTCTCCACGTTGGTGATTACTGCCAGCATTGGGTCAACATGGGCACGAAGGCTGCTAATCCTCCAGCGATCTTCAACGTCAACTGGTTCCGCAAGGACGAAGCTGGCAAGTTCATCTGGCCTGGCTTCGGCGACAACATGCGCGTCATTGAGTGGATTCTCGCTCGTGTGAACGGTCAGGTTGAAGGTGTTCAGACTCCTCTCGGTGTCTCCCCCACCTTTGCTGAGCTCAACACAGACGGTCTCGAGTACACAGAAGCCGACTTTGAAACCAACAACAAGCTTATCGCCTCCGAATGGCAGGCTGAGCTCACCTCTCAGACCGAGCTCTTCGACTCGATGGGTGACAAGCTTCCTGCTGAGCTCGAAGCCCAGCGTCAAAAGCTTCTTGCTGAGTTCGCCTAAAGAATTCGCGGCTCTAGCATGAGATTCTCTCAATGATCTAGAGTGCAAACTTACCAAAAGCCACCGCTTCGCAAGAGGCGGTGGTTTTATGTTTTCCTCACTAGCAATAGTTGCTATTGCTGTGATTATGATTGCTATATAGATCAAATGATGATATATTGGAACGCCTAGATAATCGTCTTCAGTACATTCATTATGAGTAATAGTTTTAGAATTTTAGATGACAATGGTACAGATATCACTGAGAAGCATCCTGAGATTGAGGTGAGCTTTCTGGGTGATGGGGCATCTGTTACTATTTTTAAGCCGGGAGCTGTTAACAAACTTAGTATTCAATGCGGTAGTAATGTACAGGTTCGCATTGAGAAGGGAATTAATGTCCATAATACCCTGACCTTGAATTTGAGAGCTCCTGAGACATCTGTTACGATAGGTCGCAACTTTACATGCCTTGCTGGAAATATTTTGTATGGTGATGAGCGCGGGCTTGCTTTAGAAATCGGGAGTAATTGCTTGTTTGGATACAATGCTTCTATAAGGGCGGCTGATGGTCACACGGTCTATGATATCACTACAGGTCAGCCACTCAATAAGCCACCTCGCTTGATCAAAATTGAGGATCATGTTTGGCTTGGTAGAAATGTCACTATTCTAAAGGGGGCTCATATAGCCAAGGATTCTATTGTAGGGATGGGTAGCGTTGTTACAAAAAGATTTACAAAGCCGAATTGTACTCTCGCTGGTACGCCTGCTCGCATTGTTCGTACAAATGTGAACTGGGCTCATGAGAATTCCGATGTTTTCGTGCCAAAGGAGCCCGTGAGCCATGCTCATAGGGAAAAAGTCAAATCGCGATTTTACAAATTCTTACATTTCTATTGGCTACGTGGTAAGAAGTAGTAGCCCAGATGATGTCATATATCGCGTTTTGCCCATTTGTAAGGGCTACTTTGGGTGAAGTCTGTGAATTGCAGACTTCATGCTGGTTTGAGACCTAGATGCTGCTCAGTACCTGCTTCGATGCGAGCGTGTCGAAATCTGAAGCTTTGAGTCATTTTTGGTATTACTCCACGACTGTTCGAGTGGGCTGTGATTATTCATCCTAAGCTCATGGAGCACTAGCAGGACTCGTTGTTGATGCGGCTTTTTTACTCAGCTCTTCGGCGTCGCGATCGAGTCTTTGAAGGCTGTGTCTATCTTGGGCGACCCAGCTGGCGCCTTGGAAGCTCCACTGTCCCTCTTTGCGTAGCCATACGAGGACGATGGCTGCGTTTTGTGGATCCATGAGGGTGAATGCTTTCTGTTCTAGCTGCTGCTCGGATTGGAGCTCTGACTCCCAGCTCTTTTCTAGTCTTTTGCCGATGAGCTCCCAGTTGATGAGGAATTTGTTCGTATCCCCGCCCGTGAAGGTGATGTGAAGGGGGAGAATATCGCGTCGCACATAGACTCGCAGCTTATCGCCATCATGGATGTGCTCCAAGGTGATTTGACCCTCAATGAGGCTTTCCTCAGCGAGGTAGCGCGGGTGGTAGGAGAGGCCTACAGGATTGAATAGGTGGCGGTACCATGGGTGTTCGCGGTGGAGTCGCATGGGGGCGCTCGCGTCTTGTCCCTTCTCATTCTGGATATGCAGCTCATTCTTGCTGCCGCCAAAATGGTGATGGACACAGCTGACGCTCATGGACAGAATGAGGACTGTCAGTGTACCAGTGAGGATAAAGAGAATTTTTTTCATCGCTTGCTTTCCGTTTTATGTATTTTGTTGGATGGCGCGTAGCTCTTTGGCGAGGATGCCAAAGACGGCGCTGATGGCTTGAACGAGGTCGTTGTTGTGCTCGGGGAGCTTGATTGCCATGTGGCGGTCGAATTTTTCTTGAAAGCCCATTTCCTTCATGATGAGCTGATCGGCTAGGGCATTGTCGATGATGAAGTCGCGTGCTGCGGGGTATTGCTTGCCGAGCTGGCGCATCTTTATCTTCATGCGCTCGAGGCTGGGACCGAGTGTGTTGATGTCGGTTTTCTTTGTTTGCGCAACGATGGGCTTCATCTCATCGCGTGTGGCTTTGGCGATGAGGATGGCTTCTTGGATGTAGAGCTTGATGTCGGCGGGGAGGCTGTCTGTGGGCTCGCTCTCCAAGATCTGGATCTGCATCTCGACACTCGCGAGGGTGTCGGCGGCTTGTTGGGCTTGCGTGAGCTTGACGACTGTTTCAAAGCTGGCGGCTGTGTAGCCGATGAGGTAGTGGCGAAAGCTCTCGGAGAGGGCAGGAAGGAGCTTCTCGGCTGGCGCAGGGGGTGCAGGTGCTGTATGGCTGGCGCAGCGTGCCGTGCTGTCCAGAGAGCACACGGCGCACGTGACGAGGATGCCTAGAGTGTGTATGATGTTCATCTCCTCCTAGTCTAACGATTGAGCTGAGCTCTGTCAAGCGTTCACAAAGGGGCTGAGCTGGTCGAGTGCCTCGGTGAAGAGATGCGCACTCCACTGCCCAGGCGCGCTGGCGCGTCCTCCGAGGTAGCCATAGATGAGTGCGGAGCCGTACTGGGCGTAGAGCAGGCGGCTGGTGGGGCCTAGGGCTCCCATGCCCATGACGGCCAGGGGGCCGCTGCGTGATTCGAGTAGGCGTATGCCTGTGAGCATGTCGTCGAGGCTGTTGAGGCGGAAGGCGAATTTGACCACGTCGGCTCCGCGTTCGCGGGCGTAGGCTTCGCGCTCTTGGAGGAGGGCGAGGGGGGGTGTTTTTTGAAAATCATGGTGTGAGGCGACGAGCAGGACGCTGGCGTTGCGTGCTTCCTCGATGAGGGCTTGGGCTGTGGACATGTGCCCTATTTCCCAGTCGATGGCGTGCGCCATGGAGAGCAGCTCGTGCATGGTGTCGCGGCGTGCGTCCTCGGCGATGGCTCGCAGACCACCCTCGTCGCGGTGGCGGTAGGTGAGCAGGGTGGGCTTGTGCGCATGGTGGGTGAGGATGTCGCTCGGGGTGAGCTGGGCGGGGAGTGCGTCGAGGCGTAGCTCGACGGCATTGCAGGGGGGCATACTCGTGGGCACGGTGAGCTCAAGCCAGGTCGTCCAGTCGGTCACAGATCCTATGACGTAGGGGGGGAAGGTGGTTTTGCCTTGTTCAAAATGGTTCTTCATGCGTATTGCCGTTATACCAAATAAGCTAGGTGCAGGCAAGGATGGATTGATTCATTCTAATTTTTCCCCTATTTTGCTTTGGTTTAATTGTCTTTGTGGGGTTTATTTTTTTCTCTGTAGCAGCGTATTACGCTTTGTTTGATGCTATGCTTGTGAAACGTTGGTGGGGTGGGTGATAATTATATTCTTGACTTAAAGCCGAATTTGGCGCATGTAGTAGTCAAGCAGACCGCACGTGACGTCTTATTCCTTACTCTCCCTAGGGCGTATGTGTGGTCTATTATACTTTTCACATTTAGCGATTTTTTTCTTCCCATGTCCAAGACACTCATCATCTCCGAAAAACCCAGCGTTGCCACCGACCTTGCCCGTGTACTCGGCAAGAGTCTCGGTAAGTTTAAGCGTGACGAGAAAACGGGGGCTTATGCCAATGAGACGCACTATATTACCTCGGCTGTTGGTCATTTGCTTGAGCAAAAGAAGCCTCAGACTGAGGAGGGGAAGAGCCTACCCTGGAAGATGGAGTACCTGCCTGTCATCCCCAAGGAGATGGAGCTAGAGCCTATTTCTAAAACGGCTGATCGCCTGCGCAAGGTGCTGCGCCTCGCCAAGAGCAAGGAGGTCACGACTATTGTCAATGCCTGCGATGCGGGGCGTGAGGGTGAGCTGATTTTTCGCAATATCATTCGCTACGGCAAGATTAAAAAGCCGCTCAAGCGTCTCTGGATGCAGAGCATGACTGATGATGCTATCGTGGACTCGTGGAATCATCTCCTAGAGGATGGCTCGATGCTGCCTCTGGCGGATGCGGCGATCTGTCGCGCGGAGTCGGATTGGCTCGTGGGGCTCAATAGCACGCGTGCGCTGACGGTGCTGCAGTCGGCACCTGGGGGCTTTCATGTGACGCCTACGGGGCGTGTGCAGACGCCGACGCTGGCGCTGCTGGCGGGTAGGCAGCAGGATATTCTGGCCTTTGTCCCGCAGGCGTATCACGAGGTGCGTGCGCGCTTCCAGGCTCAGGCGGGTGTCTATGAGGGCAAGTGGCAGGATGCTGCGTGGAAGAAGGATGAGAATCATCCCGAGCGCACGCGTGATCGTATCTGGTCGCCTGAGCTCGCTGAGGCTATCGTGGCTCGCTGCTCGGGCAAGCAGGGCGAGGTGCAGGAGACGAAGAAGCCTGTGAAGCAGGCGGCTCCTCTGCTCTTTGATCTGACCTCACTGCAAAAGGAGGCGAGCAATCGCTTTGGCTTCTCCGCGCGTCGTACCTTGCAGCTCGCGCAGGAGTGCTACGAGCGGCACAAGGTGCTGACCTATCCGCGTACGGATTCGAAGTTCCTCCCCAATGATTATGTCAAGACGGCGTACCGCACGGTGGGGGATCTGGCGCAGAAGATGCCGCAGTTCTCCGCCTTTGCGCAGGAGATCTTGGACAAGAAGATGATCAAGGCGAGCAAGCGTGTCTTTGATAGCACGAAGGTGAGCGATCACTTTGCCATCATCCCGACGGGGCATATGGCGAATCTGTCGGGGGATGTGGAGAAGATTTTTACGCTGGTGGTGCAGCGTTTCCTCGGGATTTTCATGCCCGCAGCGGAGTTTGAAGACACGGACCGCAAGACGATTATTTCACATGTGGATGGGGTGCAGGATCTCTTTCACTCGCATGGTCGTGTCATGAAGGTGGCTGGCTGGCGCGCGCTCTACACGCTCTCGGCTCGCCAGAAGAAGGAGGAGCTCTGCCCCGTCCTCGCAGGTGAGCGTGTCCAGACCCTCGCTCTGGAGAAGCGTGATGAGATGACGAAACCACCCGCGAATTATAATGAAGCCACCCTGCTCTCCGCCATGGAGAGTGCGGGCAAGCTCATCGAGGATGAGGAGCTCTCCTCAGCAATGAAGGAGCGTGGCCTCGGGACTCCCGCGACGCGTGCGTCTATCATCGAGGGGCTCATCACGCAGGAGTATATTATACGAGATGGCAAGGAGCTCATCGCAACACGCCGTGGGATGGATCTCATCGAGCTGCTGGGGCGCATCGGGCTGAGTACGCTGTCCTCGCCCGAGCTCACGGGGGACTGGGAGTATAGGCTCAAGCTGATGGAGCAGGGGAAGCTGGCTCGCAAGGATTTTATGAAGGAGATTGGCGCCTACACGGAGGAGATCATCGAGAGTGTGCGCCGCTTTATGGATAGCGGGCATAATCCTGATCTAGAGGTCGCCTGTCCGGCCTGTGGGGCGGTGGGGCTGACGAGTCGTATGGACTCGGTCTCATGCAAGCAGTGCAAATTCCGCCTGCGTCGTCTGCATGCAGGGCTCGCGCTGAGCGATGAGCTGATGGGTGAGCTGCTGGTGAAGCGTGAGCTGCCGGTGATGGAGGGATTCCGCTCGCGCTTTGGCAAGCCCTTCAAGGCGGGGCTGCGTCTCATCGAGGGACCGCGCGTCTGGAAGGCTGAGTTTTTCTTTGAGGATGAGCTCTCACCCGCTGAGAAGGCGGCGGAGAGTGAGCAGGAGAGTCTGGGCTTTTACACGGTCGTGGGGCAGGGCGAGCTGGAGGTCTTTGAGAATAGCAAGGCGTGGACTATCCCTCACTTCAAGCGAGAGGGCTCGACGCGTCAGGGGCTTTCGCTCTCGCGCTCCTTGCTGGGGCGTGATCTGACGCGTGAGATTCTTGTCAAGATCCTGACGGAGGGCAAGAGTGAGCTGATCAAGGAGTTTGTCTCTCAGCGCACGAAGCGTCCCTTCGATGCCTTCCTCGTGTTGGATGCGAAGAAGGGGCAGGTGGGCTTTGAGTTCCCCCCCCGCGAGCCTCGTGGTAAGAATGCGAAGGCGGACGCTCGCTTTACCAAGGCGAATGCCGCCGCCGCTGATCTCAGTACGGCTGTCAAGCACGGAGCTGTCCCTGTGAAGGGCAAGGGTGAGCATGAGCTGCTGGAGAGTGAGCAGGCATGGCATATCCCGAGCCTGAGCTATGGGAAGTCGAAGAAGCCGCTCACGATCGCTCGCGAGATGTGCGGGGTGGCGATCACGGCTCCTATGGTGCTGCGCTTGCTGGCGAAGGGCAAGACGGAGCTGATCAAGGACTTTGTCAGTGCGAAGACGGGCAAGAAGTTCGAAGCCTACTTGAGCTTCAAGGCGAGTACGGGCAAGGTGGGCTATGAATTCCCAGAGCGTGAAGAGGGATGATGGGTCTACTGCGTCGCCTCGCGGGCTTTGTGCTGGGGCTTTTTGATCGTTTTACCATTGGGATTTTTGTCTGCGTGCTCATTGGCCTGCTGCTGCCCTGCTATGGGCGGGGGGCGGATGTCTTTGAGTGGCTCACGCAGATCTTTATCATGATCCCCTTCTTCTTTTACGGGGTGCGCATTGAGCGTGCGCAGCTCGTGGCGGGCTTGCTGCATTGGCGGCTTCAGCTGACGATTTTTGCCTTTACCTTTGTGCTCTTCCCGCTCTTTATGTTCGCGGTGTCGCCCTTGCTCGCTATGCTGGTGACTCCTCTCTTTCTCGGGGGCTTTCTCTACCTTGCGTGTCTGCCCTCGACGGTGCAGGGCTGTGTGGTCTTTACCTCCATTGCGGGGGGGAATGTGGCGGCGGCTGTCTGCTCAGCTCCTATGTCGAGTATTCTCGGAATTGTGCTATCACCCCTGCTGGTGAGTCTGCTCTTTGAGACGACGGGGATGGATATGGGGGTGAGCCTTGATGCGATACAAAAGGTGTGCCTCTTTGTGCTGCTCCCCTTTGTCGTGGGGCAGCTCGTGCAGAGGTGGGTGCGCCCTTGGTCGCTGCGCCACAAGAGTGTGCTGGGCTGGGCGGATCAGACGCCTGTGTGGCTGGTGGTCTATACGGCCTTTTCCGAGGCGACGGTGTCGGGCTTTTGGTGGGCCTTTGAGTCGGTGCTGCTGCTGCGTATCTTGCTGGGCTGTATCTTGACGGTGTCGCTGATGCAGACTTTTGCCTACCTAGCCGCGCGTTGGCTGGGCTTTAATAGGGCGGACCGCATTGCAATTGTGTTTTGCGGTCCCAAAAAGAGTCTTGCCGTGGGAGCTCCTATGATGCTGGCGATCTTTGGCTCTTTTGACAAGACTCTGGTGCTGCCTCTCATGCTCTATCATCAGGCGCAGACGCTTTTTTGCGCCTCCCTAGCACGCTATTGGAGTAGTCGCGTGCCTGAGCAGGAGTCTTAGGCTTCTTATAAGACGTCGATGAGGGGCTGTGGCTCGGGGACAGGGCTGGGCTCGGGCTGGGATGGTCTCTGTTGACCGAGGAGGGCTTCTCTGTCCATGCGGTCGAGGGCTTTGATGGCGTGCTCGCGCGCCTGCTCGTAGCGGTAGTCGACGGTTTCGAGGCACTTTTGGTACCAGATGCGTGCATTGCGTTTGTTGCGGGGGAGTCCGCGTCCGAATTCGTAGCAGCCGGCGAGGTGCACCATGCCTGAGCCGCTACCACGCAGGGCGGCACGGGCGTACCATTTGGCAGCGAGCTCATAGGCGACTTCGCGGTCTAGGGCTTTCTCATAGAGAGCTCCTAGCTTGTCTTGCGCGTCGGGGTCGCCTTGGGCGGCGGCCTGTCTGTAGAGTCGGAAGGCGAGGGGGTAGTTCTTGTCACGCTCGGCTCGCATTGCCTCAGCGACGCATTCGTAGATGTCTTTGCGCATGGGTTCGTTGCGGATGCGCTCCTCGTCCAAGTTGTCCTCGACCATGTAGAGCATGGTTTTTTTGTGGAGCTCGACTCGACCTTTCTCGGCACTGAGGGCTGTCTCGTAGTCTTCGATTTGCTCCTTTTTCATGTCGTGGTAGAGTAGACCTGCTGTGGCTGCTCCCGCGAGCAGGACGGCAAGGCTGCCCGCGATGATCCAGGGGAGCTTGCTGGTCTTGTAGACGACCTGCTCACCGACGACGAAGTCACCCGCGAGGGCGAGTCGCCACGCGTGCGCGCTCTGCCAGCGCTTGTTATAATCGACCTCCATGGCGCGGTCGATGCTCTTGCGCAGGTCGAGTGAGTAGCGCGACATGTCGAGCCTCTCCATGAGGGGGGAGACGGGGTCTTTCTCCACCTGGATGCGCTCGATGCTAGCGGCGGGGCGCTCGCCTGTCATGAGCATGTACATGGTGCAGCCTAGTGCGTAGAGATCGCTCCAGTCTCCCTTCTCTGCTTGGTTGCGTAGCAGCTCGATGGAGGTGTAGCCGGGGGACTCGACGCGCAGCTCTGTCCTCTCGGCGTAGCGTTGGCGTGCGAGGCCAAAGCCGATGAGCGTGGGCTCAAGCTGGGCATTGACCAAGATATTCTCGGGCTTGATGTCGCCATGATGGATGTCCTGTGTGTGCAGGTACTCCAGTGTGCCTAGCAGGATGTCGAGCAGGGAGCGTAGCTCGGCCTCGCTCCACTGATGGGAGCTGTGGCGTAGATTGCTCGCCTCGGCGAGTGAGGCTCCCTCGATGAGCTCCATGACGTAGTAGGCGGTGCCGTTGGCGGTGAAGCTCTCTTGCAGTTTGACGATATGAGGCTGATCGAGGTCTAGGAGCTCTTGCGCCTCATGGAGAAAGTCCTCCTGCATCCACTCGATCTCCTCCGCGCTCTGCTTGGCAAAGACCTGTGTCTGGCCCGCTCCTCGGAAGACATCGTTGGAGGGGAAGTGCTCGCGAATAGCCACCTGCTTTTCGGCTACGGTGTCATAGGCAAGGTAGGTGAATCCCAGCAGACCCTGCCCTAGGACGCGCTCAATGCGGTAGTGTTCTAGCATGCTGCCGTCGGGCAGACTCATCGTATAGCTCATACTCAATCTCTAAAATGTCGTTAGTAATTTTACGATTTATATACATTTCATCTCTATCTGTCAAGCTCATACAAGAAGGGATTGCACTTCTCTTCCCGATGAGCTACACTTGAAGGCGCAAGATGCTCTATCCAGCTCTCGCTTTTTATCATGAATGACCTTACTCCCTTTGTCCGCTGGTCTCCGCCTCACTACTGGGCCATTATCATCACCGTGCTCGTTGCCGTGGCTCTCATCGTCGTGGCGCGACGCTTGAGTCAGCAAAAGCGCTACCTCATCGGGCGTGTGCTCGCTGTCGTTGTGGCTCTGCAATTTGTCAGTGAGTTCACCTGGCGAGCATTCTCCGATGACTATGGGGATTGGAGGAATAATTTGCCGCTGCACTTCTGCTCGCTGATGATGGTGATCTCCTTCATCGCGCTCTGGTGGAGGTCGCATTGGGCTTGCGCCTTTGCCTACTTTGGCATCATGGCGGGCAGTGTGCAGGCGCTCATCACGCCTGCGATGGCTCATGGCTATCCGAGCATGGCCTATTATATCTTTTTCATCGCGCATGGGCTGCTGCTCGTCGTGGGGCTGAGTATTCCCTGCATTCTCGACTGGAGAGCGCGTGGTTGGGATGATCTCAAGACGCTACTCTATGCTGATCTCTACCTGATCGCAGCCATTCCTATCAATCTCCTGCTCGATACGAACTACGGCTACACGCAGCAGAGCCCCGTGCAGGGGAGCATGCTGGACAATCTCGGGGAGGGGCCATGGTATTATCTCTGGCTTCAGCTGCCTGTCTGGGGTCTCTTCCGCCTGCTCTATCTGTTTGTATACGATAAAAAGAGTGATGAGCCCCCCGTTGAGGATTCTTCTTCAGATACAAATCCTGATCTCGCGCATAACAAGACGTGATGTCTTCTTGCCAAGGATGGCAAAATCTGCTAGCATGAATCTATGATCATTACTCCAGACTTACTAGAAGACATCAGAGCATGGGCAGGACAGGGCATCGACTTGAATGGTATTCAGAAAAACCTTGCTGAGCAGGGTGTCTCCATACGCTTCATGGATCTGCGCTTTCTCCTTCTCGACCACGGTATCGAAATTGCGACTCCCACAGCGCCCGAGCCAGAGGCTGAGAAGCCCGCCGTCGAGCCTGAGCCCGCAGTGGGCGCGAAGATGACCGTCACGCTCGATGAGCTCCAGATCCCTGGTACGATGCTCTCTGGCAAGGCTCTCTTCCCCTCGGGTATACGTGGCGCGTGGTGCTTTGACCAGACGGGTCGCTTCTCATGGACGGATCTGAGTGCCAAGCCTAGTGCGGAGGAGATGAAGAGCTTTGAGATTGAGCTTAACACCCTGTTGAGCTCAGGGACAGGGGCGTAGCTATTGATAGGGTGTAGTGATTGATATCTAACATTTCGTGATATGAGCATGCAGTACCGACGCAGCGGCCGCAGTGGCATCCTTCTCCCCGAGCTCTCTTTGGGGCTTTGGCACAATTTTGGAGCGCATGATGATCAGCAGGCCTGCTATGAGATGGTCGCACGCTGTATGGAGGTGGGTATCTGCCATTTTGATCTAGCGAATAACTACGGACCTCCCCCAGGCTCTGCCGAGCTGACCTTTGGCTACCTGATGAAGCGCTACTTCCAGTCGCATCGCGATGAGATGTTCATCGCGCCGAAGGCGGGGCCTCTCATGTGGGAGGGCGTCTACGGCGAGTGGGGCAGCCGCAAGCATCTGCTCGCCCGCCTCGAT
>CAYJJA010000063.1:0-14283 GCA_964370355.1 uncultured Akkermansia sp. | reverse complement strand
CTTCTAATTTCTCGCGAGGCGATTTTCGACTTCCTCTTATTTAGAATGACGAGAATCTAGAAGTCCCCATAAGCTAATACACCCGTAGAAGAAGATCACCTGCACTGCGGATGCGCGAAGCGTTTGATATGTATAACTAAAGAAGAGTCCGGCATCACTTACATACAGATAGTATTTGCTATAAATGGGCAAAGCTAGATGTTGCTATTTATATTAGAAATGGAGACTTAAAATAATCTTGCAAAAGTCAACTTCTATGTTAAAATGCCACTGCTACAGGGAATTCATGATAGAGAAAGTCCGTCAAGCCTTACGATTAAAGAGTGAGGAAAACTAGCTGTAAAATAATGAGGAAAACTAACTGCACGCCTTATGAAAAAAATAGTAATAAATCTGCTAAATCTTTGTCCATCGTTTAAGGCTTTTCTGATGTTGATTGTCAATTCGCTCAATTATAATATATTAAAAAGAATAGAGATTTGGATGTTTCGCCTAACTCCATTGAAATTGGTAAAAATACACGCGAACAATCAAAGAGAGGAGAAAAGATACACGTAGCATTTCTCGTAAGAGAAATCTCTCTTTCTAGTGACAGTCTGTAACATTTAGCAAACTCAAGAAGCAGTACAGTTGAACAGATGAGCGTGTTCAGGATTCCATTAGAACAATAAAATTGTTACTTAATCTACTACACGAAAAGAGTACTAGTCACTATTCCAGCTTTGCAAACTGCGATGCCTTAATACATGATTGTGGATCATTCACCGCTGAATATTTATTCCCGGACAAGTCAACTTGTTACTGGATTAAAGATAAACAAGTTTTCGAGAGTGAGCTCTTCGATATTGCTAAGCAGTGCCTCAATTTTCACTATCATGCATACCGCCAGTCTATTGATCCAATAAAGGGCGATCGTATAGAATTTATAACTCGAGAGTTAAATATTAATTATCCGTTTTGTAGCCAGTCAATTACCGATTATATAAGGGATCGAATTATGTCACACTAAAACGAATTGAGAGTGAATGTATATGAAAAATGTTTTTTTGGATTTTGATGGTGTGATGTTTAACAGTGTAAAGGAAGCTTATATTCTTTCGCGTTATGCACACTCTGGCTTAGATGTCTTCTCTCCCCTTGATGAAAGAGAATTGGCCATTTTCACACAAAATCGATACTTGATTCACAATTCATGGCAATATTACTATATCATGGAATTATTGAAGCGTCGTATCGTTGATATGCGAAACGATTTTACTAATTGCATGGCACAACGTGATGTGAAATCTGAGAGCACATTCAACGATGCTTTCATAAAAAAGAGAAAAGATCTTATAGCCAATCATTATGATTTTTGGTCAAGCTTGGACGAGCCTTATAGCTTTTTCTTCAAGCTTAAGAAGCTCAATGAGAGTGGTGATTTTAATTTCATTATAGTAACGACAAAGAACAAGCTTGCGATAGAAGCTTTATTAAAAAAATACAACTTTCATATTTCTTCCGACAAGATAATTGGAAAGGAGCACTTAGCAAATTACCTTAGCAAAGGTAATTTTCTAATGGATTATATCTCTAAAAATAATATCCAAAACAGTATTTTTGTTGAAGACAACAGAGAAAATCTTGACAGCTGTAGTAGGATTACAGGCATGACAACTTTATTAGTTAATTGGGGCTATGTAGACCCCGAGGAAACAGGACTTAACGAAACCGAAATTATAGAAAGACTTAAACAATGTTAAAAGCGTTGATACCAGTACGTGCAGGCTCTGTAAGAGTAAAAAACAAAAATATACGCCCATTTGCAGATTCAACACTGCTGGAAATAAAAATAAGACAGCTACAGCGCATTTCTCAACTAGATGGCATCATTGTTAATTCCGATTGCGAGACGATGCTTGGCGTGGCAGAATCAATGGGTGTGGAAATTGTTAAAAGAAAAGCCACATACGCGTCTAGTGAGATCAGTGCCAATGAGTTCTATTATAACGTTGCTAGTACTTTTGACGCAGACACTGTACTACTTGCAAATGTTACAAGTCCTCTTATTTCTGATAAGACTATACAATTATGTATTGACACATACCTCAAAAACACTAACAAACACGACTCTTGTAATACAGTCAATGCCGTAAAAATGTTCTTATGGCATAATGGCGTGCCTATTAATTATAGCTTGAGCGACAAGCCTAAAAGCCAAGATTTGCCCGATATTGTAGCCATCAACTCTGCAATTAACATTATTTCTAAGGAAAACATGCTTTTAGCGAAGGAGGTTATTGGTAAGAAGCCGCTTTTTGTAACAGTTTCTGATTTAGAAGGCTTAGATATCGACAACGAACTTGATTTTGAAATTGCAGAACTTCTTTATAAAAAACATTTATTGTAATGAGTATACAAATTTTAGACTGTACTCTTAGAGATGGCGGATACGTGAATAATTGGAATTTTGGCGAGAGCGGAATTTCTGATATCATTAAGCAATTTGTTGAATCTAAGATTGACTTTATTGAATGTGGTTTTCTTGAGAACAAGTCAACAAGTAAAGATAAAACAATTTTCCAATCTGTCCAAGAAGCAAGTGAGTATGTGCCACTTGATTGTAAGAACTCGAAAATGGTTCTTATGATTATGTATGGCTCATATGATTTATCAAATCTTGAATTGTGCACGAATAAGGCATTCGATACAATACGTGTCGTATTCTCAAAAAGCGAAATTGACGATGCTTTAGAGTATTGTCAACAAGTGATGGATAAAGGGTACAAGGTATTTGTCAATCCTGCCAAAATCGATACTTATTCGAGCTTGGAGCTGCTCAATTTAATTATCAAAGTCAATAAACTTGGGCCTAGAGGGTTCAGCATCGTTGATACTCTCGGTGTTTTAAAGCAATACGACATAGAGAGTCTCTTCTATCATATTGACAAAAGCCTCAATCCCGATATTGTATTATGCTTCCATTCACATAATAACTTACAGTTATCTTTCTCGAATGCTCAAAGACTTATTGATTTAAATAAAAAGCGTAGTCTCGTCATTGATGTTTGTGTGTTTGGTATGGGAAGAGGAGCAGGGAATCTACCTACTGAGCTTCTTGTTCAATATCTTATTGATAATTATAACGCTCAATACGATCTCATCCCCATACTCAAAGTTACGGACGAGTACATCAGTAAAATCTTTGCCAAAACTCCATGGGGGTACTCTGTGCCCTATTACTTAGCTGCTACTAATAATTGCCACCCCAATTATGCATCTTTCCTCGTGGATAAGCAAACTGTCTCCGTCGAAGCCATTAATTCTATACTAGAAAATATTCCAAGTGATAAAAAGACTGGCTTTGACAAAGATCTAATCAATAAGATGTATTTTGACTATCAGAATCATTTTATTGATGATAGTAAAGCAATTGAAAAGCTAAAGGAAGAGCTTTCTGGTAAGCATATTTTGCTAGTTGGACCAGGTAAGTCAATACAAACACATCAGGGTGAAATATCTGACTATATAGAGAAGTATCAACCCTATATTATATCACTCAACTTTCTTCCAGAAAATTACAGAGTTGATAAGATTTTTATCTCTAATGCAAAGCGTTATAATCAGATACATAAGAGTGATGTTGATATGATTGTTACTTCAAATATAGTAACGAATAATGACAACTGTGCCATTTTAAATTACTCAAGCTATCTGAATAAGTCAAAAATGCCAGATAATGTAGCACTTATGTTACTTCAGATTCTCATAAGCCTCGAAGTTGATCTTGTCGCTATAGCTGGACTAGACGGATTCAGTAAAATTTCGACCGAGAATTACGTCGATGACAAAATGATAAATACTGCTCGTATGACCGAGTTTGATATTAGAAACGATGTCATGCGAGAAGCTCTTACTAACATTAGCAAATTTATCAACATAAAATATATAACACCAAGCTTTTACGCCTAACCTAAGAGCTTTACATTCTCTTGATGATGGCTCATCTCTAGACATCTATGATGACTAGTGATGAGCTAACTTGTTGCGAGTCTTCTCGAATGTCTATTCTACAAAATCAAGCTAGGAAGTTGAAAACAAATAGAATTTGTGACGTATTTCGCAATTGCAAACATATGAGATACTGGTACTATGAGGGGGAGATTTAAATTCTCATGAGACATGCTGTTATGTGAGTTCTTCTTATAAGCTTGTTTTATACAATACGAATTTAATACCCTACGCCATTGCGCGAACCTTATTCACGTTATCATGAACACCACCGACACCATCAACGTCATCGCCCATATCCAAGCCAAAGAAGAGCACCTCGACGCCGTCCTTGCCGCGCTCCTCAAGCTCATCGAGCCCACACGCAAGGAAGCCGGCTGCCTCAAATACGAGCTCTTTCAAGACAACAACAACAAGAATCTCTTCATCTTTGTCGAGCAGTGGGAAAGCCACGCTCTTCTCCAGCAGCACCTCCAATCCGAGCATATCGCCGCCTACATCAAGGCAACAGAGGGTCTCGTCGACCTCTTCGTCATCCACGAGACCACCCACATCGCGTAGAGAGCTTTTAATATCATCAAAAAACCGCCTATGTTCAATCATGAGGCGGTTTTTTGTGTCTGAAAAGGAGGACTCACTTCACTCGCAGGTAGACGAGGTAGCGCTTGTAGTGATCATAGGGGCTATCTGTCGTGATGATGAGGCGCACGAGCTGCGCCTTGTCCGTACGCTGGGGGGTGAGCGTGATCTCGTAGGCGCGCCCCGCGCGTAGCGTCTTGGTCGCTACGTGAAAGCTGTTTTTATCGAGTCCCGCGTCGATGAGTTTTGTAATAGGTGAGCCCTTGGGGATGCGTAGGATGAGCTTTTGGGCTGTGGGGGTACTCCCACGCTGCCAGAGCAGGGTGCGGCTGCTGAGCTCAAGCGCGATGGGGACGCGAAAATGATAATGAAGCGTCTTCTTGCTCCCATCTTCCAGCGTCACCGTGAGCTGACGTGTGCTGTCCTCGCCAAAGATGGAGCCATCCACCGCGATGCGTAGCTGCTCGCGCTGCGCTCCGACGATGGAGATGTCCATGCAGTCGCAATTAGTCTTCGTACTACGCACAGGCGCGCCGATGTGCTCCGTCAGCTGGAGGGGCGAGCGTTGCCAATCCAGCTTGATGACACGCTGAGGCTCTGCTGCGAGAGCAGAGCCTAGGGTGAGTAGAACGAGACTTAGAGAGGAAAGAAGCGTGTGCATCAGTCGTCGTCGTTGTTGTCGCTATGGTCATTGTCGCGATCGTCATCCATGGAGGTGTTGTCGTCGCGATCCTGATTCTTCTTGGCTTCCTTCGCTTTCTTCGGATCATCGGCAAAGAAGCTTGCGATGAAGAAGAGCGTCGCGGCGATGCAGACGCAGCTGTCCGCCACATTGAAGGAAGGCCAGTGGTAGCCTGTGGGGAAGGCCTCAGTGGGAATCCAAGGGAAGGAAAAGTCGAGGAAGTCCACGACATAGCCATTCGCCAGATTCGTGAGGAAGCTCAGCTTCTCCGCTCCGGGGAGGAAAAAGCCCTGCACCAGCCTATCGGTCATATTCCCCAGCACACCCGCCATGAGCAGCACCCATGCCGTACGCAGCAAGCGCGTGCTAAAGAAGCCGCGACGCAGCATGATGATGAGCACCGCCAGCGCGACGAATTGCACGCCGAGGAAGAGGATAGGTGCCCAGGTCGTCCCATTGCCAAAGCCAAAGGCGACACCTGTGTTGTGCAGGCGTAGGATGGTAAAGTTCACCCAATCGCTGCCCTCGATGATGGGCGTGCGCTCCATGACAAAGTTCTTGATGGGTGCTTTGTAGTTGAGCACGATGTACCACTTGCTCAGCTGATCGAGCACGTAGAGCACGACCAGACTGAGGAGCATGAAGAGGCTGATTTTTTTGGCGTTCATGGAGTTGTAACATTAAGCTTGAGCCTGCATGACGGCCGCGCAGCGTGCGCAGAGCCCCTCTTCGTTGACAGCGGGCTCGTAGCGACGGCAGCGGGGACACATCGTGTAGGGGCTCTTCTCGGCGGTGGCCGCTAGCTGCTCGCCACTGACGACGCGCAGCTCGGAGACGATGAAGAATTCCTTGGCAAAGTCCGCATCGTTGAGCAGCTCCACGACGGTTTCATTTTCACCCTCGGGGAGGATGAGCGTGACCGAGGCCTCGTTGTTCTTGTTGAATACCTTCGCCTTCACCTGTGCTTCAATCGAGATCTGGATGCAGCTCTTGAGCTGCTGGAGGCGGTTGAAGATGCTTGTGTAGCCCTTGTCATAGGCGGGATCTGGCTCGGGGAAGAGCTGCTCGTGTACCGAGTCACTGTTACCCGCATGCTGCCACGCCTCATCTGCCGTGAAGGAGAGGATGGGGGCGAGTAGCTTGACGAGAGCGTCAAAGATGCGGCTCAGGGCGAATTGCTTGCTGATGCGGCGAGGCGCATCGGCAGCATCGCAGTAGAGACTATCCTTGGTGATGTCGATGTAGAGAGCCGAGAGCTCATTGGTGCAGAATTGGTTGATAGCCGTGAAGACCTTGCGGAAGTCGTAGAGCGCGTAGGCGGCTCTCACCTCACTGATGAGCGCATTGAGACGCTCCAAGACCCAGAGATCCAGAGGCTCAAGCTGCTCTGGCTGCTGACCTGTGTAGCCCTTGAGATTAGCGAGCAGGATGCGCAGCGTGTTGCGCAGACGACGATAGGGGTCTGTGATCTGCTTGAAGAGATTCTCGCCGAAGGGTACCTCGTGCTGCCAGTCCACGCTACTCACCCAGAGACGCACGATGTCTGCGCCGTACTTATCGTAGAAGTACTTCGCCGCGGTCGGCTTGCCCGAGCCAGCGGCACTCTTGGAGAGCTTTGTCTTGTCCTGATTCACCACAAAGCCATGCGTCATCACCGCCTTGTAAGGGGCAACTCCGCGATAGGCGCAGGAGAGCATCAGTGAGCTTTGGAACCATCCGCGATGCTGGTCAGTCGCCTCCAGATAGAGATCGGCTGGCGCGTGGAGCTCGGGATGAGTCTCAAGCACCGCGACATGCGAGCAGCCCGAGTCAATCCAGACATCCAGCGTGTCCTTGCCCTTCTTGTAGACCTGCTCCAGACCGAGGCGCGTGCAGAGCTGCTCATCGCTGAGCTCGAACCAAATATTGGTACCTTCCTGCTCCACCAGAGCTGCAATCTTGAGCACGATATCCGCATCAAGGATGGGTGTATCATCGGCACTGTAGAGCACAGGCAGAGGGATACCCCAGGTGCGCTGACGGCTGATGCACCAGTCGGGGCGTGCCTCGACGGTGCTCGCGATGCGATTGTGCCCCCAGGCGGGGAGCCACTGCGTCTGATCGATCTCGCTGAGGGCGAGGGGGCGCAGCTTGTCCATGCTGATGAAGAACTGCTTGACCGCGCGGAAAATAATAGGAGTCTTGGATCTCCAGCAATGTGGGTACTGATGGCTGAATTCCTCGCGCCCCAGCATACGACCCTTTTGCTCGAGGATGGTGATGATGGGCTCATTGCACTTAAAGACATGCTGCCCTACGAGCTCGGGTAGCTGGCAGGCTGCTGTATAGTTGCCATTATCATCGACAGGGGAGAGCACCTCGAGACCGTACTGCATGCCGACATTGTAGTCATCTGCACCGTGACCGGGAGCGATGTGTACGGCACCCGAGCCCGTGTCTGTGGTGACAAAGCTACCCATGATGATGAGGCTTTCGCGATCGAGGAAGGGATGCTGAGCGGTCTTGCGCTCCAGATCTTGTCCCTTGAAGGTGGCAAGTTCCTGCTCCATCTGCCAGCCAGAGCGTTCGCAGAAGGTCTCCATGAGCTCGCGTACGAGGATGAAGTTGCGCTGCTGGCCTTCCTTGCTGTAGCGGGCGATGACATAGCTGAGCTCGGGATTGAGCGCGACGGCCAAGTTGCTAGGTAGCGTCCAAGGGGTCGTCGTCCAAATAACCATCTCGCACTCGATATTGCATACTGGCTCAGTCATGGGGAAGGCGACAAAGATAGCTGTACTTGTCTCCTCCATATACTCCACCTCGGCCTCGGCTAGAGCTGTGTGGTGCGCGTAGCTCCACTGCACAGGCTTGAGACTCTGATAGACAGCACCCTGCTCTACAAGCTTTGCAAAGACGCGTAGAACGGATGCCTCATAGGCGGGATCCATCGTGATGTAAGGGGCAAACCAATCCGCAAAGATGCCTAAGCGGCGGAAGGAGGCACGCTGCTGATCAATGAAGCCACGCGCAAAGTCCGTGCAGAGACCACGGATCTTGGCAGGCTCAAGGCCCTGATGCTCCTTGACCACCTTTGCCTCGATGGGCAGACCGTGGCAGTCCCAGCCGGGGATGAAGGGAGTGTAGTAGCCCGCCATACTCTTACTCTTGATGATCAGATCCTTGAGCGTCTTATTGAGAGCTGTACCCATGTGTACATCACCATTGGCAAAGGGAGGACCGTCGTGGAGAACGAAGGTGGGTGCCCCCTCGCTCTTGCGCTTGTTAATAATTCGTTCGTAGAGTTTGTTGCTTTCCCATTGCTGGAGTCTTTTAGGTTCGTTAATGGTTAGATCACCGCGCATGGGGAAGGTGGTGTCAGGTAGGAAAATGGTATCCTTGTAGCTTGTTGCGTCTTTACTCATACGTGGGCGCAATTGTATCATTTTTGTAAGCAGTGGTCAAGACTAGTCGAGCCACATGCTCTAGGCAAGTCGCATGCTGCAACGGATGCGCGACGCCAGCGGCTTATCCCCCCACCTTTCCAAGGGAGGATTTCTCTCATTTGCCCCACCGAAAAAGGCTCGCGAGGAGGGCAGTTTTGCGTATTTTCACGCATCGTCATTTTTATCGACGCATTCACGAAATTTCCTCCTAGCATTAAAAGGAGACGCGATAAAATAAATTCAACTTTTTTGCCTTCTCCAGCCCTATAAGTGAACTTCGTTCTTGATCATTGAGCCATTCTCATTACAATAAATTCATGTCTAGGTACAGCACGTTCTTGATAGGAGTCCTCCTCGCCCCGCAGGTGCAAATAGTAGCGGCTGAAAGCAATTATGATCGCTACAGCGGGCTGATCAACTCGGCAATGGCCACCGCCACCAAATACATTGATCTCATCAGCTCACTGAGCGATGGCAAGATCACAGCGAGCTACGCCGCCACCCGCATCAAGCAACTGAGCTGGGACCTGAGCGTCTACAAACTACAAGTCACCAAGCTCGCCCCCGAGCTCAGTGAGGAGGAGTGCCAGCAAATCAACGAGGAAATGGCCGACCCCGAGGTCGTCGAGGCATTCCGCGACCTTGATGAGGCCGTCAGGGTGGGCAATGAGTACCTCAAGCAGAAGAAATTTTACAACAACGCGCGTCTCAAGACCGCCTATCAGAAATTCAACCAAGCCTACCGTTAAGATGATTCCCCCATTGAAAGCCATAAGCACAGCCCTCCTCAGCGCGTTGCTCTACCTCCAGCCCCTCACGGCGGCGAGCTACTCCATCGCCATCGAATTCAGAGAGGCCATCGAGGTCGCCCCCGACGAGGACAAGGACCTCACCTACCTCCACCGCATCACCTTTGACGACGACTCGCTGGACTGGGCGACGCTCGATCATGTCTTTGAGGTCGATGATATATTCAATATACGCTTGGATGAGGCGGGCACGATCGCCATCAAGGTCGAATCCGTCGAGCAGGGAGATGACTACATCATCATCACAGGCATCTTTGAAGAGGGCGTGGGCTGGGCTCAGATCCTCTATATGGATGAAAAGCTCTGCATCATCCTCAGCGACTACCAAGACAACGAGATCTACCACATCGTCTACAACGAAATCGAACGTTGCTACACAGTACGCATCACCGAACCCAATGCCCCAAAAAATTAGCATGAACAAGCTCTTCCCCCTCCTGCTGCTCCTTTTCCTCTACCTCTGCCCCCCGCTCCCTGCCGAAGAGCAGGATGATGAGGAGGAGGAGCTCATGGAGTTCAACATAGGCTTCTACTACGATGAAGAGGCCGCCAAGAATGTGAAGCGTCTCGGCGGCATGGTGATGCATGCGAATATCTGCGCCTCCCAATTCAACCAAGCCCTCATCACGGCGGGCATCGACAACGTGTGGGTGAATGCGGCCATGGTCGGTGAGATCGACTACAACGCCCGAGGAGATAGCACACAGGCTCTGCTGCATCAGCTCGTCAAGGACACCCCAGAAGCCCTCAAGGACATCGAGGAGTACAAGCTGGACTTCATCGTCGTCTTTGTCTGTATGAAAAAGGAGGACGAGGGCGAGAAGACACTAGGGGTCGCGGTAGAGCTCTTCCACCGCGACGGTGAATTCGACGCGGGTGACGACCACGCCGCCGAATGGGAAGAGCAGCTTGAGGACAGCAATATTGAGGGCGCGCACTTCGACGTGGTCGAGACCCCTATCGAGGGCTCGGAGGACAAGGTGCGCCTCAGCTACATCTACCGCTTTATCGCGATGGACTTGTACCATGGGCTCAATAGCTACACCTTCATCCATGAGCTCGGGCACCTCTTTGGCGCGGGGCATAGCAGGGATCAAAATCAGCAGCGAGGTCCCGCCAACCCCGAGATCACGCCTTACGCGAGCGGCACTTATGTCAAGGTCAGGGAGGACGGGGAGAACCATCACTACGCGAGCGTCATGGCTTATAATAACGCGGGCTACACCGACTCGGGCATTGAGCATGTCCAGCTGCCCATGTTCTCCAGCACCTACCCGCAGCACGTAGGCAGTCATGGAGAGATCATTCTAGGCTCGGAGGAAGATGACAACGCGCGCGCCATCGTCGAGAATGCCACCATGCTCGCCGAAAATCGCCCCTACAGTGCAGACGAAGAATCCGATGAAGAGGAAGAGATGAGCGACGAGGAGGACATGCCTGACGAGGATGACGAAGAAGAAGAGGATGAATCCACCGATCTGCCCACGCTGAGCAAATGGGCTCCCGAGCACATTCTCTAATACACGCTGCTACGCACAGGCTTGGGACTTGATCCCCCCTGTGCTCTCTGCTACACTCCCATCGTGAACACCATTCTACGCTGCGACTATCACACCCACACGCCCCTCTGCCGCCACGCCGAGGGCGAGCCCGAGGCATTCGTCGAGAGAGCCCTAGAGCTAGGACTCCGCGAGTACGGCATCGCGGATCATGCCCCCGCCCTGCCCGAGAACGAGCCCTTTGACGACTGGCGCATGGACTACGCCCAGCTCCCCGCCTACTGGGACTGGGTGGAGCGCGCCAAGCAGGCAGCGCGTGGCACCGAGCTCACCATACGCATCGGCTTGGAATGCGACTGGCTGGACGGTCAGCAGGACTGGATCACCCACCTACGCGGGCTCTATGACTGGGACTACCTCATTGGCTCGGTGCACTACCTCACGCCCCGAGACGCGCTGGACAATCCCGCCATCGCAGGGCAGAGCATCATGGGCTCAGCACTGCGCGACTGGGAGACCTACTGGCAGAATGTGCTCTCTATGGTGCAGAGCGGGCTCTTTGATTTCTATGGTCATCTCGACCTCATGAAGATATGGAAGCGCGTGCCCGAGCAGCGCGATCTCATGCTCGACTACGCGCCCGTCCTCGATGCCCTCGCGGATCAAGGAGCAGCCGTTGAGCTCAACGCCGCCGGCTGGCACAAGCCCTGCGCCGAGCAGTACCCCAGCGCGGATCTCCTCCGCGAGCTGCTGCGTCGCGGCATCCCCATCTGCATCAACTCCGATGCGCACGCCCCCGAGCAGCTCTCGCGCGACTGGGCGCGTGCGCTGGATCTCCTCCAGAGCCTCAGCCCCACAGGCGAGCTCAGGCAGGACTGGGTGACGACAGCTCATCAAGCCCGCTTCCTCGCCCTTACCGCTCACAGCACCCACTGATATGGACCTCTTCAACTACTCTGAGACCCAGCAGGAGCAGCAGCCCCAGCAGCAGGCGCGCTACGCCGAGCTCATCGAGCAGATCACGCATCACAATACGCTCTACTACGCTCAGGCCAGCCCCGAGATCAGCGATGCCGAGTACGACGCGCTCTACCGCGAGCTTGAGGAGCTGGAGAGCCAGCACCCCGAGTGGCGACGCGACGACTCGCCCACGCAGCGCGTGGGCAATGACCACAGCGAGGGCTTCAAGCGCGTGCGCCATGCGCAGCGCATGATGAGCATTGACGACATCTTTGAGCAAAAGGACGGCGAGGGCGTGAGTGATGCCGAGCTGCTCGACTTTTACACCCGCCTGAGCCGCAGCCTCGGCGAGAGCCCCGGCGTCAGCGTCGAGCCCAAGATAGACGGCTGCGCCGTCACGCTCCTCTACCGCAAGGGGCGGCTCGCCTACGCCGCCACCCGCGGTGACGGTGAACAGGGTGATGACATCACGGAGAATGTCCTCACCATAGCCCGCGTCCCGCGCCAGCTCCCCGAGGGAGCACCAGCCGTGCTGGAGCTGCGCGGCGAGATCTTCATCCGCTGGGCGGATTTTGAAGCCCTCAATGCCGAGCGCGAAGAGGCAGGGCAGAGCCTCTTTGCAAATCCACGCAACGCCGCCGCAGGCAGCCTCAAGCTCCTTGACCCCGAGGAGACCGCGCGCCGCCGCCTCGACTTCCTCGCCCACGGACTCGGCCTCTACGAGGGCGAGCCCCTCAGACATGCGGGCGATTTTAAAGCTCTGCTCCAGCGCATGGATATTCCCTGCAACGCCCCCCTCCTCTACGCCGAGAGCATCCCCCAGCTCCAAGAATGCGTCGCGAGCATCGCCCAGCTGCGCCACAGCCTAGGCTACGGCACAGATGGTGCAGTGATCAAGCTGGACGACTACGCCGCACGCGAGCAGCTGGGAGCCACCGCGCGCGCGCCGCGCTGGGCGGCTGCCTACAAATTCCTCCCCGAGCAGCGCGAGACCCAGCTACGCGCCATCACCGTGCAGGTAGGACGCACAGGAGTCCTCACCCCTGTGGCCGAGCTAGAGCCTGTGCTCATCTCGGGCTCTACCGTCTCACGCGCGACCCTGCACAATCAGGACGAGATCACACGCAAGGACATACGCCTAGGCGACACCGTCCTCATCGAGAAGGCCGGCGAGATCATCCCCTCCATCGTCAAGGTAAACACCGCGCTGCGCCCCGAGCATGCCCTCCCCTACCTCCTCCACGAGGCACTAGGCGGCGTCTGCCCCAGCTGCCACGCCCCCATCTCACAGAGTGAAGGGCAGGTCGCGTGGCGCTGTACGAATCTCACCTGCCCCGCGCAGGCCGTCATGCGCAGCGTCTACTTCTGCCGCCGCGACGCGCTGGACATCGAGAGCATGGCCGTCAGCGTCGTCGAGAGCCTCGTCGAGCAGGGCATCATCCACAGCCCGCTCGACCTCTTTGAGCTCAAGCTGGAGACGATAGGCTCGCTCAACCTCGGCACACCCGAGCAGCCCCGCCGCTGGGGCGAGAAGAACGCACAAAAAGCACTCGCCGCCCTCCATGCTGCACGCACCCGTCCCCTCGCCCGCTGGATCATCGCGCTAGGCATAGACCAAGTGGGCGTGACCACGGCACGCGAGCTCTCCGCCCTCCATGCCGATCTCAACGAGCTCATGGAGTCCGCCTACCTCCGCGACTACGCCCAGCTCACCGAGTGGGTCGAGGCCTACAACGCCCTGCCCACCGCCCAGCGCTACGAGCAGGGAGCAGAGCTACGCGAGCAGCTCCTCGCCCTCGCCGCCCCATGGGAGGCGCGCGGCTACCTCGAGTGCAAGCCCCAAGGCGTCACCACCAAGAGCAAGATCGCCCTGCGCAACGCGCTAGGTCCTGTCGTCTCGCGCCAAGTGCTCGCCTACTTCGACTCCGAGGCAGGGCGTGAGCTACGCGCCCGCCTGCAGGAGCTTGGCATTAATCCGCGCTCGGACAACTACGTCGCGGACAAGAATGCCTTCGCCGCCGACGCCCCCCTTGCAGGGCTCAGCTTTGTCATCACAGGCTCGCTGTCGCGCCCACGCCCCGAATTCGCCAAGATCATCACCGACGCTGGCGGCAAGGCGGTCGGCAGCATCACGGCCAAGACCTCCTACCTCCTCGCGGGCGCAGGCGGCGGCAGCAAACGCGCCAAGGCAGAAAAGCTCGGCATCCCCATCATCGACGAAGAAGAACTTCAACAACTCCTCCAAGGCTAAAGGGGGCTTCTAAATTCTCGTCATTCTAAATAAGAAAATTCAGAAAATCGCTTCACGAGGCAGCTTTTGAGTGCTTTTAGGCTGGATTTCC
>CAYJJA010000062.1:10931-14583 GCA_964370355.1 uncultured Akkermansia sp. | reverse complement strand
GGTTCTGGTTCTGGTTCTGGTTCTGGCTCTGGTTCTGGTTCTGGCTCTGGTTCTGGTTCTGGCTCTGGTTCTGGCTCAGGCTCAGGTTTAAGTTCAGCTTCAGGCTCAAGCTCTTCTGCTTCGAGCTTGGCTTTGGCTGAGTGTGCAGCGTCGCGTGATTCGTGGTAGCCTTGGGAATCAATGGAGGCGATGATGGTCACGCGGAGCTCATCGTTGAGCTGGGGTTTGATGGCGGTGCCAAAGTGGATGTTGAATTTTTGCCCTGGGTACTGCTCTTGGATATACTCCATGGTGTGGCGTAGCTCCTCGACACTGAGGGATTCTCCACCTGCTATGTGGACGAGGAGTGTATCGACATGCTCCAAGGCACGGTTGTGGCTGAGGAGAGGGGAGTCGAGTGCGTCTTGTGCCGCATGGGACGCGCGTTGCTCTCCGCGCGCGCTTCCTGAGCCAAAGAGGCAGCGGCTCTCGCCGCGCTGAAGGACGGTTTGCAGGTCGTCGAGTCCCATCTTGATGAGACCAGGCGAGCTGTCGAGCATGGGGACGGCGGCGGCGGCGCGTGCCAGCAAGCTGTCTGCTTCTTCAAAGACGGAGCGCACGCCTCGGTGCGAGGAGAAGAGAGCCTCCATCATGTCGTTTTCAAAGCAGAAGAGGATGTGTGACTCCTTGCGCAGCAGGGCGAGTGCCTCCTCCGCCTGCTTGCGGCGGCGTGGACCTTCAAACTCAAAGGGCATCACGGCGACGGTGACGAGAAAGACTCCTTCCTCACGCGCCATCTGGGCAATGACAGGGGTAGCCCCCGAGCCTGTGCCTCCACCTAGCCCCGCGATGAGGACGATGAGGCGTTGGTGCTCGACGATGCTAGCGATCTCGTCGCGGGCTTCTTCGGCGACTTTGCGACCGAGGTTGGGGTCGCCTCCTGAGCCCATGCCGTGGTTGCTGATGTGACCCAGCTGGACGAATTGGGCGTGTTCGCAGCCTACACCGAGGCGTTCGTCAAGACCGAGTAGGCACATCTTGACATTTGCGGCGTAGGTACTGGCAAAGTATTTTAGTATATTAGCACCAGCTCCACCTATGCCGACGATGGTGACACCTTCGTCGGTGGGCTGGGTTGTTTGAAAATGGATCATGTGATGAAGGGGAGCAAAAAAAAGGGGGGGGGGCAATGCGGGGTGGGGGAAGGGCAGGGGGCAAAGAAAGCGGGAATTAGCGACGCAGGATGAAGTTCATAAAGCGCTTGAAGAGCCCTTCGCGCTCTTGACGTTCGCGTGCGTGCTGGATTTGAGCCATGCGTATGAGCCCTATGGCGGTGCAGTAGCGTGGGTCATTCATGAAGGAGTAGCCGTCGCCTTCGGCGACTGGGTCGGGCTGGAAGACGGTGGTCTGGAAGATGGCCTCTGCCACATCGTCGAGTCCGCGCATCATGCTAGCTCCCCCCGAGAGGTAGACGGAGAAGTCTCGGTGCTCAACGGGGTGGGAGGGTAGCTTGGATTTGACGAGTAGGAGGGTCTCATAGAGTCGCTCGTAGATGATGCGGTTGAGCACGCCACGCTCGATTTGTGCCTCATTGCGTCCTTCCTCGTCGCGGTAGACGGCCATGGTGCTATCTTTCATGTCACCTGAGGCATTGCCCTCGGTGCGCTTGAGAACCTCAGCGGCGATGAAGTTCACGCGCTGGTGGGAGAGCTTGACGATGTCTTGGTTGATGTGATTGCCTCCGACGGGGATGCAGCCGGAGGCGACGACATCTCCATTGAGGTAGAGGACGTAGTCTGTCGTGCCCGCTCCTATGTCGATGAGGAGTGCTCCCGCTTCTTTGTGCTCTCGGGTGAGGATGGCATGTGCGGTGGCTATGGGGGCAAAGACGAGCTCCTCTATCTCTAGGGGGACTTGGCGTACGCAGATCACCGAGTTGTGAATGCGGCTCTCAAAGCCATGGATGATGTGGCAGGAGACATCCAAGGTGCGTGCCGTGAGGCGTGCAGGGTAGCTGCTCGCCTCCTTGCCATCAATGCTATAGTAGCCAGTGATGCTGTCGATGACGTAGCGGTCTTGGGCGATCTCCAAGGCCTCGGCCTTTTCGCGCACCGTGTCCATGTGCTCGGGGGTGACGACGCGTAGCTCGTCAGGGAGGCGGTAGGAGCCCATGTTGTTTTCACCTATGAAGTGACTGCCCGTGATGGAGAGGTAGATGCTGCGTATCTCGGCATCGGCGTGGTCTTGGGCGAGTGACCACGCGTCGCGTACGCAGCGACTTGCTGCGCTCTGGTCGACGATTTCTCCTCGGCGTACTCCCTGTGAGGGGACTTCTCCTATGCCGATGATGGATGCCGTGCCGTCAGTGTTGACTTCACCTACGACCATGCATGTTTTGGACGTTCCTATTTCAAGCGCGACGTGTATGGTAGATTGAGCCATGGTGGGGAGTGTGAAAAAAGAGTTATGTGCTACAGTCTTTCTATCATGCCTGTCCTTCATGATCAATAAAAATCATCTTGACTGGCGTGGATTGCCTGTCTCTCTTTGTCTGCGTGGAGGGGACTGTGTGTGGGAGGGGTGCTTTTGGGCGGGTGGGGGGATGGGCAGCTGGACTGCCCTGTTGTTGGGAAAAAGGGGGGGGAGTTTTTTTGCACCGGCTAGCGGGCTTCGCCCGATGGGGCGGGGAAGCGTACGGGGGCTACACCGGCGCGTTGGTAGTCCTCGGGACTGGGGCTGAGAGCAGGATAGAGGCTGACGGCTCGGGTGTGGTACTCCTCAGAGGGGGTGAAGAGGAAGCCAGGGTTGAGGTCGCGTATCTTAAAGCCTCGCGCAAGGAAGGTGGGCAGGATCTGATTGCTATTGGGCTCGTAGGTGGACTCTGATTCGTAGTTGCCATAGACGATGTATTCTACATTGTTGTCTGTGCCAAAGGTGGCTCCGCGTCGGGGCTTTTCGGGGCCACGGTCAGGGGTGCGCGTGAGCTTCTCGTCCATGATGACGAGCTTGGCGCTCTTCCACGATTGGTTTGGACGGCGTAGAAAGCCCCAAAAGCGCGTTTCTGGCATGTAGTAGCGTCGTCCTATATAATAGTCGCCGCTGGGCTCTTGGAGGATTTTTTTGTCACGCTCGACAACTGCCTCACAGTCTTGCTTGAGCGTGTCGCACTGGGTCAGTAGCAACGCGCTGCTCAGCGGGAGGAGCGATAGGGGGATAGATCTCTTCATAGTGTATGTATTGCTTGGATAATATAGCAGATGTAGCGGTATTCGTCAAGTTTCTTTTTCTCTAACTGCCCTGCTCAAGCAGCTGCATGAGTGCTTGGCGGCTGAGGCGATCAATGTGCTCGCTGAGCTCTTGCTTTTGCTGATGCAGGGCGAGGATTTGCTCTTCTACGCTGTCTTTGCAGATGAGGCGATAGAGGGTGACGGGCTGGCTCTGGCCCATGCGGTGGGCGCGGGCGACGGCTTGGGCCTCGATGGCGGGATTCCACCAGGGGTCGAGTAGGATGACGTAGTCCGCAGCGGTGAGGTTGAGCCCACTGCCTCCTGCCTTCAGGGAGATGTAGAAGAGCTGATGCTCGAGCTGCTCGGGGCGCTGGAAGCACTCAATGAGTGTGGCGCGTTCTTCTGCTGGGGTGTTGCCATCCAGATAGAGGCTGCGCTGATGGAGC
>CAYJJA010000062.1:8436-10921 GCA_964370355.1 uncultured Akkermansia sp. | reverse complement strand
ATGGAGCTCTCGATCGAGGCGCGTGCGGGCGAGCTGGAGTACATCGGTGAATTGGCTAAAAATGAGGACGCGATGCCGCGCCTCAATGAGTCCTTCGAGGAGGGGCTGGAGGGCATCAAGCTTGGAGGACTGCGTGGCATCCGCATGGACGAGACCTGCGTGGCAGCAGAGGCGACGTAGGGCGGTGAGCTCACGCAGGATGTGCATGGAGCTGCTCGTCGAGGGCTGGCTCAGGTGCAGTAGCGCCTCGCGGCGGCGTGCCTCATAGAGGGCTCGCTCATCTGCGGTGAGCTCGACGGATAGGGTGATCTCAGTGAGGGGGGGCAGCTCGCCTAGTACGTCCTTTTTGTGGCGACGCAGGATGAGAGGGGCGAGCAGAGACTGGAGCTGGTGCGCGGTGTCGGGGGATTGCATGTGGCGCAGGAAGTGCCTGTGCTGCCCCAGTAGCCCAGGGTTGAGAAAGTGCATGAGGCTCCAGATGTCGCTGAGATGATTCTCCACAGGTGTGCCGGTGGCGGCGACGCGAAAGCGGGCGCGGAGCTGACGTGCGGCACGGCTGCGCTGTGAGCGTGGGTTTTTGATATTCTGCGCCTCATCGAGGATGACACCATTCCACGTATGCTCGGCGAGGGCGGGGCAGGAGAGGAGTTGACCGTAGCTGGCGAGGTAGAGATTGCCCGCATGGAGGGCGCTCTCATCGAGATGCTTCCCCTCGTGTATATGAACGCGCAGGCTGGGGGTGAAGTGGGCGGCCTCGCTCGCCCAGTTGCGCAGCAGGGAGAGAGGGGCAATGATGAGGCTAGCTCCCCGCTCAGACTGGTCGAGGAGCAGGGCGAGGATTTGCAGCGTCTTGCCCAGCCCCATATCATCTGCGAGGCAGCAGCCTAGGGCTTGACGCGCTCGCGTGATGAGCCAGCGTATGCCCAGCTCTTGGTAGGGCCGCAGCTTGGCGTGGAGCTCGGCGGGGGCTGTCCAATCCTCGGCAAATTGATGATGCAGGGCATCGAGCTGGTCGCGTAAATTGTCGTCGAGCTCGCTGTGATCCCATTGCTCGCCGAGGGCGAGGAGGGCGGCTCGCGGGAGTAGTAGCTTGCCGCCTTGCTGGTGGAGGGTGGTGTGGAGGTGCTGGAGCTGGTGTCGCTGCGTGTTGTGGAGGGCGAGGTATTCTCCTTGCCCGAGGGGGAGGAATGGACCTTGGAGTTGGTCGCGTAGTTGGGTGAGCTCGTGGAGCTCGTAGACGCGCTGCTCGTCGATGATGAGGCTTGCACCTATTTCAAACCAATTGTGTATGCTGTTGCGCAGTTGTAGTGTGAGGCTGTGGCTCTGGGGGGTGATGAGGCGCAGCGGCTCGCTTCCGCGCCAGAGCAGCTCGAGCTCAGGGCAGTGGCTTTGTTGATAATTTGTCAACTCCCTGATGCATTGCAGACTCTCTGCTAGCCCCTTGATGCTCCAGCGGTAGGGGGCTCTATCCATGCGCTGTGCTGGGTCTGCGAGGCTGGGGCAGTGCGCTATGAGCTGCTGTAGGCAGGCCTCTTCTTGCTCTTTGTTGCGCAAGATGGTGAGGGGGCGGCGTTGGGGCTCGCTGAGCAGTATTTCGCAGACCTTGTCACTCGTTTCAAAGTAGATGGGGGAGTCGGGGTGGATGCGAAGCCCTAGGGAGAGCTCGAGCTCTTGGGCGCGGTAGCTGAGGTGGAGTAGTGGCAGGATGGTCTCGGGCTGTGTGTCGTGGCTGGGCGCGTGAGCTGCTTGGGCAGAGCTCTTCTCCGCTTTGTTGGCCAATTGTGAGATGATCTCAAAGAGCTCGGGGTGCTGGGATCGTTTGAGTTTATAATCTCCCTGCTCGGGAGGTGCCCCGAGTAGCTGCTGGAGCTGCTCTAGCCTCTGGGTGCTGCGCAGGATTTGATAGCTCCCATCGGCTAGAGGGTGGAGACGGCTATAATCCTGCTCGGTAGGCACATGCACGATGAGCTCGTCAGAGACGACGCTGACCTTCAAGCCCGCATGCTGAGCATGGAGGCGGAGGGGGATAATAGCGCCGTTCTCTTGCACTAGGCGTAGTCGTGGATGCTCTGCAAGCGCTGCATAGCCTTTGTTGCTGAGACTCCAAGTGGCCTTCGTGCTGCTGTAGTGACGCTTGATTTGGAGGAGGATGGCATGGTCTGGCTCACTGATGAGCTCGGGGTAGCCGCCGTTGCGTAGCTTTTCGAGAGAGAGGGGGCGGCCCTTGCGATTTTTTTCACTATTGCTATCCAAGAGACGTGCTTCGACTCGAGTGATGATTTGGTGCTCGGCGTGTAGATGAATGTCCCAGAAAAGCTGCTTGCTCTGCTGTACTGCTGGTGGTGCTGGGAGATTGGGCTGACGGGGCTTGATGGGGAGAGGGGCTATGTCGGGGGCTACGAGTGCTCGGTAGCTCGCGATTTGTTCCTCACTGTAGGGGCTATTGCAGCTGAGCAGATAGCTGCCTAGGTAGTGGAGGTAGAGC
>CAYJJA010000062.1:0-8426 GCA_964370355.1 uncultured Akkermansia sp. | reverse complement strand
CATCCATGATTCTAGGGCGAAGGGCTCTTGGTGCTGCTCAGAGAGGATGGTGAGCAGCAGTAGGTGCAGAGCTGAGGGTTGGGCGAGCTTTTGAAGGAGTGGGGCTGTGAGATTGGCGAGCTTTTCTTTGCTCGCGGCTCCGTCTCTGTTGAGCACAGAGTCGAGGAGCTCTAGCAGGCTGAGACAGCACTGCTGCTCCAGCAGCTCACTGGGGCTCAGCCAAGGCTGCAGCGGCGTGATGAGGCAGACTCTGGCAAAGTGCAGCCACTTTTGGATCACGCTGACTCGCGCTTGACGCGCGATGGCATTGAGGATGCCCAGCGGGAGAGCCACCTCGACTTGCTGATGCTGGATGAGCTGAGCTCCCAGATCAGACTGGGTAAAGACTGCTCCAAAGTGGTGATGCGCCTCCTTCCATTGACCTTGCAGCATGAAGAGACAGGCCTGAATGATGGGCTTGTCCGCCTCTTGCGCTTGCAATGTGCGCAGGGTGGCTATATCGCCATGCCTTGCGCAGTATACGGCTCTTTTGTTGCTATCTAGGAAGGGAGGTGTGCAGCTGAGCTCGCCTAGTGCCTGTCTTTTCATGATCAGAGCACCTACTTCTAGACGCGCGCTGCTAGCCTCAATGAGCTCACTGCCCAGCAGATCAGCTCCCAGCACCTCATGCCAAAAGAGCTCGCGATGTCGGTCGGGATGCCAGCCCATGATATCCCCATACCCATAGGCGAGCAGTATAAGCTCAAAACGCGCAGCATCTCCCTCCACGAGCGCGTGACGGGCGCGCGCCCTCAGCTCACTGCTCCCCTGAATCATGGGCTGCGAGCGACGCTCTGCCTCCAGCTCCGCGAGGCGCTCTCGTAGCTGGAGGGACTGCTCGTAATGCTGCCTCAGCGTGCTCAGGGGCAATTGCTCGAGTACGCAAAACTGTCCCTTGATTTCCTTGAGGCGAGGGGGTAGTCCTGAGCGAGACTCATGTTCTTGGCAAGCAGCGCGCGCCCACGCGAGCAGCTCACGCGAAAGTTCCTTGTGCAGGAGAGGACCAGCAATCAAACAGAGAGAATGAATTAAGTCAAGACCTGTCTTCCAATCCCCACCATTCATGATGCTGTATTATAACCTACTTGTCGGATATAATCAAGACGAATTCTGTGTTATACATATCAAATCATTCCTTAGTGGCTCAATGCTCTATCAATTCTAAAGGCTTGAGATCTGGGAGTATATTTGCTATATTGGGGCAAGAGAACGTCATGAGCAGCGACCATCCAACCTCAACTCCCTACGACAGCCCCAGCCTGATCCATCAAATGTATGGAGACTATTTCCTCGAATACGCCTCCTACGTCATCCTTGAGCGTGCCGTGCCGCACGCGCTCGATGGGCTCAAGCCCGTGCAGCGACGCATCCTCCACTCCATGGAGCGCATGGATGATGGGCGCTACAACAAAGTCGCCAACATCGTCGGCGATACTATGAAGTACCACCCCCACGGCGACGCCTCCATAGGCAGTGCGCTCGTCACCATGGGGCAGAAAAATCTCCTCATCGACACCCAGGGCAACTGGGGCAACATCCTTACGGGCGACTCCGCTGCCGCCTCCCGCTACATCGAGGCTCGCCTCTCCCCCTTTGCCAAAGAAGTGCTCTTTAGCCCCAAAGTCACCGACTGGAAGCTCAGCTACGATGGACGCAACAAAGAGCCCGTCGCCCTACCTGCGAAATTCCCCCTCCTGCTCGCCCAAGGGGCTCTCGGCATTGCCGTGGGCATGAGCTGCCTCATCCTCCCGCATAATTTTAATGAGCTCATAGACGCCGCCATCGCCCACCTACGCGAGCAAGAATTCACCCTCTACCCCGACTTCCTCACAGGCGGGCTACTCGATGCGAGCAACTACCAAGACGGCACTGGAGCTAGTCGCTTGCGCTGCCGCGCGCGCTTTGACACAGAGACCAAGCGCTGCATCCGCATCGTCGAGATCCCCTACGGCACCACCACCGAATCCATCATCCAGAGCATCGAGGCGGCCGCCGAGCGCGGGAAAATCAAAATTACGCGCATCGAGGACAATACCGCCGCCACCGCCGACATCCTCGTCTACTACCCCGCCGACACCGATGTAGACAAGCTCTGCCAGAGCCTCTACGCCTTCACCGACTGTCAGGTCAGCATCTCGCCCAAATCCGTCGTCATCATCGAGAACAAGCCCCACTTCATCGGCGTCAGCGAGATCCTCAAGCACAACGTCGAGGCGACGAAAGAGACCCTGCGCCGCGAGCTCGACGTCCAGCTGCGCGAGCTCCAAGAGACATGGATGCAGCTCAGCCTCGAAAAAATCTTTATCGAGAATCGCATCTACCAAGTCCTCGAAGAGAGCAACAGCTGGGAAGAATCCCTACGCGAGATAGGCGTCCAGCTCGCCCCCCATGTCGTCGATCTCCTGCGCCCCGTCACCCGCGACGACATCGTGCGCCTCACCGAGATACGCATCCGCAAGATCGCCAAATACGAGGTACACGACGCGCTCAAGCAAATCGCCAGACTCGAAGCCGCCATCGAGAAGACCCAGAAAAACCTTGCGAATCTCATCCGCTACACCATACGCTGGTTTGAATCCCTCAAGAAACGCTACGGTGCGCACTGGCCACGCCGCACGGAGCTCTGCGAGTTTGAAAGCGTCTCGCGTGCCCAAGCCGCCGTCGAGAACGAGACCTTCTACATAGATGAGGAAGGCTTTGCAGGCTATGGGGTGAAAAAAGGTGAGCCCTACGATAAATGCTCCACCATGAGCGACATTCTCACCATAGACCAGCGCGGCGTGCTCACCGTACGCCGCATCCAAGAAAAATTCTACCTCGGCAAAAAGCATCTCTACATCGCCGTGCTACGCGCTAGTGACGACACCATCTTCAACCTCATCTACCGCGATGGCAAGGAAGGCATCACCTATGCGAAGCGCTTTCGCCTCGGCGGCTTCACCCGCGAGAAAGAATACCCCCTCACACAGGGCACGGCTGGCAGTCGCATCTTTCACTTCTCCGCGCACAAGACAGAGCAAGAGAGTGCCGCCATCCTCGTCAACGTTTATCTGAAAAACCAAGTACGAGCCCTGCGCAAGCCCCTGCAATTCGACTTTGCCAAGCTGCGCATCAAAGGCCGCGTCGCGCTGGGCAACATCGTCACCAAAAACCCCGTCGAGCGCATCGGTCGCGTCCCAGCCCCCAAGCCCCTCGTAGAAACACCCAGCCCCGAGCCCAGTGCCAGCGCGGAGCCCCCCGTAGAAGTCGCCCGCCCGCCCCACGACATCCCCGCTCAGGAGGAGAGCGTGAGCCGCGATGAGAGCCTCTTTAGCATCACCCATGACTACGAAGCCACCCACGATGCCCTCCCCCCTGCGCCACCGAGCAAAAAGAAGGGCAACAAGGGGGATGATCTCTTCAGCGAGCTCGACGAGCCGTCCTAAGGATACACCATGCACGGGCTCTCGGCTGAGTGTAAGTAGTCCGCTAGCGACGCTGTGAGCAACCCTTCCCATGGTGAGGCTGATAGAGATTTGCTGAGTTTTGAGCTCTACAGTTATTAGGCGTATCCGTACTCGAATAATCCGAATTGCTCTAGCTGAGTATTGGTTAATATATTATAAAAGATAGCACCCTCGCCAACAATGCGCGGGCGTGCGTCAATGAGAAGGATGCCGTCTTTGTAGCAGCGCACTTTATATATTTTTTTGCGACGGGTATAAGTAGGATTGATGAAGGCACCGACGGTCAGCGTGTTATAAGTTACTCCATTTGTATAAGTTACAGATACTGTCCTTCTTATACCGTTACCTTTTTCTGCTGCTGTTATCTGCGGCGTTATTGATATGACTGAGCCTAATGTTAAGTCAACTAAATAGTTGCCATCATTATACCCGATAAAGCCAGTATTACCTGCCCTACCTAGAAGGACGTCGCTACGCGATGAATCGTTTGATGAGAAATCAATTTCTACACGATCGTAGTCTGCCCATCGTCCTAGTACGCAATAGGGGGTAGTAGTCTCACTGTCAAAGGTGGCGTAGAGTTCTCCGCTTGATCCCAGCGGATTGTTGCTGTTAGGGATTAACATATGATGATATTGTTTTTGTTCTTTGTTTTGCCATCTGGCTTTTCACGATGGCGGTGAATACTTCAGGACTCCACGAGATCATGATGACCATGGCTACCGTCTCTGCTGTCTTGATAGTATCTTGCTGCTTGAGCGAGTAATCCGCTAGGGACGCCGCATCGAGCAGCGCCGCAGCGAGATCACCTTCTCGACATCAATAATTTGCAAGGATGTAGAATACTGATCCGAAGAAGCTGGCACAGCTGCAAATGCAGGTTTGTTGTTTGACCTACTCTTTCATAATCATCGAAAGAGGCGAAACACAAGCAGACGGCTTATGCAAGAGCTGCAGAGTAGATACACCTGCTCGCTCTTGCACTACAGTCTAGCAGATAAATACTTTAGCTGTCAATAGGGTGGGTATTACATAAGTGGTCTGTGCTCAGTCTGTTCTCAAAGCCCCAGCACCTCTAGACCCTCTACGCGGTATCACGTGGAGAGCCAATGTCGCGCAATCCTAGTCCCCCAGTTCTAACCTGCCTCTTGCCACTCGGTCAAGTCAAAAATGGGCAAAGTAAAAGGGTTGTGACAGTCAATGACCGTCACAACCCTCTTGATTGCGATACGCACGAAAGGACTCGAACCTTCACGAAGTTACTCACTAGAACCTGAAACTAGCGCGTCTACCAATTCCGCCACGTGCGCATGGGAATGTGCAGGGAGTGTAGCGGATTTGAGCTCGCATTGCAAGATATTTTTTCTATTAATGTGGATTTTGTATCTGATGCTCCCTTGGCGGCTGTCTGCTCATCGTGTAGACAGGCCAGTGTTGCTGTATAAATCTCCTGCATCTCCAATAAATCGGGGATTGATCATCCACGCCATGATGGAATAAAAGCTGACTTGACAAGCGCGAAGGGGTAGATTATAAATGAAGAGTGGTAAATACTCACACCTAACAATCACTCCTTCTATGATGAAAACACCCCATTTCCCCCTCGCCGTCACCAGCTCAGCTCTGGTTTTACTCTCTGGTATGACTGCCTCCACCTACGCGCAGGTGCCTGTAGCGCCACCTATCGCTGACTCTGCTCCCTCTCCTGCATCTAGCACGCCTGCATCTAGCATGCTCAAGGCTACGGACAAAACGATACAGGATATCGTCAAGAGAGAGATCGCCAAGCTCGGCAAAAATGCCAATTTAAACCACATTGACGTGAGCGAGGTGACGAATATGGACTACCTCTTTTCTGAGGGATTTTTTACAGGCGATATCTCTCAGTGGGATGTGAGTGCCGTGGAGAGTATGGTGGGCATGTTTGCCCAGTCGCCCTTCAATGGTGATATTTCACAATGGGATGTCGGGCGCGTGACGGATATGCGTGGCATGTTCAGCCAGTCACTCTTTGATGGTGATATCTCAAAGTGGGATGTGAGTCGCGTGCGTAGCATGGCGAGTATGTTTGCCGAGTCGAGTTTTAATCAAGATCTTTCGAGCTGGCGCGTTGGCGATGTCCTCGATATGTCACACATGTTTGCCAGTAGCCCGTTTAATGGCGATGTGTCGCAGTGGGATGTGAGCCATGTGCAGAGGATGTCTTCTATGTTTAGCTCCTGTCCTTTCAATGGCGATATTTCAAAATGGGATGTCGGGCATGTCGTGAGTATGAACTCGATGTTCAAATCGAGCGTCTTTAATGGCGATATTTCGCAGTGGGATGTGAGCCGTGTGATTGATATGGGCAGTATGTTCAACGAGTCACGCTTCGCAGGGGATCTTTCCAAGTGGGATGTCGGTCAGGTGCGTGATATGTCCTCTATGTTTGATCATTCAATCTTTGTGGGTGATCTATCCCAGTGGGATGTGTCTCATGTGACCGATATGTCTTCTATGTTTAGTTGGTCGCTCTTTAATGGCGATATCTCTCAGTGGGATGTGAGTCATGTGACGAATATGTCGCTGATGTTTAGCGCTTTTCTATTTAATGGCGATGTGTCGCAGTGGGATGTGAGCCATGTTGCTGATATGGCTAGCATGTTTTCGCTCTGTGTGTTTACGGGCGATATCTCGGGCTGGGATGTGAGTCGCGTGACGAATATGGCAAGTATGTTCTACTATTCTGCTTTTAATGGCGATATCTCCCAGTGGGATGTGAGTCGCGTCGAAAATATGCAGACGATGTTTTTTGCCTCTTTGTTCAATGGTGATCTCTCCCGTTGGGATGTGCGTCGCGTGCGCTCAATGAACACGATGTTTGGTTTTGCTCCCTATAATCAAGACTTGACCAAGTGGGATCTGACTCGCGCCAAATACCTGGTGAGCATGTTTAGCTGCTCGAAGATTGAGCCCAAGAATACGCCCAAGAATATTAACGCATCGGCACAGACTTATAGTATGTGTTTTGGTATACCTTATCCTACGGACTTGGCGTCAGAGACAAGGGATTATATTTACTTGAAGTCTCAGGTGATTGCTGAGATCTTGAAGCAGGGGAAGCGTGCGAATTTGAATCACCTCAAGACGGGGCATGTTAAAATCATGCGTTCACTCTTCCAGCGCATTGATTTCAATGGAGATATCTCAGGCTGGGATGTCAGTCAGGTGAGGGATATGGGGGCTATGTTTCACGAGTGTAGTTTCAATGGCGATATTTCCAAGTGGAATGTAGGTAGTGCGCTTGATATGGCGAATATGTTTTACAATTCTGCTTTTGATGGCGATCTCTCTGGCTGGCAGCTCAATGTGAATGCTTCTACAGGTTCTATGTTCCGCCAAGCACCTATAGGGGATAAACAAGCTCACTGGCCCAAAGGGTATAAGCATCGATAATGCCATGAGCATGTTCTGATTTGCCGTGATGCGGCATTCTTCGAGGCTCGCTCTTGAGGAATGCCGCATCATGGTGTTTTTTATTCTCGCTTGTCGGACTTGTTTTTGGTGCATTCTCGTTCATTGCAGATTCGGTTGTTGTTAATGCAGCGAATGGCAGGATTGCTACGGATGAGCCCCTGCATGTTAGTGCTTCTTTTGCGCGGCTGACTTTTTGATGTGCTGTGTTGTGTGGGGATTTGTCCTTGACTTATTCAGTTGTCTATTTTATATTTCTTTATCCTATGAATGCATTCATTTTCGCTTGTTTATCCTCAATTTTGTTTCTAACAAACTTCGCGCGCGCTCTTGATGTCATCATGGCTGGTGGGGTCGCGCTCAAGTCATGGGAGAATTATCGCGCCCCCGACAAGGTGCATGATCGCTGGTGGGCGAATTTTATACGCGCCTCCACCCTGCATATGCAGCAGCTGCGTGAGAAAAATCCCCATGCCGTCATCACATGGATCGTCTACCGCCCTTCCTATGTCACGCGTCAGGCCGAGGATGGCAAGCCCTATGTCCAGTGGATTGAGGAGCATGCTGTCAAGTATAAGGCGCGTCTCGTCTGGGTGAGCTCTAGCTCGCAGGCGGTCGCCGCGCTGAATAATGCGCCTCGCGCAGGGCGCAAGATTCGTACTTTTACTTATTATGGGCATTCCAATGCTCATGCTTTTATGCTCGACTATAGCAATTCTATTATTGGTGCATCTAAGGCGTGGATACATGAGAAGGATCTCGCGCGTCTCATTAGGCGTGATATTTTTGCACCGGGCGCGATCTGCTACAGCTATGGCTGCCATACGGGCGTGAGTATGAGTAGAAATTGGTACCGTGCCTTGGGCGTGCGTTTGTATGGCAATATTGATAAGACGCGCTACCAGCCTCTCTCTCAGGGGCGGCGCCCGCAGGGTGTAGGTGCGTGGGTGTGGTGAGAGTCTTTTGTAAAATTTTTTAAAAAAAATACGATTACATTGAACAAATGCACTTCTGCTGTTGTCAGACTATATAACACCACATAAGGGATGCGTAAGAAGTTTAACTAACTCTGTGTTTCATCTGTGATTGTATTTCATAAGTAGTAAGCTAGATTGGGCGCGTTGTGACGAAAGTTTCAGCGCGCCTTATGTTTTCTCCCACGTGAGTATGCTTTATACGAGCGCAAAAAAAGGGTACTCCGTCAGAATCGTATCATGATCACAGTCGCTTCATACCAAGGCAATCTTACTTTGTTGGGTGAAAAATCTCATTTTTCATTCAACAAAGTAGATACCTGCTTTCGACCTGAAGAAGCCGTGGCTGTCAAGGAGCAATCCATATAAATAGCGAGCAGAGCGCAGCGTCGCGAAGCGGTTTATGCTGGATAGCGACTTGATTGCCACGGCGGCTTCAGGTACGTAGACCGTTGTTGCGCAACCACCGCCTGCGTACCTCAGAACGCTTCGTTAGTCAAGATAAAATCCGGCA
>CAYJJA010000061.1:0-14690 GCA_964370355.1 uncultured Akkermansia sp. | reverse complement strand
TAGAGCTCCCGATTTGTAATCGGATGGTCATCAGTTCGAATCTGATATCCGGCTTTCGTTAAAAGAGCGAGAATCTACAAGAGATTCTCGCTCTTTTGCTAGGACACTCTGCTCGCTCAACGCGACTCCAACAAAGAGCGCCACGCTCGCGCTACAGCGAGAAAGTCAGCATTCTCAGGGCAATGTGTTGCCACTGCCCTCAATCGCGCATCTGCATTCGAGACCGCCAACGAGAGCCCCGCCATGCGCAGCATCTCATAGTCATTCATCTGATCCCCACTCGCCATCAGCTGCTCGGGGCGCAAGCCATATTGAGTCAGCAGCCCTTGGATAGCCTGCGCCTTGTTGATCCCCTGCATCGTGCAATCAATCCAGTACTCGCCCGCCACCGTCAGGCTCAGGCGTGAAGACCATTTTTCTATAAAGCTTCTACTACGCGCCTCCACCCCATCACGCGAATAGAGCGATATCTTGCCCAGTGGCACATCGGGCAAGCAGCCTACGCCCTCAAGGGGGTACAAATTAATCCTGTAAGCATCGCGCAAAAAGCAGCACATCTCACTCTGCGGATGCTGAGCATAGGACATGCCCAAGCCACAAAAGAGTCCCTCCACATCAGGCAGCTGCTCCATATCGCGCTCCATCTCCTCCACCCATGCCCTAGGGACACTCTCCAGCATCTCCCAGCCCTGCGCCCCCTTCAGACAAAGTCCTCCATTGGCGACAATATCTATCTCATCCAGCACAGGCTCAAAGAGACGCTCAATGCTCTCCATCTGCCGACCACTCGCAATAATCACGCGATAGCCCGCTGCCCTCAGCTCAGGTATGATCTCAACATACGAAGCATCTAGCTCCAGCCCCGCCTCGGGCATAATCGTGCCGTCAATATCCGTCGCAACTACCTTCACAGAATCAAAATTCATCTCAGCCATGCGCGACATCATACAGCATGCGCCCCTCCCTATCAAGCTCAAGGCAAGGTCGATGTCATTGACCTTGCCTTGATACTTACTTCACCACAAAGGGGAGGATTCGCCCTTGATTCGTGAGAGCTGTCTTTTAGAATTTGACTGTCATGCCACCGTAGATGCCTATGCCAGAGCCGATGATACCATTGTCGTTATCAATGATGTACTCATTATCGGTGAGATTCTCCACGCGGAGATGGAGGCTTATGTTTTCATTGATCGCGTAGTTCGCGTAGAAGCGGGCGACAAAGTAATTGTCAATGCTGTTTCCCTCTATATCCACGCGCTGCGCTCCTGCGGAGAATCCCGCACCGATGAGCAGCCGCTCTACAGGCTGTGTATTGATGTCAAAGGAGAGGAGATGGCGTGAGGAGTTCTCAAACTGCGTGTCATTGTGGCTCATCTTGGGGCGCGTGTAGGTGTAGGAGAGATTGTAAGATGTATTCCAATTCTTCTCAATCTCTCCTTGGAGATTGAGCTCGACACCCTGCGAGAGCACATGCCCCGGCGCATTGGCCAAGACCTCAACATGATGATGACCATGGCTATGATTATGATCTGTATGCCCCCCATGACCATGATCATGGCCGTGATTAATCGCATCCTTGATCTGTGTCCAAAAGTAGGTGATGCTCAGCTCATGATTCTCTCGAATCTTGTGAGCCATACCGATATCAAAGCTCACGCTCGTCTCGACCTCCAGATCGGGATTGCCCTGATAGGCCGTTGAGCCAAAATGCTGCACGAGGGGTGATAGCTGCCACTGCGCAGGTGATTTGTAGCCCGTGCCTACAGAGCCATAGACGCGTGTCTTGTCGTCGTTGAAGCGGTAATTGCTCGCCGCGCGGAAGGTGAAATGCTCATCAAAGAGGGAGCTGGAGTCGAGACGCAGGGCGACATCATTGTCCCAATTGTCCGCAGGCCTGTAGTTGTGATTCACATAAAAGCCATAGACATTCTCCAAGCCCGTGCGCGTGTCGCCCTCCTGCGTGGCGTCGTAGTCGCTGCGATTCCAGGTAAAGCCTGCCGTCGAGTTGTGCCGCTCATTCCACGTATAGTAGTTGTCCCACTGGATTTGGATATTCTCCAGCTGCTCGTTGAGCGTGCCCTTCTGATCATCATAGCTGTAGTAGCCCGCCATGAGGCTGGAGCTGTACTTCTCATTGATCTTGGTGTAGTGACGCAGGGTGAAGAGCTGATTGCTCATGTCAAAGTCTTGATAATCGTGATCACCGAGCAGGGCGCGGAAGTCATTTTGCTGGTGCCTGTAGGTTACCGTCGTCTTATTGTTCTCATTGATCTGGTAGTCCAGACGCAGGCTCTGCTGCCACATCTCGCTGCGTCCGAGATCCTTCACGGGGAAGCTCGAGCCATCCAGCGTCTTGAAGTCATTGTCCGTGCGCGTGTAGGTCGTATTCACATAGTAAGAGAGTTTTTCGATCTGCCCCTGAGCCGTTGCGCTGCCAGTGAGCGAATTGAAGCTGCCCACCTCGCCAAACAGCGTGTAGCTAGGCTCGCCTTTGCCCTCGGGTGATTCCATAAAGATCACCCCATTGACCGCCCCGCCTCCATAGACCGCCGCCTGTGAGCCGCGCAGCACCTCCAGCGTGCCCAGATTAAAGAGATTGCTCTGGCTGACAATATTCTGCGTAAAGCCCGCGCTGGAACTCTGCATGCGCATACCATCCATGGTGGTCAGGCCGTAACAGTTCGCACAAGTACCTCGTATATTGGGCACGGAGCTAAAGGAAGGAGTCTGCCCGCCGCTAGGTAGCGTGAAGACACCGGGCACACGCTGCAAGGCAGCACCGAGATTGTAGACACCCTCCTTGCGGAGATCGCTCACATTGAGGACGGAGACAGAGACACCTATATCGGTGACGGTGACAGGAGCTCCCGCCGTGGCGGCAGACGAGGTCACGGCGGGGAGCTCGACATCCGCGCTATTCTGAGTTGTCTCTGGGAGGAGGGCATCCGTCGTTTGGATGACATCGGGCTGCTGCGCTTCGGATTGGGCTAGGCAGTAAGCGCCTGTCAGAGCGAGTGCTAGGACGGCGGAGGCTATTCTTGTGGTTGAAGTACGCGCTTTCATATAATGAGAGAATTTTGCTATCGGTTCGCATAATTAAGAACGAAACCGAATCCAAAAAGCCTCAATCATAAATCAAAGCGGTATAATTCGATTTTCTTAAAAAAATAATTTGCGAGCGGTTCGCAAATTGATTTTACAAATAGGAAGCATTTCGTCAAGAAAAATTTTGATTGATCCCCGAGCCTCCCTGCTCTATGATCTGAGGATGATGAATCTCATTTGCCTCTTAAGCACCCTACTCGGTGCAGCTTCTGAGCAATCCCCCTGCCCAGAAATGCCCGCAGACGTGGAGTACTACCTCACAGGATTATCGCAGATCAACTACGAGCTGCTCAGCATAGCCGATGTTGACTTTCTCTACCGAGCCTACAAGGCGGGCTTTGGATTGCCCTTCGCGGGTGGGGAAGAGAGCTACGGAGCGAGTGCGCAGATGCTGTTTTTCACGCTCGATTTACGCCTCATTGCTTACGCGAATCTGGACCGAGGATCAGCGCATTATATGCTGCGCCTGATTCAGTATGGAGAGGCCAAGGGCAGCGATCGCTCCTCCATCTTCTCCCAGATTGAGGCGGTCTATCAATTCGACCCTCACAGGAAGCTCTACAATCACGCGGCGCATGTCTCGATCGCCCCCTTTGATCAAGTGATCAATGAGGCATTCAACAAGAAGCTCAAAATCATTGAGGATAGATACAAAGAGATACTCAGGGCGTGGAGCAAAGTCTGCTCACGCTATGCAAAAGAACAGATCAACAGCAGGGATATGGCATCATGGCTGATCCATACCCCCGACAACATGACGGAGCTAACGACAGCGATCCCTCCCTTGGACTACGCAGAGATCATCAAAAAACTGAGATCCTCTGCTGAGGAAAAGCCCTCCCTCATCCTCGTCACCCTCTCCGTCGCCTTTAACGCCGAGGGCACCTTGATGAGACGCTGCCTTCCCTACCGCTACGACGCAGCGCAAAAGCTCTATCACTATGATCACAGCTACCACCCCGAGGTAGAAGCCGTCATCCTCGTCAAGCTCCCCCTAGACAGGCTGGATGCACACGACGATACACCCAGCGATGAGGCACGCGATGAAAGCTCACCTCCCGAGCCCCCGCGCTAAAGCGTCGGGAGCCCCTCGCGGAAGGTCTTGTACTGGAGCTCCGGCAAGAGCTGCTGGCGCATGCGCGACGTATCGCCATAGTAAGACGCCTGCCCTATCTTGATAAAATCACGCGTCAGCGGGCTACGACAGCCCGTGACCCACGAGCAGCACTCAAAGCCAAGTGCTGCCGCATTGATCATCCACAGCGGCATCACCCACGGGCGGCGCGTCTGCCAATGAGCCGTCGCCTCCGTCAAGAACTCCTGCAAGCTCTGCACCCCCTCATCGCCGAGGTGGTAGATGCCCTGCACGCCCTCTTGAAGCAAGGCCGCCTTCGTCGCCGCCAAGAAATCTGCCGTCGAGATCAAGTGAATATACGTCGGCTTCTTCCAAACCCCCAGCAAGCCATAGCGAGAAAAGAAGCGCGCGCCCTCAATCATCAAAATCCCGCGCCCATACACCATCCCCACGCGCAAGATCACGCCCTCGACGCGCGGCTCAGCGAGCAGGAGTTTTTCTTCTTGCAGGCGCGTCGCCGCATGCACCGAGCTAGGGCTGCCCTCCAGCGAGCCCCTCGCGGGAGAGTCCGCAAAGCTCTCCCCCTCCACATGGGGGAAGCTCACGAGCACGACACGGCGCACCCGCGCCTTCGTCACCGCCGCGAGGAGATTCTCAAAGTAGCCTACATTCGTACGCGGGAGAAACTTCTCAGGCCCGCCCTTAAAGAGCACCCCCGCAAAGTGAATCACCGTATCTACGCCCTCCAAGGCCTCCCCCAGCGACTCCCTCTCCCCCAGATCGACGCGAAAGACGCGCACATTCTCCGCCTCCCTGAGCTCCTGCTCCACATCCTTGCGATGGATGAGCAGATGCAGCCGCACCTCATCTCCCACGAGCTCATGCGCCAGCAGTCCCCCCAGATTCCCCGCCGCCCCCGTGATGGCTATTGTAGGTTGATTTGTCATACTTTTTAAATACTGTTATTTCTCTTCAACCTACATATTATTTTCATAAATCGCCTGATCATCCTCGATATTTTCATGGGTGCGAACAGCTCCGCGCAGAATCAACCACTTATCGAGCCCCGATGAGTTCTTGCCCAGCATATCAAGTGGAGTACTACCAGATAAGTTCGTTGCATTAATATGCGCTCCATTTTCCACGAGCCACGTGCATAAAGCCTTGCCTCCTATACCAGCAGCTAAATGAAGACTGGTATTTCCATTCTCCCCTGTGTTATCTATAGGATCACCGACAAGAATGCCTGCCAGTAAACATCGCAAGCCTTCAGCATAAGCTCGGGATGACTTTGTTTTAAACCATTGAGCGTAATAATAAGCGATGGGTATGAGACTACGCTGCGTGGTTGTCAGCGTGTTCGCGTGCTCATCATAATACTGTTTAATCTTATGCCACGACTCTTTGGAACCAGTTTCTTGTGTTTCAACACATATTTTTAAAAAATATTTATATTGACTATTTGTTAATTTTATGTTATTTTCCATAATGTATTTGTACTGGTCAGAAAAATCATTGGGACTAACCCCAAAGAAGCCATAATGCTCACGTACTTCTTTAAATAACATATAATGATAAAGAACTGTTCGCTTAATATCTAAATCAGGTCTTTCAAAAAAAGTGATACACCTACGGCTAATCGGTGTCATCCAATTACTGCCTGCTGTTGACATCCCATTGTAATATATTAAAACCTGTTCAGCATCACTGAGTTGAGAACGAATAATTCTTATATACTCTCGTTTTTCACTTTTATCCAGAACGTTGGCAGTTGCGACATAGCGTACTGTATTATACAAATGACGAAAGTAATGCCCAAGCTCATTATTAAGCTCTATGTCGTAAACATTGTCAACATCATCTATTTTATGTTGCTTTAATTTTCTTCGAATTAGTTGAACTAGAGTAATGTAAAAAGTAGAGTCTGCATTGTAATTTTTATAATAATTTTTCAAACCGTAAAAAAAATATCCGTAGGATATTTTAAGTGCTATATAACTAATAATATACTTTTTTTTAAAAGATAAAGTATTAAAATATATTTTTACAATTTTTTCATCTTCAGACATATCAGTTTTATTATCTATAAGGTAAAGAGCAGATTCAACATTTTTGTAAAGATTATGCAGGCTCGCTACAAGCTTACTAATCGCAGAATGCCCCTTGTACCTTCTAAAATCAATATTTAACAAATTTTCTCTATGAATTGCTAGCATTGCGTAGAATCGTCGATCAAACTCATCTTTTCTATACTGATTAATTTGAAAAAATAATGTTATAAAAATTAAAACTGTTCCAATAACCCCGAATAGAGCACCATAAAAACTGCCTATATTTCCGAGATCAGTCAAACTATGATCAGAAGACCTCTTAATTTCTAATACTTTTTGAACTGCATTAAAGCAATAGTGATGTACATCATAAAAGTAAACAATAGAAAGAATTACACAAATAGTTAGTGTAAATAGAACTATTAAATTATTTTTAAATTTCATAATTAATCAATTTCTGGTATGTCTATTTGCGATAAAAGTGATATCAATTCTCTTTCATTAAGAATGCTCGATAATTTTTGTAGATACTGCTCAATTGCTAACGTTCCATTAGAGTCGAAGGAAATCATTGTTGTTTCGATATCTAAGAGATGTTCAACTGGAATATTTTCTTCAAACAAAATAAAGCTTACTTTATTAATCGCATCAAAAATGGTATAAACCTCTCTAAATTTTCTTGATTTGATCAATTTAAATCGACCCTTCAAAATAGAATCTATAAAAACACCTTTGTGTTTAGTTATTCGAATCGCAAAAATTGCATCTGCCGTCTGCTCACTAGTAACTTGAATTTTATTATTTGATACAGATACATAATTTTTTGCTTTTATTATTTGAACTTTCGAAAAATGATTAATAAGTAAATATGTTTTCATGATATTATTGTGATAAAATATTCTTGATATTAGAAATCGTGTGATCAAGCTCTGGGGAAGAATAAATATTTCGTCCGTAGCAAACACCAGCAGCACCTGCTTGTACAAGCATCCTTGTATTAGCCAGCAGGTCTTCACTATTTATTTTTACCCCCCCTGCAGCTACAACGGAAATATGTTTATTTTCTTGCACAACTGAATGAAAAGATTCGGCTGATCCAGTAAACTGCGTTTTTACAATATCAGCACCTAAGTCACTTGCTATCCGTACACAGTGTGATACGAAAGATGTGTAGTCGTCATTGCGTAATTGTTTTAACGAATTATAATTTTCATCCTCTTGCTCTGTACGCGGATAAGCATTAATCATTAGAGGCATTCCCAAGATTTCACATTCTCTAGAAATTTTTCCTAAAGTATTGAGCATCTCGTATTCGTACATCGAACTAACATTTAAATTAAGAGCTACTGCATCAGCGCCCATTGACATCGACTCTTCTACGCTACCTATTAAAGTTTTCCTTAAATGCTGACCGCGAATTGTGCTTGCGGAAATATTCAAGATGATAGGTATCTCAAGAATCTGAGATATATGGCGAATTAAAGTTCCTTTATAGCATAGTAACGCGTCTGGCTTAGCCTTAGAAATCTGCAATATCAAGTTTTCCATATCTTCGAGTCCATGGCGTGGTCCATCAATAAGGCTTGAATCAAGTGCTACAAAAAGAACTTTTTTATTCTTAAAAATTCTATTCAAGCGTATAAATTTTCCCGTTATCATAATATTTACTCCTCTGTAAAAACTTAGATACCTATTTCTCTGAGCAACCTAAATCCGAGATCGTTATTTCGTACAAAAGGTTTACCTCTGCCTCGATATTTGCTGCCAGATCGTTCATGCGCATGACCCCAAGATCCACCTCGACAAGAAATAAGAGAATGTTCATTTAATCGTTCTAGTACATCGCACAATTTCTGATTTAGCACATCACCATTGTCATTCATAAACAAATTGTTCTGCCATTCAAAAACGTTTCCACAGAAAGAGCCAAATTCTATTCTTGCCGAAACACCAACTGGCGAAGTTTTGTTTATATTATTTTCTCTAACATTTAGCATTTTTAGATCATTTTTATCTAATTTCTCAGCTGCGTATTGCCACTCCCACTCTGTTGGTAATCGGAATTTCTCACCCGTACACTTACTAAGCCAACAACAATAAGCTGAAGCTTCAAACCAAGAAATACCGACTACAGGTTGGTTTGGAGCATTAAATCTAGAGTCATTATAAAAACGAGGAACATGCAGATTGCTATCTGAAGTTCTATAAGCACTAGCAACATCATGTAAAGAAAGTGTAGAGCTGAGAAATTTATAAATAGCAGCCGCTTGCAAAACTGTAATCTTTTCTCTAAGTAGCAAACAAGTTGCCAAATATTGTCGATTTGTAAAGCTTTTTATTTTTTGTTCAAAGTCTTCTCGAATCCAGCTATACATTACTCCACTGTCTTTCAACCATTTCTTTGCCAAATCAGACTTCCAATAGTCTATATTCTCATATCCACCATCCTCAATAAAAAAGGCATACTCCTCATTTGTAACTGGCGTGCTAGCAATTTCAAATTTTTCTACAGAAAACTTGTTACTGTTATTATAAGATTCATCATCAACGATCACTCTTTCAAATTTAGATAGAATATAACGAGTTTTATTATTAGATGTGGAAATTTTTAAATTCTTAATTTTTCCATACACTATACCTAACTCTGTTCTCTCATGTATACTTAAGCTTGCGTCTGAATACAATTGAAAAATTCGGTTAGCGTAAGCATCTCTGTTACTATAAGTCAGTTTAAATTTCTCAAGCTGTAAGCATTGACATGCTAACAACATTCTTTTAGCAAATAAACAGTCAACAATATCTGTTATATATGATTTTGCTGTAAAATGAGCAAGAAAAAGAATCATATCATCACAATTACCACTGAGTGAAGGAACTATTCTCGTTTGACGAATTATGCCAAATTCCTTATGCATATAATAAGCTGCTAAAAAGCTTTGTAAAAGGTGATGGTGGAACGCATAAGCATCATTCTCACATCTTAATATTCCTGAAATAATAAAATTATTCGAATCAACGGAGTATTTAGAGTTCCCAGGCGACTGAGTGTAGTCAAGTTTATCTAATTCATTTTGCAAATGTGAGTAGCTTTTAGAATATCTATAATCTTTAATAGAGTTCGATTTGAGTTTATTGTTAATGCTACTATACTCTATCAGCTGCTCATACGCAAACTTGCACAACTCTGCGAATAACACCTTCTCATTTTTGGTTAATGGTGAATTTAATTTCTCCACGCTCAGCTCAGTTACTAATGAGTTTTGGCGACTCTGAATGAGCTTATATTTAACATAATTAGCAAGCAACACTGCAGCACTATCAGGCAGCCAATCATTCCAGTCTTTTATATTACTTTTGAGATCGTTTAAGATGGACTTATAATATGGAATACTATAGATAGGTTTAAGTGATGCTATTAAGTTTTCTTGCCTCTTTTCTGTTGACTTGCAAAGCTCTTGAGACTCGTATTTTTGTAGAGATATTTCATTATAGTTGTCTGGCAACAAGTCTCTGTAGTGGTTAGAAGTGAATATATTCTGCATCGAAGTCATATTATTATAATGAGATGCACGGCAAGTAAAAATTATGTTGTTATTTATGCTTTTTTCTCTATACAAACGGATTTGATCAAAGAGTTCTTTAAAATCCTCATTGCTATGATGTTTGATTTGATCTATTCCATCTAGTAGCAGTATTAATCTGCCGTTCGTAATTAAATCATCTATAGAAAAGCTACTATCAACACAAGCCGTAGCTATTGATGTAAATATAAAATCTTTAATTGTGGGACTTTTTGATAAAATGTACTCACTTAGCGAAACATAAATGCAAAGCTTTTGAGTAGACGTCTGTGTAGTATTAGGTTTGCTTAAACTTGACACCACATGCATTAATTGAATTTTCCTTAAGAAGGCCGTTTTCCCATATCCAGATGGAGCTATAACTACATGATGATTTGGATTATTAAGTAAGAAGTGTTCTATGCTACTACTAATCAAGCTATCTTTAATAATATTTCTGTGGTATCTTGTGATTTGAAATTCTTGTTCTAAATTATCAGCACAATCTATCTTAACTAAATCTTTTAAATACCTTTCACTATAATAAGATTTATCCCTAGAATCAGTATTTAAGGACTCTTCTACTTTTTCCTTAAGCTTGCTAATATCTCTATTGATAGGCATATAAAATGTTATAGTATAAGTATAAAATAAAAGGAATAGCTATCCTACAACACATAATATCTCACGAGTCTTCTAATAGCAAGAGAAATATTAGCCAGCAAAATCATTATTTAATTCAATCGAAATAATCTCTATTGTTCAATTGATAATGAAGTTTTTGAAATTAGTAGTTTTGGCTTGTATTCTTATTCGCTTTATGCTAAAGGTAAATAATATGGAAAAACAAGTATGCGTAGTGACTGGAGGAAGCAGTGGTATAGGACTTGCTGTTGTCAAAAAACTGTTAGAAGAAAATAAGTATGTAGTATCGATTTCGCGTGACTCTGCTCGTATAGCCTCAGCAGAACAGTCACTTAAACTTTTCGAAGGGCAATACGATTTCATTCAAGGAGATATTACGAGTCCTAATGATATTGAAGCACTTTCATTGTTTTTATCTAGAAAATTTAACTCTATTAATGCTCTTGTTAATTGTGCTGGAATTATCTTACCAGGGGGTATAGAAGATTGTACGCTTGATTCTTGGAAAACTGTCATTGATATCAATCTCACGGGCGCATTTTTAGTAACAAAAACTCTTCTACCTTTACTTAAAACATCACCAAATGATGCATCAATTGTCAACGTTTCTTCTATATGTTCGACACGAGGTGGCAGCTCGCTACCGTACACCGCTAGCAAAAGTGCTTTAGATATGTTTACTAAATCACTGGCGTTAGAATTATCGAAGTACAAAATCAGAGTTAACTCTGTTAATCCAGGTGCTGTAATAACAAATCTTCAACTCGCTGGCGGTGTCTTTTGTAACGACGATGAATTTAATGAATATGTATTGAAAATGAATCAACTACACCCTCTTGGGAGAATAGGAGTTGCTGAGGAGATTGCCAGTGCTGTCTTTTTTTTGCTTTCTGATCAATCACTTTGGACAACAGGCGCAATTTTGAATGTTGACGGGGGACGCTCAATTTAAATGGTTCTACCAAAATGCGCTTAAGTAGGTATCTTCGTATTCACTTGCTCTCTATCTTTAATAGTAACTTAAAGTAAATTAATAGCAGAAAATTTTTATCTGAGATGCATTATACACTTGTAGAAAGTGATACTTTTGGTTATACTTTAATTAGAATATTTAGTTCAATTACTAACTTCGATTTATGATATTATGAAAAAAATTAATGTACGCCTCCATATTTCTGATGAAGAAGTAGAAGCATCTAGGATCCTAGATAGTGTATCTTCCATTTTAGACAATAATACGATCTTTTCAATGAGTTCAATCAATGGAAACTCAAGCTATATCAACAGTGCTTTTTTTGCATACAGTACAAATCTTAATCTTTATTTTCTAACGGAAGAAACTACGCAGCATGCACAAAATGTTCTAATTAACTCTAGTGTAGCTGTTTCGTTATGTAATAATGCGAAGCTCTATGGAGAAAACTTACAAGGATTACAGTTATTCGGCACGTGCAAGATTACTCCTTTTCTTCAGACAACTGAAGCAATTACTATTTACATGCAACGATTTCCCCTATTTCGTAAAATAATCAAAAATCCCGAAGATTTTATAACGGGAATTTTAAAATCGAAGTTGTACAGAATCGAAATTCATAGCATTAAGCTTATTGACGAGCCTCAGTTTGGACGAAGACGATATATTAAAGCTCAAGTCTTGCGATAGCTGTACGCAAGCATCTTCGCCATCGTGGCTGATGTACATGCCCAGAAACTCCATGCGCAATAGCGCATGGAGTTTCTGGGCAATGGTGAGTGATAAGTCAAATATCACTTCAGCACAACGTGGGAGCTACTGAAGAAGTAGGTAGCACAAGCCTCAATCAGCACCGCTGTCATAGCAGGGATCGGAGTGGTAGATAGGCTTGAGGAAACGCTCGGGGTGGGGTATCCTGTGCGGACTTGGAGGGCGGCGATGCGTTGCGCCCGAAGGTCTATCCTAGGAAAAATCTTATAAAAAAGACTTGGCGACTTCGATCACTTTCTTGTATTGGGGTTTATTCATCTTTTGGAGCTTCTTGATATTATCGCTTAATCCCTTGTGCTCTATGCCAATCCATTCTCCCGAATCGCCTAGGATGTAGGCCTTGTCAAGGATCTCTTTATAATTGTTCCTTGCAAATTGGAGGTGCTTCATCATGTGCTTATGCATAGGTATATAGCGTTCGAGATCCGTCAAGGCCTCGTCATGGTTGATTACCTTGTTGAGAAGGTTGCCGAGAATATAGCGTGCATCATGAAGAAGCATTTCTCTATCTTGGAAGTTCACCATGTATTCCGTCATTTGCGGGTCACACTTCTTCTTGTCGAATCGGTGCTGATGCAGGAAGAGGATGTAGGGCTCTCCAGCTTGCACAAAGGTGAGGCAGGCCATGAAAAAATTATCGTCACCGTAGTACTTTTTGGATCTCATATGATGCTGCAAAACGCGGTAATTAAACAAGACGCGGCGGATGTGCCTCCATTCCTCCTTGTGTTGGAGTAAACCTATGAGTTGTGATTCAAGCTTGGGATTTTTGCCGTCGATGTACTCTTTAGCTCGTGCCCAATGCTTAGCCTGCTTAAAAAATGAATTCGCATTCCTCTGACGCCAGTCCTTCGCATCACGAAATTTGAGCAATTGATCACGTACAGTTAAATCATAGGAATTCACTAAGGGAATAATGATATTGTAGGTAAGATCATAGGCTTGAGGATGCTCTTCTTCGGGGTAATAGACGTCAGCGTGAACGGAGCTGCATACAAGGGCTGGTAGGGAGCAGCAGGCTAGGGCGGCGAGGCGTGTGAAGGTGTTCATATCTTGTATTCTTTCTTTTAACTATTTGAGGTGACTCGATGAATAAGGTTTTCGTCTTCGCTCTATTGCCTTATTTTGTTTTGGCGAGACGACTAAACACGAAAAACGGAAAACTAGATACAGTTTATCACTTCGATTTTTTATTGCAAGTACTTTCGGGCAGTTAAAGATAGGATTCGTATTCCTATGATCACGCCGAAGAAAGAGGTGTCGCTTGCACAATAAGATTCGACATATCATGATTTCTGAACTCATAAACTGCAAGAACTCCCATGAGCGTTGGCACATGGGAGTTCTTGGTAAAAGGGTGAGTGATGAGGTAACGATTACTTCAGCGCGTCGTGCGCGCCCTTGAAGAAGTAGTAGCCCCAGCCCCAATCAGGATCGCCGTCCCAGTCGGGATCGTAGTGATGCATGGGCTTGAGGAAGCGCTCGGGGTGGGGCATGAGCCCCATGGCGCGACCTGTGGGGTCTTGGAGGGCGGCGATGCGCTGCTCAGACCCATTGTGATTGTCGGCGTATTGGAGCGCGACACAGCCGCTAGCGAGGTACTTCTCCGCATCCCCAGGCTCGCAGACGAGGCGTCCCTCGGCGTGCGCGGAGGGGAGCTCGAAGTTCTCGGGCAGCAGGCTCGTGTAGGGGCTATTAGCCGCCACCTTGACCAGCTTCTCCCACATGCATTCGAAGCGCTCGCTCATATTCCAGATGAGCGAGGCCTTGGGCAGGATGCCCAGCTTGGTGAGGATCTGGAAGCCATTGCAGATGCCGAAGAGCAGACCGCCCTTGTCGTAGTGCTTCGTGAGCGCATCACCGAGGAATCGCTCGGTCTCCAGCTGCGCGATGCGACCACTCATGACGTAGTCTCCGTAGGAGAAGCCGCCGGAGAAGACGATGAGCTGCGCCTTCTCGACGTGAGCCGCGGTGGCGGTGGCGATGGGCTGCACCTGCGTGGAGAAGCCCGCGATGTTGAGCGAGCGCGCCGTCTCGACGTCGCAGTTCGTGCCAGGGTATTTTAATAAAAGTGCGTGAGGCATTTCTGGTATGATGAAAAAGTTAAATATTAATAATAAGGAGTAAGACCGCTCTTCCAGATGTGCTTGAGCTCGGGGAGGCTCGCTACGAGCACGTCTTTGTCGTCGCTGCTGAGCGTGAGGGTGTCGCCCTCGACTACTTCACCGATGCGGGCGCAGGGCTGGCCTGCCATGGCGGCTTCGAACTCGCTGGCCATGCTTTCGTCAACCTCGACGAGCATACGGCCTGTGCTTTCGGAGAAGCAGGGGATGATGAGATTCTCCCCGTAGCCTTCTGTGGGCAGCTTGTCGAGGTTGATCTTCACGCCACCTTTGCCTGAGAAGGCCATTTCGGCTGCGGCGACGGCGAGGCCGCCTTCGCTGATGTCATGCGCTGAGAGGACGAGGCCTTGCGTGAGGGCGCGGTAGTAGGCCTTGTAGAGGGCAAAG
>CAYJJA010000060.1:0-14839 GCA_964370355.1 uncultured Akkermansia sp. | reverse complement strand
GCAGCCTGAAATCGCGAGAGGATTTTGAGGGGGATTTTTTGCATTTTTGACGGAGCATAGTGACCTATTCGACTAGAAAATGGATAAAATACCCCAAAAGACCTCGCGAGACAGACTGTTAAGAGAGGTTTCTCATAGGAGGATTTTTCCAAAACGAGATTTTAAATCCCCCTTATCTCCATCACTGAGCTCAGTGACGGTAGTTGCTTACTTTTTCTTTTTCAGGGGAACAGGGCGGTACGGGGCAGCGCGAGGTCCCTTGTATGCTGGATTCATCGTCGCAAGCAGAGAATTGCCAATATGGAAGGTAAAGCTCCCGCCGCTAGCCTTCATCTTTGAGTCCAGAATATGCTCAAAGACAACCGCCGGCTGCTGATCGGCACGTGTAGGCATGACAAAGAGCCCAATGGCAAAGGTGTTTCGTGGCGCACCTTCCACATTCGCTATGGTGTAGCTCACCGTATTTGCCCCCTTCTTGAGGCCACCGAGAATCACATCGGCACGGCGCTCATTATAAAACTCATGCGTAGAAACACCATTAATTTTGATATCAACGACACGTCCCGGAGTATCAGCAAAGATCTTGGCGATGAGCTGAGGCGAGCCTACAGCAGAGGGCACAGCTGGTACTGACTTGTAGGGGTGAAAGAGCTCGACCTCACGGAGCAGGCTGAGATCTTTCTTACTCAGACGTGTGGCGTATTTGGGAGTATGCTCAAGTGAGATAAAGCGACTCTGGTCAAAGGTCCAGTGACCGCGTCCCGACTCATCGACGAGATAGAGTACATAAGCGACGGCTTGACTCTTGCCCTGAGCGACCTGGAGGCGACCGAGGTAGATGAGATTCATCGTGCGGCGATTCGCCCCTGCAATGGCTCCTATGTAGCGAAAGTTTTCGAGCATAGGCAGCTGCTTTGCCTCCTCGCCAAAAAAATCATGCGCGAGCGTCCCATTCATGGAGCGTACGATATTGAGCACGCGCTGCTGGCGGGAGCGAGGAGTCACCTTGCGCCACGCCACCTCATCGCGGCGCGACATGCTCAGACGCCACGAGTTGTAGAGACGCTCGCCTAGCTCACGAGCACGCTGCTGGTGCGGGAAACTCAGTCCAGCGGGAGCGGAGGGAGAATTTTGCGTCACCGCGAGCAGTGGAACAAGGGGGAGAGCTGAAGCCTCGAGGTAATCCTGAGCAAACAGAGTGAGCCCAAAAACGAAGCCTAGCCCCCTAAAATGCGATAGCAATCTAGCGTTCATCATGAAGATAAATCTACATCAGACTTGATTTTCTGTCAAGAACATTGCATACTACTCTCCCCTCGCCACCCCTCCACCTCTCCTGTCCATTATGCCCCCCTCGCCCAAGCCACCTCCCGCTCGCAGCTGCGAAGAAATGCAGGCCACACGCAGTCTTGTCTGGAAGACCTTCAACGACGGCATGCAACTACGCGTCCACATCTATGAACAAGCAGCATCACGTGATGGCAGCCAGCCCTGCATAGTCTTCTTTCACGGCGGTATGTGGATGCGCAGCTATCTTGAGGAGATCATCCCCTGGGCACTCTTTTTTGCAAAGCGAGGCATCACCTTTTTCATCCCCGAGTACAGGACACGCGAGCATTACGACCTGCGTGGTGAGGAGATACTCCAAGACGGTAAGGACTTCTGGAACTGGCTGCGCAACAACGCCGAGGCACTCGGTATCGCGGCGAATCAAATCACACTAGCCGGAGCGGACGCAGGAGCCCTCATGGCCTTGCACATCGGTATGCCCCGTGCAAAGCGTCGTCGCCTACTAGACTGGCGCAAGCCCTTGGTGCTTCCCCCCATGCCCGCAGCACTCGCGATCTTCCGTGGCATCGTTGACTCCGAGTCCCCCGAGGCGCAGATGCTCAATATCTCCTTTGAGACGCGCCACCCCCAGCGCTTCAACCCCTCCAAGCGTCTGCGCAAGCACCTCCCTCCGCTCTTTTGCGCCCATGGTGAGCGCGACCCCTTGCAGGACATCGAGGCCAGCGAGTGGTTCTGCAATGAGTGGAACACCTACGGCAACAAGGTCGAGTACTACCTCGGCGCCCGCGTCGATCACACCCTGATGAGCTTTCATGTCAATCCGCTCCACTTTGAGCAGATGACCTATGTGTGGTCTGAGTTCATGATCGCGCAGGGCCTCTGGCCAGACAACAGCGATCCCGATGATCTGCCCCTCATGATTTGACCTTGACAAGACAGTGCAAGCTTGCTATAAATCATCCATCTTCACGTTATGCTTCAAGAATACTTTTCCGCCCTCATTCAAGTAGTCGCAGGCTTCGGCTTTGCTGGCATGATCATCATCCTCAGTATGGTTTTTGGACGCCGTGTGCGTGCGCGCGCTGCGGCACAAATCCCCTATGAATGTGGTGTACTGCCAGAGGGAGCAGGATCGCCCGCCTACTTCTCCATCAAGTTCTACCTCGTCGCCATACTCTTTCTCATCTTCGACCTTGAGGTCGTCTTCCTCTACCCATGGGCAGTAGAGTTCAAGTCTGTGGTCATGCACAATCCTGATGCCTTCATCACCATGATGATCTTCCTCGGAGTGCTCTTTGTAGCCTATCTCTACGCTGTGGCCAAGGGAGTGATCAACTGGCACAGAAATCCCAGCCCACGCCAATACTAATCAAGCTTTTACCATGCATGCCTACCTCTCCTAGGGTAGGCATCGTTTTTTTTACCCAAGATATGAATCCACATCACTACGCGCTCATCCTCGCTGGAGGCAGTGGCACACGCTTTTGGCCACTCTCACGCAACAGCAAGCCCAAGCAATTGCTCGACTTTGACGGCAAGGGCAGCATGCTCACCCAAGCCATCACGCGCCTCAGCGGCATCATCCCCCCCGAGCGCATCATCATCCTCACCAATGCCCTACAGCTCGACGAAGTACGACTACAAGCCTCCAGCATCCCCGTGGAAAACATCGTCGCTGAGCCCGCACGCCGCGACACCGCCCCCGCCGTAGCACTAGGCATCGCCCTCATCGCGCGACGCGACCCACAGGCCAGCATGATCATCGTCCCTAGTGACTCACTCATACTCAACGACACAGCCTTCCAAAGTCTCGCTGCCGAGGCACTTCATCTCGCGGATCGCGAGGAGGCACTCATCACCATAGGCATCAAGCCCACCTGGCCCTGCCCCAGCTACGGCTACATAGAGCGTGCCGAGAAGCTCAAGGATACTCAGCTCCAGTACAACTGCCACGAGGTGCACCGCTTTTGTGAAAAGCCCAGCACCGAGCTCGCCGAGCAGTACCTCAGCTCGGGCAACTTCACCTGGAATGCGGGTATCTTCATCTGGAACATCGCGCATGTACGCGAGCAGCTCCAGACGCACACGCCTGAGCTTGCTGGCTTTATCGCGGCTTTCACCGCTAGCGAAGACACAGCCCTCTTCATCGAGGAGCAATTCCCCCGCCTCACACCCATCTCCATCGACTTTGCCCTCATGGAGAAAGCCCCCCGTGTGCTCAATTTTGAGGCCAACTTTGACTGGGACGACGTGGGCTCATGGATCTCGCTCTCCAAGTACCTCCCCCAAGACGAGGCGCAGAATGCCGCCAACACGCCACTGAGCAGCATTGATGCCAGTGGCAACATAGTCTTTTCTACACAAAACAAGCGCATAGCACTACTCGGAGTCGATGATCTCATCGTTGTAGACACGGGAGACTCCATCCTCGTGGCTCGCAAACAAAGAGCCGATGATATCAAAAAAATCGTCGATGAGCTCCCCGAGCAATACACCTAAGTACGCCGCCAAAAGCACCCTCACTCAGAGCCCACCCTTCACGTGGGCTCTCTTCACAGCCCCCCATGACATACCCAGCACTAGGCATAGACTACGGTCAAGCACGCATAGGCATTGCCACGACCGACATCCTTGGCATGCTCGCTCACCCCGTTGAGAGCATACCAGTCGCCAAAACCGACCCGCTTGAGCGCATCAGCCAGATCGTGCAAAAGCTCGATATCAAGACACTCGTGCTCGGACTCCCCCTGCGCCTCGATGGCACAGAAGGCAGTGCCTGTGAGAAAGTACGTCTTTTCGGAAATCAACTCGCAGCACGCCTCCCCGAGCTCCCCTTATACTACGTCGACGAATTTATGACCACACAGCTCGCGCAAGAAAAGCTGCATGCTGCGGGGAAAAAAGCGAGGCAATTCAAAGCCATTATTGATCAGGCTGCCGCTGTCGAAATACTCAATCAATGGCTAGACTCGATGAATAACAATATTCCCTATCCCTGCGAATACGCGGATAACTAACTAACATCTTTGTACGATAAATAACATGATACAAAAAAATAATATCATACAGACAATCATGCTTGCCAGTTCAACTCTCAAGTGATAGACTTCTTGCAATTCAATTTTTGAAGATTTTTATCGTCTAGGAAAACAAACCCAACCATGTCACTCGAATCCTTCTTCAGCCCCAAGAGCATCGCCGTCGTCGGTGTCTCTAACAACCCCAGCAAGCTCGGCGCCGTCGTCTTTAATAACATCATCGAAGCAGGCTTCCCTGGCATCCTCTATGGGGTAAACCCGAAACTCGCTGGAGAAAGCGTCTACGGTAAGCCCTGCTTTGAAAGCATCGCAGAACTGCCCTCCATCGTGGATCTCGTTGTCATACTCGTCCCCGCTCGCTTCACACTCGATGTCGTTGATCAATGCGTTGAGCGCGGCATCCGCAACATCTCTATCATCACCGCAGGCTTTGGTGAAGTAGGAGAGAAGGAACTCGAAGCCACGATTGCGAAGAAATGCACCGATAACGGCATCAACCTACTGGGACCCAACTGCATGGGACATATCTCCACCTTTGACAAGCTCAACGCCACCTTTGCCGATCGCTTCCCCCTGCGTGGCAACGTCGCCTTCATCTCACAATCAGGAGCCTACTGCTCCGCTATGATGGACTGGGCGGGCGGAAAGAATATTGGATTCTCCCACTTCATCTCCATAGGCAACAAGGCCGCCCTCGGCGAAGACGGTCTTCTTGAGGCACTCAAGGACGATCCCAACACGAATGCCTTTATCTTCTATCTTGAGTCACTCAAGAACGGCAAAAAATTCCTCTCCACACTCAGAGAAGTCACCAAGACCAAGCCCTGCGTCATCATGGAGCCCGGTCGCAGCCAAAAGGCACAGGCCGCCTCCCTCTCCCACACGGGCTCCTTGGCACCCAACTATAGAGTCCTCGAAATCGCCCTCAAGTCCGCTGGTGCTATCCAGGCCTACAACGACCGCGAGCTCTTCGGTCTCTTGGAGGTACTCCAATACGCCAATCATCTTGAGTTTGACGGTCAGCTCGCCGTGCTCACCAACGCGGGCGGCGTAGGCGTGCTCACCTCCGACCTCTGCGAAGAGGCAAATCTCGACCTTGCACGTCCCACTGAGGCCACCATCGCACGCCTCCGCGCCGTCCTCACCGCCGAAGCCGCGCTGGGCAACCCCATCGACGTCGTCGGTGACGCAGGAGCAGATCGCTATGAAAACGCCCTACGCATCCTCTGTGAGTCAGGTGAATACAAAAACATCCTCGTGCTACTCACTCCACAGCGCGTGACCAACAGCATGGGCACGGCAGAGGTCGTCATCAAGCTCGCAAAAGAATTCCCCAAGATCAACATCTTCTGCTCCTTCCTCGGCGACGCCTCTGTCACCGAAGCCCGCAAGGCACTCTCGGATGCAAAGATTATCAACTACGAATACCCCGTAGATGGCATACGCACCCTCGGTCTCCTCAAGGAGCAGATGCAGTATCGAGGCGCTGAGACCATTGAGTTGGCAGCTCAGCCCGTCCCTGCAGACATCAAGAGTGAGATCAGCGCAGCATGTGAGGCAGGACTTTCCTCTCTTCCACAAGAGACAGTAAGCAAGCTCATGGACCACTACGGCATCGACTACCCGAAGTCGGGTAACTTCGTCGAGAAAGATGCGGCTCTCCAATTCTGCAAAAACATCTTCCCTCGCCCCGTCGTGCTCAAGCTCTCTGCTCCTGACGCACTGCACAAGACAGAGATGAAGGGCATCTTCCTCAATATTTCCGATGAGCTCAACTTCAACAAGGCATGGGGACAGCTCTGGGATTCTATCAGCAAGTTTGAGCTCAAGGGAGCCTCGGTGCTCATCCAGGAGATGATCACAGGAGCCACCGAGACAATCGTAGGCGTGAACAGCGATGATAACTTTGGTCGCGTCCTCGTCTTTGGCACAGGGGGCGTCTACACAGAGGTACAGCGCGACACCACCATGCGCATCTTACCCGCCAATGATTTTGAACAGATGATCAGCGAGACGAAAGTAGGAACCATTCTCAACGGTGTACGTGGTGAGCAGCCCAAGGCGACAGGCGCACTCGCGGGCACCCTCGCCAAGGTACAGCAGCTCGTCATCGACATCCCTGAGATCACCGCTATTGATGGCAACCCCGTCCTCGTCACAAAGGACAGAGCCGTCGTCGTTGACTTCAAAATGATCCTGAAGTAATCCCCCCCTATTTCTATTTAACTTTCACAACAGGCCACCCTCGGCAAGAGGGTGGCTTTTTTCATTTGCGCAATGGGGAAAATAGATTCTCGAAACGGAACTATTAACAATCCACAGACTACCATCAGCATGTATTCTTATTTCAACAACTCACGGGCAAATTCTACACTCAGAGCCCTCGCTTATCATTGAAGACAACATTGCAAAGAAGCAGGATTTTGTAGATAGCAATCAGAATCTCTGCGCAGGAATCATTTAGCAAGTCAATTTCCTACTATAGTGATAGATTTTAAAGGGAAAATCTCACACCTGCATCCACTCAGCTTCAATGCCAGAAATAATACAAACTAAGCAGCGATTATACAATATCATATTAATTAATAAAAGATAATTTAATATTTATCTTGTAATATATAAAATACCAAGTTAAGAATAATTCTAAGTGGATAAAACACAACATCAAACACATAAACATCTAACTCACAAAAACATAACGAAGCAAAATGAAATATTATGTTTGTTAGATGAAAAAATAACAATTTTCTCTTGACCAAATAACGACACTGTGCTAGATTCATCTCGAATTACACAATTCTACCCCCTCCCCTCATGAAACAATACCTACTAATGACAGCAGCGCTGGCTTCTGGCGGCACTGCACTGGGTCAAGATCAACAATATAGCTACGTCACTGAAAACGGTTTTTTAAACTGGAATGGTCAATCCACTCCTGATCATCAAGATGTGAGTGTCGATGAATACAAAGGATTCACCTTTAACATTGGGGTGGACAGCGTCAACTCCCCTACCCCCATCTTAAATCACCGCGATAGTCTCACCACCATAACAAACCAACACGGTGAGACGATGGCAAACGCCCCAGCTGAATTCAGCACGGGGAACTATCTCAACCTTTCCTCAATCCAGATCATGGGCTCAACTGCTTATGACTTCGGCAACGTCGATTCGATCAGAATCATCGTACCCGCATCGGGTGGGACATCCTACACAGAAGTCAGCAGCATCAACAAAACGGTTGATTTGCGCGATGTATACGACCCTTGGCTCGATAGCCCCGTATTTCAGCGCAATGTAGCCACATTTAGCTTTGAAGGATTCAATGTGCAGATTGGTCAGACCTATCAGGTACTCTTCTATGATAGCAAGGGTCAGCCGGTCGATGCGAGTCTCGTTGTCACGAAGAATGGAGCTGATGGCTTCTTCATGCTTGATCAGGACGGAGACGGCATCACTGCCACGGACAGAGACTTCTCCGCAGCGGGGCTCACGATCAACACGACATCAATAAGCAATGACGATGTGATCCCCGAGCCCAGCACAGCAACCCTGAGCCTCATCGCTCTCGCAGGTCTGCTGGGACGTCGCCGTCGCCGCTGCTAATAAAGCAATCGGTTTTTGATATTTACACGAGCAGAGTTCATCGAACTCTGCTCGTTTCATTGAGAGAGAAGAAAAAAGTAAAAAAAAGGGATTTTTGACTTGCATTTTATAATAGAAAAAGCTACAATTGCGCGGGGCTGTAGCTCAGCGGTTAGAGCAGGGGACTCATAATCCCTTGGTCGCGGTGATCGGTGACGTGCAGCAGCAGCAGTGCAGTGATATAGTGTGTCTTGGCGACATTGTAGGATACAATGCCTACCCAGCAGAATGCCTCGACTATATACGCAGTCTTAACTGCCCAGTGGTCAAAGGAAATCACGATGAAGAGGTGCTGCGCGAGACTCACTTGAATATGAATCCCATTGCTGCGCAAGCCATGCAGTGGACACGCGCACAGCTGAGCGAAGATCAGCTCACATGGCTCATCAAGCTCCCCTACAAGAGCTTTGTGCGCTCGAGCTTCTCCATCGTTCACGCATCATCTGATCAGCCGCAAAAGTGGCACTACATACTCAATGCGAATGACGCGGTGGCGAATTTCAGCAAGCAATTCTCCCCTATCTGCTTTCACGGTCACACGCATGTGCCCAAGATTTTCTACCACGATCAATCAGGCACCCACGATGACACCGAGACACTCAGCCAGCTCAAGGAGCTCGGAGAAGTGAGCTTTTCGCCTGTACAAGGGATCAAGTACTTTATCAACGTAGGCTCTGTGGGTCAACCACGCGATGGCGACCCGCGTGCCTGTTACGCAATCTACGATACCGATCAGAATATTATCACCTTCCGTCGCGTTAGCTATGATGTTGAGGCCGCACAGAATGCCCTCATTGCCTTTGGTCTTCCCGCCTATCTAGCCGATCGCCTAGCGCGGGGAGTCTAGTATCATCTCTAGAATAGAGCTCTGTCATGAGTAATGATCGTTCTTGGCTTCGCCGACTGCTGCCAATAGTCATCTTCTTTGTTATAGGCTCACTCGCGACCTATCAGCTCGTACCCTATGAGCTCGAGCAGATGAAATGGGAAATCTCAGGCATGCCCGAGAGCTACCCTATAGAGCAGAAAATGCGCCCCATACTCCTCCTGCTCCTATGCTATATCCCCTTCCTCGGGAGTCTGATCTATAGCTTTATGGGGACGATGGATCGCTACATGTCGCGCCACTTTATCACGCATTTCTTGCTATGCACGATAATCTTGCTGGCCATCTATTTGCTGGCCGACTTCATGGACAACAACGAGCGCTTCCGCAATCGCTTTGAAAATCCCCTCTGGCAGACGCTTTTCTTCTACACGACGCAGCTGCCCATGTTTCTCTACCAGATTCTACCCTACACGCTACTCATGGGGGCACTCTGGAGTCTGAGTCGCTGGTCCTCAACCTGCGAATTGACAGGCATGCTCCAATCGGGACGCTCCCTGCTACGCATCTGCGCACCTATCCTCCTCTACGGCTCACTCGTCGCGCTCGCCTATGGGATATTTGGCTTCCACTGGGCGCCACATGGATCGCTCTACCGCGATCTCATACTCAAACAAGAGAGAAGTGAAGTAGACAACAGCCTCATGCCCATTGTCTACAAGCATGAGCGCAGCGCACGTATATGGAATGTGCAAAGCCCCGCCTCCATGCAAAATCCGGGGGCAGCCATGAAGGGTATAGAGATCAAGCAATTCGACCCCGAGCGAGCAGGAAAAATCCTCTACCAAATGCGGGCAGACTCCGCTCAGTGGAACAAAATGACATCGCAATGGCATCTCAGCCACGTCTATATACGTCGCATCGCCGCCGATGATGCCCGCCCCAAGGACGACGAGTACTACCCCCTCCTCAGCCTCGACTTTGAGGAAAAGCCCTATCAAATCATCAGCCCCAGCCAGAGCCGTGGCAACGAATCCATGAGCACCTCGACACTCTATGATGTCATCAGCTCGGGAGCAGGGACACCTGACGATAGGGCGCGCAAGAGAACAGAGTGGCATATGCGCATCGCACGCATTTTCACCTGTATGGTCTTTGTCCTACTCGCCATTCCTAGTGCTATCACCTTCCAGAGAGGCGGAGCGGCGAAGGGAATAGGACTTGCAGTACTGCTCGCAGCCCTCATGCTCATGCTCTACAGAGTGTTCAATGCGCTGGGTGAGTCACGTATGCTGCAAGCATGGCTCAGCGCATGGATACCCAATATTATCTATCTCTTCATCACCGTCTGGCTCTTTCAGCGCAATCTCGCTCACCGAGGTCTACGCGAATGGCTCTCATCCTACTTCATCTCTTCGCGTCGCTAGCCGTCCCCCCCTCCTTCTATGAACGCTGATTTCAGCAGCCTGCGCGGCATCATCTTTGACTTCGACGGCGTACTCGTGGACACCGAATACGCCATTTACCAATCATGGGTGCGACTCTATGAGCGTGAAGGACAGCAAATTAGCATAGAGACCTACGCTCCCTGCCTAGGAGCTGGCTACACCCATTGGAATCCGGGGACGCATCTCGAATCACTCACAGGCGTGAGCTACGACTGGGAGGATGAAAACGCGCGACGACAGGGCGAGATAGAAGCCGAGCTCGCGCAGAGTGGGCTCATGCCCCATGCCCTAGATTTGCTCGATTGGTGCGCGAGCCACGATATAGCCCTCACGGTTGCCTCCTCCTCCTCCTCGCGTTGGGTGAGAGGCTGGCTTGACAAGCTGGGCATACACGAGCGCTTCAAAGCGGTCTTCTGCCGCAGTGATGGCTACCCCGTCAAGCCCGATCCTGCCCTCTTCCTCGCAGCACAGCAGGCACTTGGATTACCAGCTGAGCAATGCCTCATCATCGAGGACTCGGAGAATGGTACCAAGGCAGCTCAGCGCGCGGGCATACCCTGCCTCGCCATTGCCAATCGCATGACGCGTCACAGTGATCTGAGCCGAGCGCAATGGCAGCTCGACGATTTCGCAGCATTTCTTGAATGCCTCAGAGCAAGCCATTAGTTTTGCGCAGCCGCAACACTGCAATTGGTGGGACAAGGCAAGTCAGAAACAGGTCTCGTGAAATGCCGTGCACTTATCATTTGCCACTATACGGCAAGAGGAAGAGACGGCAGAGCCTTCACTATGTGCACTGCTACAGCTACTACAATCAGGCGAGGCATGGCGATAGTTAATGTAACAAATTGCAGAATTCGCACAAATGAACATGTCTATATATCAAAAGGAAGTACATGTTCTTAAGCAAGCCGTAGTTTCTTCATTAACTACCGCCATAATAATAACTTAATGCCAGAATCGGCGCGCACCCGGTACACTGAGCGCACGGGACTCCGCCGCGTAGCCAAAGGAGCCCTTGTCACGTACATTGGGATCTGCGCGACGGCGGGGAGCTGGCCTGTCACGACGATTCATATAATCAACAATGCCTTCGCCAACGGCTTCAGCATAATCGAGCGCCCTCTCGTGAGTGGCAAGCATCTGAGCCTGTGGCTTATTATTCAGATAAGCAGACTCGATGACAACGGCGGGAACGCCCCCATCATCGCAGACATTCATCCAGCCAGCAGCGCGCGAGGCGTCCACATAGCGAGTCTGAAGGCTCACGCTGCTGTAGTTGGGCAGATCGTCGATGACCTCAGCGGCGATGTCCTCGGCAAGCTGCCGCCCATTATTCTTATTATAAATAAAGAGAGCAGGAGTCGGGCGGGTGGACCAGCCACTGCCTGAGCTATTGTGGTGGAGGAAGACAGCGCATGCCGCCTTGTGCGTCACGGCGTAGTCCGCACTGATAATGCCCGCGGAGACGCGGTCGGGGAAGTGCTTGGAGGGGTAGCGAGGGGAAGCGGTCTTGGGCTGGGAGAGGTGCCTTACCCCTGCGCGACTGGCGAATTGCTGCAGACGCGCAGACTTGGGAGCGTCACCTCTATTGATGATGACGCAGCGGTAGCCCGCTTTCTCGATCTCCTTTTTCACGTAATAGCTGTATTCGTACCAGAAGTCGAGCTCCGTGAGTTTCTTTCCATTAATGGTGCTGGGGGACTGAGCCCCCCGAGCGTTGATGTGATGACCTATGTCGAGCACGACGAGTTCTCCATGACTACTGCTGCCGCTGCCTGTGCTACTCGTACTAGCACAGGAGTTGAGAATGGGCAGGAGCAGGGCAGCGATCAAGGGGATGAAGCTAAGTTTGCTCATGATTTTCTAGAGGTGGTGTTAGTTTGCGACGATGTTGACCAAGCGACCAGGGACGACGATGACCTTGCGCACAGTGAGTCCTGCGATGAACTCCTGAATGCGCGGCTGGGCAAGGGCGGCAGCCTCAAGCTCCTCCTTGCTCACGTCAACAGGGAGCGTGACCTTGTCGCGGAGCTTGCCGTTGACTTGGATGACGATTTCCTTCTCATTTTCGATGAGGTAGCTCTCATCGTAGCTAGGCCACTCCATGGCGCTGAGCTGCATCTGGGGGAGCTGAGGATAGCGGGCGCAGAGGAGGCTGTAGAGCTCCTCGGCCGTGTGATGGGCAAAGGGATTGAGCACGCGCAGTAGCAGGGCGTAGTCACTCAGAGAGACCTGCTCGGCGGCAGTCATGGCATTGGTACACTCCATCATCTTGGCAATCGCCGTGTTGAAGCTAAGGTTCTCAATGTCTTCGCCTACCTTTTTGATAGTCTTGTGCAGCTCCTTGCGTACGGGGGTGGTGCCGAGGTCATCGGGAGTGATCTTGGCAGAGGGCTCCCAGACGCCATCTTTATTCTCGGTCTGTGAGACACGCCAGACACGAGCGAGGAAGCGACTGACACCTTCGACACCCTTACTTGCCCAAGGCTTGACCTCCTTGAGCGGGCCCATAAACATCTCATAGAGGCGCAGTGCGTCCGCGCCATATTCGCGCACGATATCGTCAGGATTCACCACATTGCCACGGCTCTTGCTCATCTTTTGCCCATCAGCTCCGAGGATGAGACCTTGATTGACGAGCTTGTGGAAAGGCTCATTGGTGGAGACAAGATCATAGTCATAGAGCACCTTGTGCCAGAAGCGTGCGTAGAGTAGGTGGAGCACAGCATGCTCAGTGCCACCGACGTAGAGGTCAATGCCCCCCGCCTGACTGCCATCTCCCATCCAGTAATTCTCAATCTCGGGATTGACAAATTCCTGCTCATTATGAGCATCGAGAAAACGGAGGTAGTACCAGCATGAGCCTGCCCATTGGGGCATAGTGTTGGTCTCGCGAGTGTAGTCTTCGCTGTAGTTGATCCAGTCAGTCGCCTTAACGAGAGGACCACGAGGGTCTCCCGAGGGTTTGAAGTCCTCCATCTCAGGCTGGAGCAGGGGCAACTCGGCTTCAGAGATAGCGGCGTGCTCGCCTGTCTCATTGTTCCAAACGATGGGGAAGGGCTCGCCCCAGTAGCGTTGACGAGAGAAGATCCAGTCGCGCAGCTTGTAGTTCGTCTTGCCTGCGCCATGGCCATTCTCTTCGAGCCAATCAATCATCTGCGCCTTTGCGTCAGTGACACTCAGCCCATTGAGGAAGCCAGAATTCACCGCTGTGCCATCATAGCCGACAAAGCCCTGCCAAGCAACTTCTTTATTATCAGGCGCGACCACCTGAATAATGGGCAGCTCAAACTGCGTTGCAAATTCAAAGTCGCGGCTATCATGCGCGGGCACCGCCATAATAGCACCCGTACCATAGCCCGTAAGCACATAGTCAGCAATCCACACAGGGATCAGCTCACCATTGACGGGATTGGTCGCATATGCGCCGGTGAAGACACCTGACTTCTCCTTACTGAGCTCCGTGCGCTCCAGCTCGCTCTTTGCAGCGCAGCTAGCTTGGTAGGTCTCTACAGCAGCTCGTTGAGCCTCGGTCGTGATCTGGGCGACAAGCTCGTGCTCTGGGGCGAGTACCATGTAGGTCGCGCCAAAGAGAGTATCGGGGCGTGTGGTGTAGACAGTAATGGTATTTCCTTGACAATCAAAGTGAACATCCGCACCCTCCGATTTCCCAATCCAATTGCGCTGGAGTATCTTGATACCCTCGGGCCAGTCGAGAGGCTCTAGCTCGTCAATGAGACGCTCAGCAAAGGCGGTGATGCGCAGCATCCACTGGCGCAGCTTGCGACGCTCGATCGTATGCCCCTTGGCACGCCATTCTTCTGCTTCCTCATTGGCGAGAACTGTCCCCATGGAGGGAGACCAGTTCACATAGCCCTCACCGACAAAGGCCAGACGCTGCGCGTCTATAGCCTCTCGACTCAGACCCAGCTCTTCGAGCTCGCTGATGGGGCGTGCCTGTTGGAGCTCAGTGTTGTAATAGCTATTATAGAGCTTCAAGAAAATCCACTGAGTCCAGCGCACGTATTTCGGATCGGTGGTTGCAATCTCGCGATCCCAGTCGTAGGAGAATCCCAGCATCTTGAGCTGGCGGCGGAAGGTATCAATATTCTGATCCGTCGTGACAGAGGGGTGCTGGTCAGTCTTGATCGCATACTGCTCTGCGGGGAGACCAAAGGAGTCCCAGCCCATGGGGTGAAGGACGTTATAGCCTTTTTGACGCTTGTATCGCGCCACGATATCGGTGGCGGTATAGCCCTCGGGATGTCCTACATGCAGTCCTGCACCACTGGGGTAGGGAAACATGTCTAGTACATAATACTTGGGCTTATTGGTGTCAAAATCCGCATCACCGGGGTTGGGCGTGCGGAAGGTTTTCTCATCATCCCAAATATTTTGCCATTTGGGTTCAAAGACATCAAAAGGATATGGGCGCTTGCTGTCGTACATATTGCCGAGGAGTTTAATACAATTAGTAGATGAATTCAAGTCTTATCATCTTATGAAGTGATGTTGCCAACGCAATCTCACCACGATTATGACAGAGTGCCCCTTACTCTTCTATTGATCTATTGGCAGAGTGATAAGAA
>CAYJJA010000059.1:0-15097 GCA_964370355.1 uncultured Akkermansia sp. | reverse complement strand
AAAAATTATCTTGCACAGGATGAAATAGCGCAGCTGGAGCGCATTGTCTCTGCCTATCTTGATTTTGCCGAGTTTCAGACGATGCGCAACATTCCCATGACCATGGCAGATTGGGAGCAACGACTCAACGGCTTTCTTGCGCTTATGGATAGCAAGGTACTGCAAGATGCAGGCAAGGTATCAGCAGAAATGGCAAAATTGCATGCAGAGAGCGAGTTTGAAAAATTCCGCATTATACAAGATCGTCTCTACGTGAGTGACTTCGATATGTTCCAGCTTTTGGAGATAGAAAGCAAGGATGAAGGTGATTCTCAGATGCGCTAAATGGGTGCGTTGCACCTGTCCAGAGCCACACTTTGCGCCACACGCCTGACCTACAAAGCACCCTCCTTATCACAGAACACCTAACATTTACACTTGAACCCACCCTCGAAAACAACTATATTATTGTATAAACATCACCGCATTCCCCCCGATGAAATCCCCTTTCCCCCTCCTGAACACCCTGTTCATCCTCCTCCTCTGCCTCCTCCACCTACACGCTCAGCAATATAGCATAGACACACAAGAGCTACAACAACTCCGCCTAGAGCTAAACGCGGTACAAGAAAAACTCACCTACATCAAAGAGCAGTACGCCGACACCCTCGAAAACGTACGCGAGGATAATAACGAAACCCTCGTCTGAGTTACCCTCGTCGTCACCCTACTAGGTGTATCTCTAGGTATCATCGCCCCGTTTTTCTTTAACCAAAAACATGAAGATGCAATAAAGAGTCTAAACGAAAAATACAAAGAAAAAAATAATGCTCTAAAAAGCATCTTGACACATCATTAAATAAAAGCAAAGTAGATCACGAAACATTAGATCGTAAAATTCAAGAAAAATTCTTTCAACTCGAATCTGCGCAAGCTGCATGGACGCTACCTTAAAGCAAATGCAGCAAGAAAAGGAAGCCAGTGAACATGCAGCATCAGAAGCAAAACAAAGCGAAGAACGAGCAAAAGGCTATGCCGATGAAAATCTTCATAAAACCGTTACTTTTATTGACGAGCTACTTGAAACGAATGAAACGAATGAAACGAATGATAAATTATGGTACATGCGCGCATATAGCAACTCAAAGCTTAAACACTATGAAAACTGTATAATCGACTGCAATATGGCTATTTCCCTCAATCCGGAAAGCTACACAGCCTTCAATATGAGAGCACTTGCGAAAAACAGCCTAAGCGACTATAGTGGAGCTCTTGATGACGCACTCAAATCCTTGGATATTAATCCGGATTTTGAATATCCATGGAGACACTTAGGAAATGCTTACCAAGGCTTACAACGTTATGAAGAAGCCATTGAATGCTACAAGAAAGGAATAAATAAATTACCGAATTTATACAAGCTTTATAGCGATCGAGCAACCGCTTATAGAAAAATGGCTGAGCTGGCGAGTACTCCTGCGGAGGAAGATAATTATATCAAACTTGCAGAAAAGGATGAAAAAAACGCTGACAAAAAAAGAGACAATTTGCGTGCCATTTCTCATGATTCTCTTAAAGGCATTATAGAACAAGCATAATAAGATAGTTAATCAAGAGCGAGATAATTTTAAATAATAAAAACACCCCCGAACCCCCACCTCTCACAGAACAAAGCTACGAAACACACCGTTTTTTATTTAAAAATCCGCGCATCTCCACTATAATGCGCCCATGCAATCCATGACCTACCTTACAGAAATTCCCGACTTCGAGCGCGACGCGTTTGACAAATTCATCCAAGCCGAGCGAAGAAATTCATCCCCTCTCCCAAGGAAACAGTAAAACAGGTACTCGCGACGAACGCCCTCTTGATGAAAGAATTGGGAGAAGCTAAAGAAGTCTCAAAAGTGATAGCCCTGCTGAGAAATGAAGCCTATCAATCATTCCTCCAAGCAGAGACACAGATGAACTCACACATCCTCAAACACATTGCCGACAAATTCGAAATACCCAGCAATAAGTTCGACGCACTCTACGAAATCTTTAGCCAAAGCAACGACGACATCAAAGCCAAACTCAAAGACTTCTTCGGCGGCTTTGCAGGACATATTTACCCCTATATCTACAGACTATCCCTCAGCAATACACAGTCGCGACGCTCACGCGGGGGGAAAGTCTTTGAAGGCATCATCTATGGACACTACGACTTCTTCCAATACCCCTACGAATCACAAGCCAGCATAGGGAATAGCAACTTCAAAACAAAGCGATTGGGAAAAATAGTAGACTCCCTGCTACCCAGGCTTGACGCTTTTGAACAGCGAAGAGATAAAGTCATCATAGGCACCATGAAAAAGCATATGCTCAGCCTTTTGCTTCGTCTCAAATTGGCATGCAATTTGTGCTGCTTTTCGCCTTGACGCCTCTCTCCCTCAGTGGCATCCAGTCAGGTCGTCAGCCTCGAGACCGCAAGCCCCTGAAAAGGCGACACAGCAGGGGCCCCCACCACCTTAGCCGCCTGCCCCAGCGTTCATTTAGCATTAGCGTAAAGCTGTAGACTAATTAGATTTCTATCCACCATTATAGCATCCTTCATCTCCAAGTCAAAGCTCATGTCCTTCTTGGCCTTGAAGGTGATGGTGAAGAGCAGCTCACTGCCCGCCACGCTTTCCTGCGGCCCTATGTTCACAAAGGTCGGGTAGAGTGCTTTCACCCCATTGGTATGCAGCCTGTCTTTGGTCATGTTCTGCATAGCCTTGAGCCCCTGTGCCTTGGTCGAGACGTATTCATAGCTCGCTGTATCATAAGGCAGGGCAAAGCTCAGCGCGTTCACATCCACGAGATTGACACCCTTGACAGTGAGAGTGATCGTCTCACCCGCCTTGTAGGATGGCTTGTCCGCAGTCATGCTCAGGCTTCCCGCAAGCTTTGTTTGCCTCTTTGCCGCACCGCCGTCGAGCTTGACAGCGACATGCGAGATGTCAAAGGCATCAATGAGCTTGTTCTTATTCACATCGCCGACACTCACATAGCCTTCAAAGTCGCTGTCGCCATGGCGTAGTCCCGTGTAGTTGCCATAAGAGGTCATGTCGCTGCTATCAATCTTGCCATCGCTGTTGATGTCCCCTGGGAAGTAGCTCGTGCTGCCGGGCTCTTTGAAGACGTAGATCTCCTGCCCAGAGCCAAAGCAGCCTATGGCCTTGCTGACCGCGATTTTGATATAGCGAGCAACGGGCTTCTTGGCAAAATCAAAGACATGCAGCTTCTTGTCCGCAGCCCAGGTGAAGGCGACAGGCTCACTCCAGCTCTTCTTGTCCTCACTATAAGAGATGCTCCCCCGCTCAATCACGCCATTGCGTGAGGACTTATGCAGGAGGTAGTGCAGCTTGTCCAAGGTGTTGACTGAGTTCAGATCAATGAGGATCTCAAAGCTCTCAATCTTCTTGTCCCAGTGCGTATGCCATGAGGTCTTCTCGTCAAAGTCCACGAGACGTGCGATGGGCTCGGAGGGCTGACAGGCGACGCTACAGGTCGCGCTCGCGCCGCGTATCGCCCACTCCAAGGGATCACTCTTGGTCTGAGCCATCAGCGAGCTCCATTCGGAGTGTCCGTCTTTGTTCACCGCGCGTACGAGGAAGGAATAGTCAGTCTCCGCTCTCAGGTCAGAGAAGGGGAGGTAGGTGTCTTTGATGGTCGAATAGATCTGCCCCTCAAAGAGAATCTCATAGTAATCCGCATTCGCGACCTTCTCCCAGGAGGGAGTGAGCTTGTAGGGCTCTCTATTCGTCTCAAGGACCTGCGCATTTGCGGGGGCACGCAGCTCGCCTGTGTTGAGCAGCAGAGGATTGCTGGGGGCGAAGACGTAGCCCTCGATGTGTACAGTGATGGGGGTATCGTGGACGTTGACAGGCTCGAGCTTTACCCTGATTTGAGGATTCTTGATGATCTCTTGCTGGGCAAAGCTGCTGCCCTTGGTCGCGTGCTGGTTCAACGAGGGCTTCTCATCGTAGCGGTAGGCATTCGCCATGATGCCGTATTCCATAGATGCCTTGCTGAGCCGTATCTTCTTGTCTCCTATCGTGACGCTGACCGACTTTGGAGCCTCGGTGGCGTTGATGATGAGCTCGGTGCGCTTTACGGGGATGAAGCCTACAAAGTTCCCCTTCGTGGGGTGGATGGTGATGCTCAGCCTGCCCTTGTCGTCCACATTCGACTCGATACGCGTCGTGGTCGATGCTCCCGCGAGGTACTGCATGGTGGTGCCGTCATCGTCGTATTCGGTGAAGCTGCTGTGCCCCATGGGGTAGAGCTCGTATTGGCGCGTCGTCTGGTCGATCTGCGTGACGTTGTTGTGCGCGTCAGTCATGGGGATGATCGCTCCACGCCTGACGAATACAGGCAGCTTCCAAAGCGGGGCTGCCACATTGTTGATGATCACACCCCCTTGGTAGCTCTGACCGGTGAAGTAGTCAATCCACTCTCCCTCTGGTAGATAGATGCCATTGCGGATGTCGTTTCCATTGGCATCTGCCCGTGTTGACTCATAGATAGGGGCGATGAGAAAGCTGGGACCTAGGAGGAATTGATACTGCGTCGCCTTGCCCAGTGTGTAGGTATTGGGGTACTCCAGCATCATCGCGCGTACGATGGGCATGCCATCGACTGACTCTCTCGCCAGACTGTAGATGTAGGGCATGAGGCTGGAGCGTAGCTTGAGGTAGGGGCGGTTGATGGAGGTGGCGGGCTCGCCAAAGGCGTGGGGGTATTTTTCATTTGCCCCCCAGCCATCCATATTCAACATCTGCGTGGTAAAGCTCTTCCACTGAAAGTCGCGTACATTGACCGTGACGTTCTTCCCGCCAAAGATACCATCCATATCTGAGGAGATATTGGGCTGCCCCGAGAGCCCCGCTCCGAGGTAGGTGGGGATGTGAAAGCGTATGTACTCCCACTCGCCACCACTCTGATCTCCCGACCAGATGCCCGCGTAGCGCTGCGTGCCCGCCCAGCCATCGAGCGAGATGATGAAGGGACGCGCATCATTGCCATAGTAATTCATGATGTGCGCAGCATCAGTAATGCCATTGAGACCAAAGGAATAGCCCGGTCCCACCCACGCGACGTCCGTCTTCAAGACACGCACGCCCGCATCGCGTACCTCCTTGACGATGTCGCGCTGGAGCAGCGGCTCGACTCCCGCCTTGGGGTGGAGGTCGGACTGTGTCCAGAGCCCCACCTGCACGCCTTTGGATAGGGCGTATTGGGTGAATTTTCTGAGATTCTCAATATTACCATCTAGCGTCCCAGTCTGGCCGTAGCCCGCACCGTAGCCATCATTGGGGAGGAACCAACCCAGCGGCATGTCATGCGCGTTGTAGCGATCTAGAGCCGCGCGAGCGGTGAATTGGTACACGCCCTTTTCGCCATTGAGCGTCTCCTGCACCCCCGTGTCGGCGTTGGCAGATTCTTTGTAGCGCTTGCCGTCTTCAAAGAGGATGCCACCCTCGGAGGTCTCTGTCCAGTAGTCGCGGTTGTAGGCGTTGAGATGCCCTTGGTAAAAGCCAAATTTGGGGAAGAAGACAGGATTGCCCGTGAGCTGGTAAAAGTCATTGAGCAGAGGCACGGCCCCGTCATTGATCATAAAGAAGACATCGAGGTAGTTCTCCGTATGACTGATGGCGACTTCTCTACTCTTCTTGACACCAAAATGATACGAGCCCTTCTTAAAGGTGTGCCACATCATTGCGTAGCCCGCTGTGGACCAGTAAAAGGGGGTAGGGGAGGCGACACCGCCATCCGTCCAGCTGTTCTGGTTTTCGATAGCGATGATATTCCCCTTGTGCGAAAAGCGGCCATTCTGCACGCCTCCCCCGTAGAAGTATTCATCAGCTCCTTCTTTGAGAAAGAGCTCTACCTTGTCCTTCTCAAAGGCGATGGGCTTGACTGATTCCAAGACGCATGCGCCAGTCTTGAGGTTGTAGACCTTGAAGAGGCTCGTTTTTTTGTCAATCTCGACTCGGATGGCAGAGGTGACGATCACCACCTTCTCAGCATTCTCACTCAGCGAGAGCGTGACGGGTTTTCTCGGGGAGTCCACGAGGATCTGTGCCTCGGGCTCTGCCTTTGGGTCTCTCAGGATGCCACCCTGATTATCCTGAAAGAGTCGAAAGATATTCTCACCATAAAAGTCTATGCTCATGCGCTGCTTGTTGGCAAAGACGACATCAATGGTCGTGGGATTCAGCTGCGCGGCATGCGTGATAGGCACCTTGAGTGCATCCTGACTCTCAGCGCTTTTTGCGTTGATTGGCGCTAGAGACAGGCACAAGAGAGTAGCGAGCATCGTGCTTGTAGGCATGCTGCTGACTCTTGAAGAGGTAGATTTATTCATAATAGTATAGGGGCTTTTCTGTGAGAACCACATACATAGGATGTGGCTATTCGTTAGGTTGCCTCAAGTATTTTACCTGAATCATTCACCAAAGCAATCACGAAATTGCAGTCTTGAGTATTATTAATCAAAGAACAAGCTATATTAAAATCTATAAAAAATATCGCATATTAAGTAAGATCTACTCCGAGCTGCGCCCTAGGCGTGGATCTCCGAGCTGCGCTAGCCCAGATCGACCAAGCATCGCGGCAGCTGCTCAATCACCTGCGACGCGCGAATCGCAGGTGCAAGACCCGCCAGCACCTGCGCACGCTCCGCTGCGAGCCCGCAGAGCCACGCCCCGCTTGCCGCCGCCTTCACCAGCTCATAGCCCTGCGCACAGAGCCCCGCAATGCATCCGCCTAGCACATCACCCTGCCCCGCATTAGCCATGAATGGTCCGCCTGTGGCATTGTAATAGAGAGCCTCCTTGGAGGCGATCATACTCCGCGCACCTTTGAGCAGCAGAGCTGCCTCATGCTGTGCGACAAAGTCTTGCACCCATTTGAGCCTTGAGTCGGGCATAGGGCCTGCGAGACGCGCCATCTCCCCAGGGTGCGGGGTGAGCAGCACCTTTGAGGACAATCTCCAGCGCCTCCGCGCCGCGAGATTGATCCCATCGGCATCGAGCACGACAGAGCAGCTCGCCTGAGACAGGATGCGCTCCAGCAGCGCGACCTCAGCCTCGTCTAGTACACCGAGCCCAGGGCCGATGAGCAGGCTATCATAGCCCTTTTCGCGCGTGAGATCATACTGACTCAGAGGGCGCACCATGATCTCAGGCGCGACGCGCACGGCGAGTAGCTCATAAGCCTCATCGCGGCAATAGAGCGTCACCAGCCCGACCCCCGTCGCCTGCGCCGCCTCAGCCGCGAGCTGAGCTGCCCCGAGATAGCCACGACTCCCCGCGATGATGGCCACATGCCCCAGCTGATTTTTATAGCGATCATAGCCACGCTGAGGACACCAAGAGCGCAGCAGCGGGGCGTCCAGCACCGAGATGCGCTCATCCTGCCACTCGATCTCAGGCATCTCTATAGGGATGATACGCCCCGTGTACTGGGTGCCCACATCCGTGAGCAGCCCCGGCTTGACACAGCCTATGCTCATGGTCATATCCGCGTAGACCGCAACGGGCAGCGGAGTGCCCGCATCGCAGTCCATACCACTAGGGATATCAATAGAGACGACGCGCGATAAGGGGTAGCGGCGGCGCAGCTCATTCATCTCCTGCACATACTCGCGGTATACGGGACGCAGCACATCTGTCACCCCTGTACCGAGTAGTCCATCAATGATGAGCAAGCGCGTATGGGGAGCGTAGTCGGGGAGCTCCTCTTGAAAGTCGTGCAAGCGATCATAATGATACTTTGCCTCATAGGTGAGCCTCCCCACCTGACGCAGCGTCGTTGGGAGATTGAGATCCACCGCCCAGCCCAGCGCGTCGCCCGCATTATTCCCCGTCCCCGCGTAGACGACGATATGGGTAAAGTAGTCCGCATAGGGCGAGCTCTCCCACGCTCGTCCCATGCGAGCGATGATCTTATTCATCAGCTCGAGAGAATTCGTTGATTTGCGGCGGAAGAGCTCATGCTCGGCCTGACGTATATGCGATGAGGCGGATATTTGCATAGGCTAATCCTAGCATGCCCTCCCTTCCATTCAAAGAATATAGTTTACAATGACAAAAAGAAAAAATCACAAAAATAAAAAAACTTCTATTTTCTTGTTGACATATTCGTGGATAACCGCTATACTCTGCGTACCGCAACAGCGGTGACAAACAAAAAGCAAACGCGCTCGTAGCTCAATTGGATAGAGCATCTGACTACGGATCAGAAGGTTTGGGGTTCGAATCCCTGCGAGCGTGCTTCATATCTAAGAATAACAAACCGGTCTTTTGCATAAAAGTTCGGTTTTTTATTCTCAAGATCTGAAGGCAAGCATCAACGGGGGCGTCATGGTTTCGACTGGATACTTGAGATGCTGGCTGCATGTGGAGGTTGATCGGCTGGCCTCCTATAAAAAGCCGATTCAAACATTAAATGCCTATTCCTCTAATAACGAATACGCAATGGCTGCTTAATTAAGCAACCGGAGTCAAGCTCTGATGCCTACTAAGGGTGCGACTTTCAAAACTAGTAGGCAGGTAGAGTGTGGTGTACACGCGCACTCTATGACATCCACAGCGTACTAGCTAGGTGCAAGGCCGACACAGCGCGGACCACCGGCGAATCAAGCAAGCTGCGTCTGAACATGGAGATGCCAACATCAACGGTGTTCAGGACAGGGGTTCAACTCCCCTCGCCTCCACTCCCCATAAAGGCTGGTAACATCTGTTGCCAGCCTTTATCGTGACTGAGACCAACACCAAAACTTTTCTTTTTTTGCCCATGCGCCACTTCCTCATTCTTTTGGCAATCTCCCTCGGCCTCTGCCCCCTCTCCCTCAGCCAAGCTCATGCACAGCAGAGCGGAGCACAACCACTGCCAACGCAGCGTCTAGCTGACTTTTCCTACGCCGGCTACGCCAACGGAGAAAAAGCCCCGCCCCCAATAGACCCAAAGAAGCAACGCCATTTCAACCTAAAAGATTTCGGAGCTATCCCCAGCGACAACAAATCCGACCGCGCAGCCTTCATCGCTGCCCTAGCCGCTATGAAGAGAGCAGGCGGCGGAGTGCTCTACTGCCCCGAGGGGCTCTTTGAATTATCTGCCGATATCCCTCTATCGGAGAGTATAAAAATAGATTTCAGTCCCTTTATACTCAAAGGAGCGGGGCGTGGCAAAACCATCCTCAGCATGTCACAGCCCCAGCTCCCCAAAGACCCCACCAAGATGTGGAGCTCCCCCCCACTCATCCGTATCAAAGCACCACGCACCCCCGCGCATGAGACGAGCATCACCGCCGACGCAAAGCTCGCCTCACGATTCATCACACTCGAATCAAGCCAGCATGTCAAGCAAGGCGACTGGGTCAAGCTCTCCCTCCAGAGCCTTGATACCCAGCTCATGAAGCAAGAGCTGGGCATACACTACGCAGAAGTCATCGAGAGCAACTGGGAGATCGCAAAGAAGGGCATACGCATTGAGGCGATACATCAGGTCAAGCAAGTCAGAGGAAAGCGCATCGAGCTCACCACCCCTCTGCTCTACCCCATCCATGCCAAGCTCGGCTGGACACTGCGCCTCCATCCCCACCTCGAAGATCTGGGCATAGAGGACCTCACCTTCCGAGGTAACTGCCTACCCGACTTTCAGCACCACCGCTCATGGAACGACGATGGCGGCTTCAAGCCACTCGTCATCAGCCATGCTATGAACTCATGGGTACGCCGCGTGAGCTTTGAGCATGTCAGCGAGGCACTCACCTTTGACCAATGTGCGCATATCTCCGCCTACGACATCCTCATCCACGGGAGGCGCGGGCACTCCGCCGTGCGAGCCCAAAACGCCTCGACTCGCATCCTCATTGCGCAGGTAACTGACCGCAGCAACTCCCAAAAACTCAAAGGCGCAGGCCAATGGCACGCCGTAGGCATCTCCAGCCGCGCTATAGGCACCGTCCTCTGGCGCAACAGATGGGGACTAGATGCAGGCTTTGAAAGCCACGCCTCCCAGCCCCGCATCACCCTCTTTGATTGCTGTGAGGGCGGCATGCTCCAAGGGCATCAAGGCGGCGCCAAGGCCAAGCTCCCCAACCACATGAGTGGTCTCATTTTCTGGAATTTTAAAGCGACCAGCATCCCTGCGAGCAAGCAGTGGACATGGTGGGAGAAAGGGGACAAATGGTCAAAGTTCATCGCCCCCCTCGTCGTAGGATTTCACGGCAAGCCCCTTCGCTTCTCAGGCGGCGAGCAACTCCCAGCCACCGACCAGAACACCCCCATCCATCCAGAATCCCTCTACGAAGCCCAGCTCACCCAGCGACTCGGGAATCTCCCCCAATGGCTCAAGGAGCTAAAAAGCCAACAACGCTCAGACAAGTAGCCTCCCCCTACACGCGCACTAGAGAGCTGCTCTACGCAGCCCCTTCTTCCCCATTCGTCACAGCCATCGTAGTCAATAAGGCAAGAGAGCACAGCTACAAGGCGAGACGCGCCAATATCAAATCCCTGCCTTTATTGGCCGAAAGATACCACTCTCAGCCAATAAAAAAGCAAGTACATGCTTCCCATTTGATAAGAAAGCCTCTGCCACAAAACGAAAGTCTAGCCAACCCAGCATAGGAAGGGCTTTACTCGCTCAGCGATTTTCTTAGACGAATGAAGAGACGCCTCCCCATTAGTAAGCACCCTTGGAATAGGTGACTTCGTAGCTATGGGAATACACCTCAAAGACGATGCCAAAGGGATCTTCGACATAGCACATGCGGTAGGGCTTTTCGCCAGGGTAATATTCTTTGATAGGCATGCGCTGCTTGCCGCCATGCTCGACGATCTTTGCGACCAGTCCTTCTATATCGGGGTCTTGTACGCAAAAGTGGAAGAGGCTCGTGTTTTTGTATTGGAACTCAGCCTTCTCTCTATTATTATCAGCAAACTCAAAGAGCTCAATGCCAATGTTATTCGATGTAACCATATGAGCGATTTTAAAGTCGCCATGCCCCTTCCCAAAGACCTCTTCGCACATGATGCCAATAGCTGTACTATTATCCTGCTTGACGAGAGAGGGCTGCATGACGATGTACCAGCCCATCACTTCTTGGTAAAACTTAACGGCTTCTTCCAGATTGGGGACTGAAAGACCTATATGCGAGAATGCGCGTGGATAGTGATTCATTGTATCAATTACTGTACAGCAATTATAGCAATTCTCACCTATATAGCAAGAATTTTTGATATAAGCCTCCGCTTTATGACACGACAATGAGCCTTCGAGGCAGCGGGTAATAATGCATTCGCCGTCACCCCTATCCTCTGAAAGAATTAAAACAAATAAGGCGATAACTTCTGGCGCTCCGTCAGAATCGTATCATGATCACAGTCGCTTCAAAGTAAGTACCTGCTTTCGACCTGAAGAAGCCGTGGCTGTCAAGGAGCAATCCATATAAATAGCGAGCAGAGCGCAGCGACGCGAAGCGGTATCCTTCGTCTCAAATTGGCATGCCTATTTGAGACGATGCAAAAGGTTGAGGACACGCTTCGCTCGCCGCCTACGGCGGACTTTACATGCTTTCCTTACTTGATACCCCTCTCCCTCTGTGGCTATAGATTGTATCTTCATCTGAGGAAAATTGTTGGAGCTCGCTTCGTACTACTTCGTCGTTCCTTGTAGTTCTTTGAGCTGGTCGCGCAGATAGGCAGCAAGCTCAAAGTCGAGACGAGCAGCAGCTTCACGCATTTCTTTTTCCAGACGCTTCACGCGCGCAGCCTTGTCTTCGTTGCTCTCGCTATCACCCTCCGCCGCTAGGAGTCCATCCTCCTCTTCATCGTCAGGCGTGTAGAGTCGCAGGGTGCCCTGGTCAGCTCGCTTCACCGAGTGAGGCGTAATGCCATGTTCTTTATTGTACTGCTGTTGTATATCTCGTCGTCGGTCAGATTCGCGAATGAGGGCGCGGATGGATTCAGTCATCACGTCGCAGAAGAGCACGCAGGTGCCCTCCTCATGACGCGCGGCGCGACCCGCCGTTTGCACAAGACTGGTCTCATTGCGCAGAAAGCCCTCTTTGTCCGCATCAAGGATGCAGACGAGTGAGACCTCGGGCAGATCAAGCCCCTCACGCAGCAGATTGATGCCGACGAGGATGTCCACCGCCCCCGAGCGTAGCTTGCGCAGGATCTCAACGCGCTGGATGGCATCGACATCGGCATGGATGTACTCGACGCGTAGGTCCAGCTTGCGCAGGTAGTCAGTGAGGTCTTCTGCTGTGCGCTTGGTGAGGGTGGTGACGAGGATACGCTGCCCCTTCTCGACGCGCTCATGACAGAGCTCGATGGTGCGGTCTATTTGCCCCGTGAGGGGTTCGGTGATGATAGTCGGCTCAAGCAGCCCTGTGGGGCGGATGAGCTGCTCGACGATGAGCGCTACTCCGATGCGCTCGGGGTGAAAGTGCTCGATGGGGCTCGACGAGGGGTCAGGCGGGACGCGCAGCTCATCGAGGCGATGGTAGAAGACTCCACGAAAGCCCTCGGGGGCTTCTTTGATCGCGCGGCTGGCTTTTGCGCTGCGGGCATGGGTGTTGCCGCGCTTCGACTTGAGCACGGGGATCATGCTCTTGTTGCCCGCGATGCAGTTCACATATTCAAAGGCGGCAGGTGTTGCGCTGACGTAGATGAGCTGGTCCTGCTTGCTCATGAACTCGGCAAAGCGCAGCGGGCGGTTGTCCAGCGCGGAGGGCAGGCGAAAGCCATGCTCGATGAGATTCTTCTTGCGCGAGCGATCCCCCTCAAACATGCCGCCTATCTGCGGGACGGTGACGTGAGATTCATCAATGATGGTGAGTCTATCGCTGGGGAAGTAGTCTTGGAGGGTGGAGGGCATGCTGTCGGGTGCTCGTCCCGAGAGGTGGCGCGAGTAGTTTTCTATGCCCTTGCAGAAGCCAATTTCGTGGATGAGCTCCAGATCATACTCGGTGCGCATCTTGAGGCGTTGGGCCTCGATGAGTTTGTTTTCCCGCTCAAAATAGGCGACGCGCTCGCGCAGCTCTTCACGTATGGCTTGCAGCGCGGGCGTGCGTTTTTCTGCACTACTGACGTATTGCTTGACGGGGAAAAAGAGGTAGCTCTCCAGTCGCTCGCGTACGCGTCCTGTCTGCGCATCAATCAGCGAGATCTCCTCAATCTCATCGCCAAAGAACTCGACGCGTATAGCCTCCCCATCACTCTGTGCTGGGTAGATATCCACGATGTCTCCTCGCACGCGAAAGCAGGCACGCTTGAAGTCATAGTCATTGCGCTCAAAGAGCAGCTCGATGAGGCGTGAGAGCATCGCATCGCGGTCCATCAGATCCCCTCGGTGTATTGAGAGCGTGAGCTCGCGGTAGTCCTCGGGCAGCCCCAGACCGTAGATGCAGGAGACGGAGGCGACGACGATGACGTCGCGACGCAGCAGCAATGAGCGCATTGCATTGAGGCAGAGGCGGTCAATTTCTTCATTGATCGCGCTGTCTTTCTCTATGTAGGTGTCTGTGCTCGCGATGTAGGCCTCAGGCTGGTAGTAGTCAAAGTAGGAGACAAAGTACTCTACGGCATTGTGCGGGAAGAATGCCTTGAGCTCCGAGTAGAGCTGGGCGGCGAGTGTCTTGTTGTGCGAGAGCACAAGCACGGGTCTATCCTGCGCAGCAATGACATTGGCCATGGTGAAGGTCTTGCCGCTGCCGGTGACTCCCATGAGGCATTGATGCTTGTTGCCCGCATCGAGGGATTTGAGTAGCTTGGCTATGGCCTGCTGCTGATCCCCCGAGGGGGTGTAGTCGGAGACGAGTTGGAAGAGGGACATGAGGAGGGGGAGGGGGAGATTTGGAAAAAAGTTTCTGCTAACGCTCAGTTGTGAGTTGACAGCCTAGCTCTGCTACGGCATGATAGGCGTGACTATGTATATTCCTACTCAAAAAGAACGTTACAGCAGCGTGGCGAATCTGACCTTGCTGCTCTGCATCATTGCACCGAGCTGCTTTGTCGCATGGATCTATACGGAGATGGGATTTGGGGGGATCATGACCGCCTTCTCTTGGCCGTTGGCGGTGGTCTTTCAGGCGCTCTTTGGCAGCTTTGGCGCAGGCATGATGATGTCCTCTGTGCTCCAGCTCGTCGCCTACATGCTGCTGCGCCGTAGCAAGCTAGAGCCCAAGAGAAAGCTGACTATCGCCATCCTCTGGGGGATGGGCAGCGCACTCGCCGTACGCGCCCTCATCGCCTACCAGCTCTATCAGGCCGTTGTCCGCGCAGGGCTTGAGGGGCAGTGAGGCAGCCTCGCCATGCACGCCTCATTGTCAGGCTCGCCTCAATCTATCACGATGGAGACAGGGCAGTGGTCTGATCCCATGATATCGGGGTGAATGCACGCCTCGCGCAGGCGGGGCACAAGGCACTCGGAGAGTCCAAAGTAGTCGATACGCCAGCCCACGTTACGCGCACGCGCTCCCCCTCTGTAGCTCCACCAGCTGTAGGCCGCCGTGGTCTCGGGGTAAAAGTGGCGGTAGCTATCGACAAAGCCACTCTCCAGCAGCTTGCTAAAGCCCGCGCGCTCCTCATCGGAGAAGCCCGCGCTAAAGTGATTCGCCGCGGGCCTCGCGAGGTCGATCTCCTCATGCGCGACATTGAGATCACCGCAGAAGATCACGGGCTTTTTCTCATTGAGCCCGAGAAGGTACTGGCGGAATGCCTCATCCCAGACTTGACGGTAGGGGAGGCGCAGCAGCTCATTCTTGGAATTGGGGGTGTAGCAATTCACCAGATAAAAATCGTCGAACTCCATGGTGGTCACACGCCCCTCATCGTCATGCTCCTCGATGCCAATGCCCGTGCTCATCGAGAGCGGCTCATGGCGCGAGAGAATGAGCACGCCCGAGTAGCCCGCACGCTGCGCGGGATTCCACAGGGCATGAGGCCACGCGGCAATCCAGTCACTGGTGACCTGAGCGGGGCGAGCCTTGATCTCTTGCAGACAGAGGACATCGGGAGCGAGTGCATCCATGTCCTCAATAAAATTTTTTGCGAGTACGGCCCGCAGCCCATTGACATTCCAG